>JBEIIK010000208.1:0-1354 GCA_040380835.1 Ignavibacteria bacterium | reverse complement strand
CGTTGGCACGACCTATACATTGAATATGTGACAACACCCAACGGAAGACGCGAGAGAAACGACCCTGCGTGTGATGCCTGTTTCGCCAGTATGGATGCTGCGCAGCTACTTGCCAAAGTGACACGGAAGATGCTTCTCCTCAACCCGATGAAGTTTCCGCCAAAGAACACTGGCGAATGTGAAGCAAATTGGCGCGTAGTAAAGGGGCCCTGCTGGCAGAAGCTGTTCACCGACCCCGATGGTGACGTAACTGACGGCAAAGGTTACCAGTGGAACAGATTGCACTGGTGTGAAACCAATCAAGCCTGCTGCCTTGACTACTATCTTGTCTGCATCGATCCCAACGGCAAACGAAAGATCAGGAGGCAGCCACCGCCCACGCCGAATGGTCCAGTCGAGCCATGTCCTTCGGGCATACCCGGAGTGGTCTGTGTGCCCGCCTGCGGCATAGCGCCGTTCGGCCCTGACGAGCCCTCGGATCCCTGACACATCCGAATGCTCGAAGTGACGATGTAATGTTTGCTCCGTGCCGAATGTAATGCGACAGTAACAACAACACGAAATCTCCCGGGAGAATAGCAATGACTCAATCTCTTCGTCGATGTGTTTGTGGTGCCGTGGTAGCGATTATGTGTCTGATGACAGCGCTCCCGGTGCACGCCCAGATCCAGGCCAGATGGAAATCGCTGCGGCAGCAAACGCAGCGCACGATGCAGGAGGCCTGCGGTACGTCGCGTGACGGCCGTCGCGTGACCACAGTAGGGTACTTCGGGTCGATCTATCTGAGTGCAGACCGTGGTGTAACGTGGCGGTTTGTGCAGGTGGACGAAGCGCAGACTCTGCGATCTGTTGCCTACTTCTCAGATTCCGGATTAGTTGTAGCCGGTGGACTGGGAGCGGTGTATCGCAGTGACGACCACTTCCGGACGTGGGAACGTGTTGTTGTTGCCGAGGAGGATGATATTACATGTGTTCGGCATGTGGGAGAGCAGACGCTGGTAAGCACTGGTATCAGCGGGGCGGTGTATCGCACGAGCGATGCCGGACGGACATGGACGAAAGTTCAGACGTCGGCCGCTCCGCTGCATGCCATTGCTGTGGCTGGCAACGGAAGGGTTATGGCCGTTGGTGGCAAGGGTACGGCAATCATGAGCACGGACTTTGGTCAGACATGGACTTCGACCGCAGCGCAGGCACCCGATACGATTACCGTGTTTACCGTTGCATGGGTAGGAGGCTCGACATGGATGATCGGCGGCGATACGACGTACCTCGCACGGACAACTGACAACGGATCAACGTGGCAGACGAAACTCCCGTCGCAGGATCTGGTCGGGGAGCGATACAACATCCG
>JBEIIK010000207.1:0-1722 GCA_040380835.1 Ignavibacteria bacterium | reverse complement strand
GAATCTGGTGCTGCTCGATGGTGTCACAGTTTACAATCCGTCACACCTGGGCGGCTTTCTCAGCTCCTTCCATGCCGATGCCCTGCGCGACGTCAAGCTCATGAAGGGGGCCTTCCCGGCTGAGTATGGCGGACGTCTCTCCAGTGTGATCGACATCACGATGAAAGAGGGCAACGCCGAGCGTATCAAGGGCTCTGGTAGCGTTAGCCTGATCGCGTCGGGTCTGCAGATCGACGGTCCGATCGATTCCACAACGACCTTCATGGTCTCGGGACGGCGCTTCTATCTTGATCTGCTCATCGGTCTGGCAACACTCGGAATGGATGACACCGACATCATTCCACAGTACTATTTCTACGACCTCAACATGAAGCTCAACAAGCGGCTTGGTCCGAATGACCGGCTGTTTCTGAGCGGATACTTCGGCCGTGACGTGCTGACCTCGGGTAGCGACACTGCGTCTGCCTTCGATATCGGATGGGGGAATGCAACAGCTAATCTCCGCTGGGCACATATCATCAACCCCGAGATGTTTACGTCCACGTCGCTGATATACACCGACTATACCTTCGGCACGGACCTCAGTTCGCGGGACTTTCAGTCGGGACGAGATGCGTCCTTTGGCGTTCGCAGCCGCATTCGCGATCTGACGTTCCGTTCCGAACTGCAATGGTCGGCCGCGGCCGATCACCTCATCAAGACCGGCATCGATGTTACACGTCACAACTTTCTCAGCTCTGTAGGGGGCTCACTGATCGAGATCGATACGTCCTTTGTTCGTGCCGGCGATATCATCAGCGTCGATGCTGCTCTCTATGCCCAGGATGAGTGGACCATTACCGATGTGCTGCGGGCGAATCTCGGCGGACGTCTTTACTGGTTTCAGCAAGGGGGCTGGCTGCGCTTCGAGCCCCGTGCCTCGATGTCGTACGACCTGTCCGAAACGTCGAGTCTAACAGGGTCCTTTGCCGTGGCGCATCAGTTCCTGCACCTGATCGTGCGCAACGACGTGTCGCTGCCAACCGACGTCTGGTTCCCTTCAACAAGCAGAATCCAGCCGAGCCGCTCCATGCAGGGCGTGCTGGGGTACCAGACAACATTCGATGAGAATGCCTGGCGCTTTACGGCCGAGACGTACTACAAGACCATGGAGAATCTCTACGAGTACCGTGATGACGCCGAGTTCACGCTCGGTGTGCCCCTTGAATCGCAGTTCACCTCCGGCAGTGGACGCGCTTACGGTCTCGAACTCTTCTTACAGCGTCAATTGGGTGACCTCACGGGCTGGATCGGGTATACGCTGGCCTGGACGGAGCGGACGTTTCCGGAGCTCAACGGCGGCATAACCTTTACGCCGCGCTATGATCGACGCCACGACGTGTCGATTGCGCTTCAATACCGCATTGGTGAAACATGGCGTCTTGGCGCTACCTGGCAGTATGCCACCGGTGCCGCCTACACCGTCCCGTCAGCGCAGTACCTCACGGGTGAGCTCGGATGGGGCAACACGCAGGACTACTTCACGGAGCGCAATGCGTTCCGTATTGCAGCATTCCATAAGATGGACGTCAATCTTATCAACGAGTTCGAGATGTTCGATCTCCCGTGGGAGTTCAGTATCAACATTTACAATGTGTACAACCGACGAAATCCGTTTGCGCTTTACACCAGTATGGAGCAGGATCCTTCGTCAGGCGAGTTTGTGAAAAAGTTCAAGCAGGT
>JBEIIK010000206.1:0-1790 GCA_040380835.1 Ignavibacteria bacterium | reverse complement strand
TGAAGCGACCCGGCGGACAGTTCGGCTCCAAGATCTACAATGACGGTCAAGGGGGCGGACTCTACGGTGGACTGACCTTTCAAACGTCGATCACTGACGCTATCCACTTCGGCACACGTTTCACCTACGACAATCGCAGCCTCCTGGCAACCGATGAGTCCTATCGCAAAGGTGATGGTATTGCCTCCGCTGCAGCTGCGACGTACTACAGCGACGACTATCAGTTCAATATGAGCTATGTCTCGATCGAGCCGAATCTGAAGTTCTACCTCGGCGATCAGCTCCATCTGACGGCCGGTGCTGGCCTTGGCGCTTCGATCCAGCAGAAGTTCGACTACACGCCCGAAGAGAGTGTCCAACAAAAGGATCTTGACGTTGCCCGGCCCGGCACGGTAAAGCACGCTCTGACTGCGTCGGGGTTTGCCGGAGCGGGCTATGATGTGTTCTTATCGGACCCCGGTTCATCGACGCAGTGGATACTAACGCCGTTTGTGGAGGCCTCGTACATGGTGGGTCAGCGCGGCACCAACTTTACAGACCAGATCGCCTTCAATGACGGCATGAGCACGGTCTCGATTCGAGGGGGCGTAGCACTTGCCTTTGGTTCGGCACCTGTCGTGGAATCGGTAACGGAAGCCCCATACACCCCATCTCCAGCTCCTGCACCGGGCAAGCTCTTTCGGGCTGCCGAGCCCCGTGAAGGTGTCTACGCCAAGCGCATTGAGCGGGCAGATTTCCCGATGCGCCCGTATGTATTCTTTGATCGCGGTTCCACAGATATACCCGACCGCTATACAAAACTGACGCGCGAACAAACGCGGGGCTTTGCCAACACGGCATCGAGCACTACGATCGACGTCAGCGATGTTGACCAACGTCCTAAGGTTCAGCGCAACGTTTACTACAACATTCTCAACTACATGGGCTGGCGTCTGACGTCCTACCCGGGCGCAAGCGTCGAGCTGTATGCCTCGGATCCGGATGGTCGTAACGCGCGTGCCATGGCCGAGAGCGTGCAGAAGTATCTTGTTGATGTATGGGGGGTGCAACAGAGCCAGTTGAAGATTACAACAGGCGATCCTGAACCGCGATCGGGAACCAATCGCACGACATCGCCGCGCCTGGCCGACGAAAATCGTCGTGTCCAGTTTCGCAACATGCAGCCCGATCGGCTGGGCTCGCGCGTCATGGTGACTTCCGTGCGTCCGGCAGAAATGGAGCACCAGGTGCTTGTTGATATGTCAGCTATTCGGGATCTCTCAAGTTGGGGAGCTCGAATTGACGGGAACGGACAGAGCAGATCCTATGGGCCCTTCACGCAGGCAACTGCGTATCTAGACCCCACTGGCCTTTTGCAGCCGAACCAGCGCTCAGGCAAATTCACGCTGACCGTCAACGCCACAACACGGGATGGTCAGACGCGAACGGAATCGGAACAGATGAGCCTTATCCGCACAGATCAGGAAAGCACATCAATGCGTCACCGACTGAACTTCGAATTCAACGACGATGATCCTGTGGCACGATCGAAAAACTTCCTGATCAGCGACATTATCCCATCCGTCCGAAACGGCTCTCGAGTGAACATCTACGGCCATATCAACGAAGTCGGCAAGACCAACCTTGAGCTCTCAATGAAGCGGGCCGATCAGGTGATGGAACTCATGAAACAGGAACTGAATGCCCGAGGCATTCGGAACGTCCGATTCACCTCGAACGCCGTTGGAGAAGATGAACCCCTGTTCGAGAATGACACGCCCGAAGGTCGCATGTATAACCGCACGGTCGTG
>JBEIIK010000205.1:0-1918 GCA_040380835.1 Ignavibacteria bacterium | reverse complement strand
TCCACGGCACGGATGATGTTGTTGGCCCGGTTGATCACACCATAGCCGTCACCCCACATCGAGCGTCCCTCGGGATTGAAGATGTTGAGGTTATAGGACAGGATCTGCAGGCGTCCGAAATCGGCACCGACGTTGGACTCAATGTTGTTCGACCAGAGTTCACCGATCGACATCGTATTGCCGCCATAGAACGCGCCGGACGAGAACTGGTCAGCAGCACCCGTCAGCGCTGCAACGATGCCGTTCGGCGTGGAAAGTGCAACGTCGTTGGAGATGTCAAGGGGCGGCGTCTGATTCAGGATTGAGTCGCAACCCAGCGTGATCACGGCAAGCCCCATGACCAGAATCGAGCGGATCGAGGATGTTGATGATGTCTTCATGATCAGAACCCCGCGTTGATGCCAATGACGAGTTGACGTGCCTGCGGTGGCGTTAGATACGTCACGCCGGCACCGAGATTTCGACCCTGCGCCCCATCCTGGTCACGCATGATCTCCGGATCCCATCCGGGATAGTTCGTCCAGGTCAGAAGATTCTGACCGGTCACATACACCCGTAGACTCGACAGGCCCGACATATCGAGATAGTCGCCCGGAACGGTGTAGCCGAGTGTGAGCTGACGCAGACGGACAAATGAACCGTCATAGATGAAGCGGTCGGTGTTGATGTCGTAGTTCTCAGTCAGCGACAGACGCGGCACGTCCGTTACGTCGCCTTCCTTCTGCCAGCGCCGTTCGGTCTGGTCCTTGACCTGGTTGAAGTTCGATCCGATATTACCGACCTGACGCTTGGCGGCATCATCATAGATCTGATTGCCGAACTGATAGTAGATCATGGCCGTCAGATCAAAGCCCTTCCAGTTGATGGTGTTCGTAAATGAACCAAACCACGTCGGATATGGATTGCCGAGTGCTACACGGTCATTCAGATCATACTGATCAGTGATGCGTCCGTTGACGTTGTAGAACAGCTGCGAGCCACCGACTACCACGATCGTTGTGTCGTAGAACTGATTCCAGCGGGCATCGTCCTTAGAGGTCAGGAAGGTGACGGCATTGCCGGAGCGACGGCGCTGCACGGTGACCGAGTCCGTACTGGACTGAACACCGGCCGAACGGTTGATGAAGAAGGTACCTACCGGATAGCCGACCAGGATGCGAGTCTCGCCCGGACCCCCGATTGCGTCAGGGGGCAACTCGGCATTGTCAAGCACCTTATTTGTGTTGTGCGCAATGGACAGATCGGTGCGCCAGGTAAACTCACCCGAGCTGACGGGGTAACCGCTGAGGACGATCTCGACGCCGGTGTTCTCGAACGATCCCACGTTCTTGAGGATCGAGGAGAAGCCTGTGGAGGCCGGAACGGCCACGTTGAGAAGCACATTCGACGTCAGCTTGTGATACCACGAGACGGTTGCCTGAAAACGTCCGTTCCAGAAACCGGCTTCCGTGGTAATGTCTATCTGACGCGTCTGCTCCCAGCCAAGCAGCGGGTTGGCCAGTCGGTCCGGCCGGATGCCCGGCGTGCCGGCATAGTCAGCGCCTGCCTTATAGGTGCCCTGCCATTGATAATCATCGATACCGTCGGCGTTACCCGTTAGACCGATACTGGCCCGCAGCTTGAGCAGCGAGATCTCTTCGATATCCTTGAGGAAGTCTTCCTTGGAGAGGAGCCAGCCTGCACCGATCGACGGGAAAAAGCCGTAGCGATTCTCGCTACCGAAACGCGACGAACCGTCCAAACGGCCCGTCAGACTCACAAAGTACTTGTCGTTGTAGTTGAAGTTCCAGCGTGTGATGTACGACAGAAACGAGAACGCCGTTTCGAATGAATACGCCTCACGCACAACAGCCGAGGTCGGATTGCGGAATGCCGGATTCGGGAAATTGCGTCCGCGTAGCCCCGTAACAAGTTGATT
>JBEIIK010000204.1:0-2036 GCA_040380835.1 Ignavibacteria bacterium | reverse complement strand
TTTTTTTTGAGGTTCATATGAAACCTGCAATCATTCTAACGGCGTGCGGCGTCGGACTTGCCTTGACGGTCGCACTTACAAGTTGTAGCACAGAAACTCAGGTCGTGACACCTGAGCAAAAGGTGGAGGTGGCCGGAAAGGGCACCATGAACGTATCTGTAGCAAACGGTGGGACTGCAGCAAGCGTTGGGAAAATCACGCAGACGTATACAAAGGGGGCTCGGCCTATGTGCGCACCGCCGAGATACGACTGCTACTCTGATATCATCGTAGAAGCAGAGCGCCCGAAGCTGACAAGTCAGATCAGTAATCTCGATCTGGCTATCAGTTTGGGAACGCAACATGTATTCTTTCAAAGTCCGTCGAATTACTCGGAGATATGGTCTTCTATGGAGCCAACTGTTCTCGGTGATTTACAGAATCAGCGGGCATTCCTGGTAAAGATCGAAGATGTACCGGTTGATCGGAGGCAGTACAGGGTAGTCGATGCCCATGGTGTTCCGAAGGACTATTCAGGAGTGAACTGATGCTGCGAATCGCATGGTGGGCTGCAATCACATTGCTGATCGTAGAATCGTGCGCGAACAAGCCGGTAGCCTCGCTAGAGGCTGCCGGTTCGTTTGTTATCACACTGCCAAAGAATCTTGTCAATTCAGAGTACCACAGCATCATTCCCGGATACTGGAACACCCCCAGGGGCGTTGATACTGTGCTGTACCTATTCGGTGCTGGTGCTGATTCGGTATGGATGTACCGATATCCGAACCCTGAACCGGTCAAGCAGGTATGTCTGTCAAATCCGCGATGGGCCGAGATCACATCAACGTATTTCGACGGGGAAGCGCAGTGCTTGTATGCTTACGATCACAACCTTTGGCGGCTGTACCGACTAGACGCGGATCTCAGGATCGTAGGCGTTGATACCCTAGCGCAGCTTTTTGACGCCGAGGGCATCCGCTACGCAGTTTCGGATGCGGTGTGTGTCTCGAGAAATGTCGTTACATGTAACATAGGAGCATACAGTGATGTAAAGACTTACTTGCAAAAGCCGTGTCTTGCTCGGTATGATTTGAAAAGCCGACAATGGACGTTCGTACATTCCTACCCTCAGGAGATTCGGGATGATACCGGACGGTCATTTTGGCATCCCATTCTGTCGGATATCGTAAGCCCCGAGGATATCATGCACTTCAGGTATGCCTTCTCGGATTCGATCTATGTGCTTCGGCAAGACGGCTCAGTGATGCCAGTGGCAAAGTCTGTTGATGCTCACGTTAACTTTCACTCGAAGCTGCCCGATCCGCCGCCATCGTCGTATTCGCTATGGCTCACCGAGCCGTACATAGTGTACTACAATTACATTCGACCAACCGAGACGCATGTCTCGGTGCTCAGTAAGGGACAGCCCCTTCGTTCAAAAGACGGGCGCGTAGCCAGCGATGAACTCTCGCGCTATTCGCTTATCGTGACCAAGGAGGGGAAAACATCAGTGGTTGATCTGCCAGACGACCACAAGGGATTGAGTCCGTGCCCGCTGGTGCTTGGCGATAAGATGGCGTTTGTCCGTCGCTCACGAAAGGACCAGCAGGATGGTCGGATGACGTTTGCCATGTACCGTATCGCAATGAAGTAACGTATTGGAGAAGATGATGAAGTCCGTGAGATGTACTTCTGGTGTAGGTTTGACTTTACTCTGCATGTTCATGCTGATTTCGTGTCAGGAACAGCGACCCGAATCAACGGGCGGTGCAGACAACAGCATACAGAGCGGAACGATTTCATTTGCCCGCTGGATGCAGGAAGCAACGCTGGACCGCGCTGAATACGATGCCGTTGCATTCATCATGGATGGTACCTGTCACGGCTGTCAGGCAACGTTCGATCAAATGCTCACAGAGGCATCAAGGCGTATCCTGGTTGTATCATGTGATCCTGCCACCGTATCGCGCTACAAACAGACGGGAGCGAACGTTCACTACGATTCCACCTGCCGTATGGAGTACATCGATTCACTAAAGACTCAGACGACGGTATTC
>JBEIIK010000203.1:0-2045 GCA_040380835.1 Ignavibacteria bacterium | reverse complement strand
TGCATCGTCGTGCAAACGGAGACCGACGTGGCACGCAAGACGGTGGTGGTGGTGCGGTAACTCACCGCTCCCTCACCCACGCCACACTCCGCTCCACCACGTCTGTAACGGCTTTGCTCTCGGTACCGTAGCCGATCTCATGCGCGGCGGCATCGAGGGGGATGAAGAGTTTCTTCGTCGATCCCAACTGTTCATGCATTGTGCGCATGGCATCCACGCTCACGAGCGAGTCCTGGTCGGTGTCATTCCTGTACCAGCACATCGTGAGGACGGGTTGCTTGATGGCGGCGAAGGTTTCCCGGGTCATGGAACTCTCGAGCAGCTCTTGCAATTGCACGATGCCCTCGATGCGGTACTTCATGTACCAGTATTTCGCACGCTCGGGATTCGGCAAGGATGTTTCCCGGTAATCGCCACCCACCACCATGCGCGTGAGCGCCAGACCCCACGGATTGTTCGAGAGGAAGCTCAAGGGATGATGCAGACGGATGTTGGGCGACCAATTAATAACCGATGCCACGTCGCCGGGAAAGCGCGCAGCGAGCATGAGAGCGAGCGTTCCGCCCGTGGACGTACCGATCACCACCACTCTGCGTCCCAGACGTTTGCCGATGGCCAGTGCGCGGACGGCGTCGGCGTACACGGAATCGGGGGAATAATCGAGCAAGGGTTCGGGCACGTTCAAGCCATGACCATACAGACGCGCCAGATAGAGATTCGCTCCCAGACGTCGCGCCACCTCCTGCACAGCGGGAGATCCGTCGTGCCACGTGCCCGAAAAACCATGCAGGTACACGATGGCGATGTCCGTGATTGCTTGTGAGCTATCGGCCCACATGATACGTGCCGCCGCCTCAGGCTTCAGCGGCAGAGCGGCTTCGCGGGCATTCACCGCGTGTTCGAGAGTCGTTGCATCACCGGGAACAACGGGCATGGAAGCGGCGAACGAAGGATGCGCGGGACGAGGTCCCGCGAGGTAGCCGACGACACCAAGGATGACAAGGATGAGAAGCGCTTTTTTCATGATCGAGGAAGATACATCATGGTGTCGGTTCGGACCGCGTGCGTGTCTTCAGGGAAATCCTTCTTTTCGTCGGTGCCACCACTTGCTGCTCCCAACCTGCACTGCGCTCATTGCGCTGCTCATCGGCGCAATCCTGCCATGCCGATCGCGTTTCGTGCAACAAGACCCTTACCGTCAAATAAAGCCACGCCATTTCTCCCCCTGTTGTTCTTTCTTTGTCATTTTGTAGCGTGTCTTTACCATATCATCGTCACAGCCCATCTGCCCCACACATTCACAAACGACGGGAGGACCCATGAAGAGACGACCAACCGCCGCACGCGGCCTACATGCACGCGGCCTCTACCCATCCGGCCAGGTGGCAGCCCTGCTCCTTGCCTGCATGATGCTGCTTGGCAGCGCCGGGCTCTGCGCCCAAGACACCTCGAAGATCCCCACCTTGAAGGTGTGGTACGAGGTGCCGGGGGTGTACGATGCGAGTTATGTCGAGAACTTCGATACGGATCGAGGCGGTAAGAATGCATTGGTGCTTTACCGTCCACGGGGGGAGTCGAGTACGCTGTACATGCGTGACAGAGGCGACACGGTGAACATGTTCACGTGGGGAAAGTGGAAGACGTATGATGCCGGACTGTGGGCAGGGCAAGTGGACTTCAATGGCGACAGCATCTCTGACTACCTTCTGGACGACGGCGTCGTCTATCAGGGAAGAGTCAAGAACGGACCACCGGATTCCCTACCGGTGGCCAAGTACGCGTTGAACTACTGGGGCATAGCAAGCCGCCGAGTCGATGATTTCAATGGCGACGGTAAACAGGATTTCATAACGGGGACAGTATCGACCTCTGTCCAAAGTTCCGCCCCCTCAGGGCCGATAGGGAAGATCATATTGGGGAACAGCGACCTGACGAAGATGGAGGTGGTCGATGTGCCGCAGATACGGGGCGTGACTGACGACATCCAGAACATCGTTGGTGCGTGGCGGGAGAACGGGAAAAGCTACATGGTGATATACCAGTAC
>JBEIIK010000202.1:0-2151 GCA_040380835.1 Ignavibacteria bacterium | reverse complement strand
GTGGATGTACTTGCCGAATCACAACCACGAGAGGCACCGAGCACATAGTTCCCAAGTCCGCTACCCAAGCCGGGGATGATCTCCTGATACAGTACGCGAAGCGTGTCGATACGTTGATCCGACGAGTTCACCGGAACCCATTTGCCGATGGTCAGACTGTAGCTCTCGTCGAGCGATACGAACGTGCGTTCTATGTTGCGCTCAATCGTTGTGTCTCTGCCCTCTGCCTCCGAGTAGAATCGCTTCCGTATCAGAGCGCGTATGGTCTGTGTGCCTCGCGGAATATTGGTGGTCGCAAAGCGCGTAGTGGTAAACACCCGCTGTCCAAGCGTCCACACCACCGAGTCGGGTTTGCTTAGACTGTCGATGCTGAATCGGGCCACATCCGTACAGATCGTGTCACCCGGCGTAATGGTCTGAAGATTCCATAACGACCTAACCCCCCCAATCTGCTCTTCCACAATGATCCTCGGATTCCACGCCGCGATCTGCTCCTTGATCGTGCGAGGTGGCGCAGGTGCCGAGGGCTCTGTGCCGCACCCGAAAAGCAAGAGGGCCATGCTCGTGAACATGAAAATGAACATCCACCTCATGGCTTTTCTCCATTGGATTCCGTGCTAAGACGCGCGACCTTCTTTTCAAGCTCGATCACGTACAGCGTAAGTTCCTCGACCTTCCGGAGGAGAGCTGCCTGCATGACGGCCACATCGACACCTTCAGTGATGGCTTGCTGCTCCGAAGGAATACCTTTAAGATGCCGGTGCTCGCGAATATGTGATTCGACATCAGTCAGTGAGGGAAGAACATAGTCGGGACCGAAGACGTCATCGGCCCAGCTCAGAGGAGTTACTCGCACTTCCTTTGCAAGCACAATGCCGTCGACGCTGATTCTATTGTTGAATCCAGGTGTGGCTCTCGTATTCCGGGCAACTCCCACGGTCACGTCACCGAGTACGTGCAACTGGCTCTTTGGTTGAGATGTGTTGATTCCCACAAACCCCTGCGGCGTTATCCGCATGCGTTCGACATCTGGTGCATTCAGCTCAGGCGTCGTGGCGAACTTGATCGAGGCGGTGTGGTTACGCGTGCTCAAAAGAAGGTTGTTGATCTTTTCGGATGCCACGAGGGCAAGATCGTATTCCGATTCCTCCTGGGAGTACCGCGGCCCGTAATTATTGTGGAGACTCAATGTACCCGATCGGCCCAGGCAACCGCCACCGTCGAAGTTTGATGCCAGGCGAATCACCGGTTTGTACTTGTGAATGAGGTCAAGGAGTACATTCGGTGGATTGGTCAGACAATCGAAACACTGGACGTTCTGCGCACCATCCTGATTTATGATTCGCAGATTATTGTGAATGCGATCGCCGAGGATACATGTGCCCGGCTGGGCTATCGCGTGAACATGCAGGCCCATGGCCAGACAGATCACACTAAGAACGAGGAGCAGCTGACGTGAGCTGCGGGGGGGGGGGGGGAGGGGGGGGTAGAAACATTTACTACACCTGTAGATGGAAATGAAAAAAGGGGAAACGGATTGACGTGCCTGTAGAGAGGGATGCGAGGCATCCCGATAGCTCGAAGTAAACGATAACTGCCGGAGTGAGTTGCCGGCGTGCAGAGGATTATAGTGCTCGAGCGGTTCTGGTGAGAAACCCCGATGTGGGCACCAGAGAAAGGGGGCTGAACAACAAACACCTGAACCGCAGGCCTACACGGCTCTCAACAGCGGGTGCTAAGGGCCATTGAGGATATGATCGGCCTGCGGACAGGTTACATTCGTCGGCTCATCTGTACGGCATTTCCCAATCGCCGTCCATTGGCTGGGCCTTGTCAGTTGCATTGAGGACCTCACCGGCGCGCACCTTCACCGCTGAGCGGTTTTCGGTGGCAATGCGGCGGATATCAGAATCAGTGTAAGAAGTGCCGGCGGTGATCAGGCCGAGCCAGGTCAGGATGGTAATGAGGAGTTCCATGGGGTTTCAGCTTTTAGGTTACAGGTTTTGGGTTTTGGGTTTCAGGGTTTGGGGGGTGGTTGCGTGCTGCCGCTTGAGCGGCGTCGGCTCATCTGTACGGCATTTCCCAATCGCCGTCCATTGGCTGGGCCTTGTCAGTTGCATTGAGGACCTCGCCGGCGCGCACTTTCACCGC
>JBEIIK010000201.1:0-2253 GCA_040380835.1 Ignavibacteria bacterium | reverse complement strand
TTCTCGGTGCAGAGGATGTGACGGTTGATATGAGCAAGGTCGTTCCCGGCGGACACCCGGCCGCGAACGTGGTGCAGGCCATCATCCAGGAGCTCGATGCCGAAGGCAACGTCGTGGTGCAATGGCGGGCTCTGGACCACCTGCCGATCACGGATTCGTACGAAGACCTTACCGCACCGGCCATCCGGTATTGTCACAACAACTCGCTCTGGATCGATGATGACGGCAACTGGATCGTTTCCATGCGCCACATGTCGCAGGTGATCAAGATCAACCGACGGACTGGCGAAGTGATGTGGATCTTTGGCGGAAAGAGTAATCAGTTTACGATCACGGGAGACCGTCCGGAAAACGCCCCGACGTACTTCAGCTATCAGCACGATGCCCGACGTCTGCAGAACGGCAACCTTTCACTGTTCGATAACGGTACGCAGCACACGCCGCAGTATTCAAGGGGCGTAGAATATCAGCTCGACGAGGTGAACATGACCGCCCGTAAGGTCTGGGAGTACCGTCCTCAACCCGACATCTATGCGAGCATTCAAGGAGGCTTGCAACCTCTGGAGAACGGACACCGTCTGTTGGGATGGGGAAGTGCCGCAACGAATGGTTCGCCGGGTGTGACCGAAGTAGATTCGCTCGGCAACGTTGTCTTTGAAGCCTACTACCCGAAGCAGATGTTTGTGTACCGCGCCACGAAGGTACCGATGTGGCCAACCGGACGTCCGAGTGCAACGGCCGTTGCGCGCGATGTGCTCACCGGAGAAACGTATCGCTACTACCGCGCCACCCAATTCGTGGGCCTGCGTGTACAGTTCACAACGTTGGAGTCCTTCTTCTACAACACCACCACCGCCCGACGTTTTCAGTGGTCACCCAGGAATCCTCTTTGGGATGGGGAAGCCCCCTTGCTGAAGCAGGCCCGGGTTGATATGACGGTTGAAGGAATCAAGAATCACCGCATGACGATGACGTTCCAGGTTGATACACTGATGCTCGGACGCGATGCAGAGAAGTGCATGGTCTATTACCGTCCGCAGATCGACAGCGGACGCTTTGTGATGTTGCCCACGCGGTTCCTTCAGGCAACTCGGGAGCTGGTAGTAGAAAATGCTCAGGCCGGCGAGTTTGCCTTTGGTATACCAGCGCCGAACCCGGGTGCTCCGCTCGTGCCGCGCCTGCAGGATCCGGTGCAGGACAGGCGCATACTTGCCGACACATCGTATGCACTTCGCGTGAGCGTGCCGGGGCGCAGCGATGCACTGCAGGTTCAGGTGTCGAAGACTCCATCGTTTGCTACACTGGTGCTTGACAGCACCAATCGCGATGACCGTGTGATCCTTCCATCAGGGGGCGAGGCAGGGCGCTACTACTGGCGTGCCCGTGCCAAGACGCTCGATGCATGGAGTGACTGGTCGAAGGTGGATAGTTTCCTCATTGCCGGACCATACATGACGTTTGTACGTCCGGAGACAGATGCGCGCTGGATGCACGACAGCTCATACGCCATCTCGTGGCAGACGAATCTGCGCGGAAGCGTGCAGCTTGATCTGATGCTGGGGGACTATGTGATCACCACCATCAAGGACTCGGTGCCTGCCTCAGCCCAGGGATTCCTATGGAAGATTCCTGTATCGACGCCGGTGTCAAAGAACTACCAGATCCGTATCACGCCCAGGGAAGCCCCCTACGCAGGCATCACGGCCACATCGACAGCGTACGTCGAGATCGTGACGTTCACGCACGTTGATGAGATCGCTGAAGACCGTTCCCCGGTAACAGCCACGCCGCAGCCTGCCACCGACGTGCTCCGCGTGAGCAACCTGGGGTCCGGATTGAAGATGCTGCGGCTCTTTGCCTCGACGGGAGAGCAGGTCCTGTCGGAGCGATGCGACGGTACTCGGCGCGAACTAGACGTCCGGAATCTCCCGTCAGGTGTGTACGTACTGATGACCGAGGACTACCTCGGAAGAACCTTCCGCCAGCGCGTGTTGATTCAGCGCTAGGACGGAGTCCTAATACCCCGTTGGGTGACCGTTCTTCTTGCGCCAGTCCATGATGGGCTTGAACGGTCCGTACTTGTGCTGATCGGGTGTGAACCCATCCACGTATGGCGGCCAGTAGTAATCCACTGGCTTTTCCTTCAATACCGGATACTCTTCGTCAAGGTCTGGCTGCGGACGCTCATGAAGTTTATCATCGTTGACGTAGGCCGCTACGTCAAACGCTTCTTCATCCGTGAGCACCGGCTTG
>JBEIIK010000200.1:0-2394 GCA_040380835.1 Ignavibacteria bacterium | reverse complement strand
TACGTCACTTCTGTCATTTCGTAATTGCGCGCAGCGCCGGGCGGCGTCATCCTGAGGAGCCGAAGGCGACGAAGGACCGCTCCGAAGCGATCGACCCAGCTGCGTCCTCGTTGATCACACCGACGTCCGTATTTTCCGCGGCTGTATCAGCCAAACATTTCTGGGGGACTGTATGACGAGGATTCTTGCCGCATTGGTTGTTCTCATGACGTGCGTGGTGTGTTTACACGCCGATGTCTCGTCACTCTGCACTGCATTCGATGCGCAGATGGAGGCCCTCGACGTGAAGGGGGCTCGCCAGTCCATTGAACAGGCATACAAGGAAGCCCCTTCCTCATACGATGTTCTGTATCGTATGGCCCGCCTTCAAATAATCCTGGGTGATCAGGAGAAAGTGGAAGACACCAAACTGCCTTTCTACACCATGGGAGTTGAGTTCGCCGATAAGGCTCTCGCTGTCAACGGCAAAGGGATGTCTGGATACGTTTACCGAGCTGCAGCAAATGGCAAGGTGGCCCTGTTCAAGGGGATCTTTTCGGTAGGGGGCGTAGTAAACAAAGTGCGCGATGACGCGTGGTCAGCCGTCAAGCTGAATAACGAAACGCCACAACGTCTGGCCTCCGCGCACTATATCCTAGGTCGTGCGCATCTGAACCTGACGAAGAAGCCTAAGCTGGTTCGCTACCCGCTGGGTCTGGCCTGGGGCAATATCGAAGAGGCATACGAGCACTTGAAGAAGGCCCGTGAGCTACGTCCGGACTTCATCATGTTCGAGCTTGAGTACGCCCGTGTGCTGATCGCCATGGACCGTGAGGAAGACGGTAAAGCGATTGCCCGGAAGATCGCGGGACTTACGCCAAAGGAGCCCGGCGATAAGGAGCGGAAGAACGACGCATTGGAACTGCTGAAGTAGGTCGGCCCGATAGCGGTCTATCAGAACTTCGGGTCTGTTGCATACTGTGCGAATGAGATCGCCGAGCGATCCTTGTCGCTCAGCACTGGCTCATCTACCAGCCAACGGATGCCGAGCTGCTCGTCGAGCGGATTGATACCGAACTCGCCCTGCGGGTTGTAGATGGCCGTGCATTTGTAATGCACGTCAGCCTCATCGCTGAGTACGGCAAAGCCGTTGGCAAAGCCCGGCGGAATCCATATGGTGCGTCCATTGACGTCGGACACATCGATACTCACGTGTTCGCCGAAGGTTGGTGAGCCCTTCCGAAGATCAACCTCTACGAGCTGGATCTGCCCCCTGACAACGTGAACGAGCTTACCCATCGGTGCTATGTGCTGGGCATGCATGCCACGGATCACGCCGTGATGCGAACGAGAGTGGTTGTCCTGCATGAAGTCGGTCGGAATCCCGTTCCGAATGAACGCATCGGCCCTGTACATCTCTTCGAAATACCCGCGATGATCGGCATGGATCGGCGATCGCAGGATGGTGATGGCATCGAAGATGATCTCTTCAATCACGAAGGACATGCAGTTCTTCCCATGATGGTGGACGCAGGTGTTCTGCCCTGAGGGGCGTCAATCTACGACAGACGGCGAATGTGGAGGAGGAAGGATCAGCAAGCCACTGCTCGCGAAATAGATGATCAATGATCACTGCTGTGTCGGCTTCAGTGCTCCGACGCTGGGTCATGAGCTCATGCTGTTCAGGGATGTGAAAACCCATTCCCGACCAATGCCGGTATGCGTTGAGTACCATGCGCGAAGCACGGACCTTGGCCGACTCGCTGTAGCCGGCGATATGTGGCGTGCAGTAGGGAATGCTGCGGATCACGTCGGCGTTCACGTTGGGTTCGCCGGTAAACACATCAAGCACCGCGTGCAGACGTCCCGACGTGACCTGCTGCACAAGCGCGGTCTCATCAGCGATACCCCCGCGGGAGGTGTTGATGATCGTTGCCCCGGCGTGCATAAGGCCAAGCCGGTGCGCCGTGATCAGCCCCTTTGTAGGATGCATTCCCGACGCCGTGTAGGGAACGTGGAGTGTTACGACGCCACTGCATTGCAGCAGTGAATCGAGATCCATGGGCGTGACCGCGTCAGGAAAGATGTATCCTATGTCGGCAAGGGGCGGATCATTGACCACAACGTGCATGCCAGAGGCCAGAGCAAGGCGCGCAACGAGTGAGCCCACATTACCAAAGCCAACCACGCCAAGAGTGGAACCCGACGGAATGTTGAAGTGCGAGAGCCACGTCATCACGTACTCGCTCACTGCCTGGGCATTACAGCCCGGTGTGTGCACAACAGTGATTCCGGGAATATGAAACACGACTTCGTCGATATGATCGTGTCCGGCAGATGCACTGGCGACAAACCGCACCGATGTTCCGGCAAGAAGCTCCTCACTTACGTTTGTAACGGTACGGATGATGATCG
>JBEIIK010000199.1:0-2407 GCA_040380835.1 Ignavibacteria bacterium | reverse complement strand
TCTGACAGGGGGCTTGCTGGTACATCCACGGGCTCCGGCTGAGGGTCGCAGGATGGCCGTTGGATCTCAATGGCCTGAATCGAAGCTGTGCCACCACCGAGCAATGGCAGGGCGTGATGCTCGTCGTCGGCCGCGTGGTCGCTGGCAAAATGGTCGATCAGGAAATCCATGATCGTCAGGTTCGTCTCTCCATGCTCCTGAACATGATGCCGGTAGTGATCGGCCAGATTAGCGATCTTCGAGAGCTCTCCCGGGTCGTAGGTGCCCAGTAGGGCAGCTAACAGGTGAACGGGTAAGATGATGGTAGCAAAAGACTTCATGTGTGGGCAGCGGCAAAGCTACGCAACCCCGGGAATGTGGATAACTTCTGGAAATATGAATTCCAATTCATTGGTTTCAGCCCCCTGAGTTACGAAGTTTGCCCGCGTGAATCTCCATGGGTAGCTCGCAAACCTACATACCGGTTGGCGCCAGCGCCATGAGATTCGTCAGTTCTTTGACAGTTGGATTAGCCATTTGCAGTTTTTTGTGCAGTTCGTGTGTCGGCCACAAGCCGGCACCAGTAGAGAGTTTGTCAGAGTTCACATATAATGAACCTGATGGAATTCTGAGCTTGGACCCGGCACAGGCATCCTACCGAAGCGCGTTGTGGACGTCATCGCACCTTTACAACGGCTTGGTCGAGCTTGACTCGGCACTTCGCGTAGCCCCTTGCATAGCAAGGAGTTGGAGTGTTGATAAGAGTGGGCTGACATGGACGTTTCATCTTCGGACGGACGTGCTGTTTCATCCCGATGCATGTTTTGGATCTTCTCGAACGCGACGCGTGGTTGCAAGAGACGTCAAATACAGTCTCGAGCGAATCCTCGATGCGCGGACGAAATCGACAGGCCTCTGGGCTTTCCGAACGACCATTGCCGGTGCCGATGAGTATCATCGGGCCACCCGTTCAGGACGTTCCGGATCCGTCGAAGGCATCACGGTTGTTAATGACTCTGTCATCACCATCCGGCTCACAAAACCATTTGCTCCGTTTCTGGCCGTTCTCACCATGCCATACGGCTCGATTATTCCGAGGGAAGCGATCGAAGCGTATGGGGCCGATTATGGACGACATCCCGTTGGTACGGGCCCGTTCATGTTCGGATTCTGGAACCAGGACCGAGAGCTCACGTTGAGCCGAAACCCGCACTACTTCAAGGTTGACTCATCAGGACGGCACCTGCCGTACCTTGAGCGTGTCCGAGTAACCTTTGTGCGGGACCCAAAGAGCGAGTTTCTCGAATTCACCAAGGGTGCATTCGATGTCATCAGCTCTGTTGATGAGTCCTTTTCGCCGAGTGTCTTTGAACCCGATGGCCGGCTGCGTCAGCCATATCAACGTTTTCGCGTGTTACGCACAGCCGCCAACACCGTTGAGTATTACGGTATCCTTCTGGATACGACGCTTCCGGCGGGGCGCACCTCGCCCCTTGCCCGTTCAAAAGCTCTCCGTCAGGCATTAAACTGTGCGATCGACCGGCACAGGATCGTCACGTACCTTCTTAACGGACGGGGCATCCCGGCATATCACGGCGTTTTGCCGCCAACCATGCCAGGGTTCAATGACTCCGTTCAGGGGTACCGATACGATCCGGACCGTGCCCGTCGACTTCTTACCCAAGCAGGGTATCCAAATGGGAGGGGGCTTCCAAAGCTCCTGTTGCAGCTGGGAAACAGTCAGCGCACTGCCTCGATCGCCGAGGCCGTGCAGGCGCAGTGGAAGGACATCGGGATCGATGTCGAGCTGCGTCAGGTCGACTTTCCGCAACATCTTTCAATGGTCCGCGCCGGTGAGCTGGCGCTATGGAGAACAAGCTGGATCGGAGACTATCCCGATCCGGAGAACTTCATGGCCCTGTTTATCTCGAACACCATTGCTCCGAAGGGTCCCAACACAACGCGTATCCATCGGAAGGATCTTGATTCGCTGTATGATGCAGCGCTCTCACCCCGATTGGATGAAGCGTCCCGCAATGCCCTGTATTCGAGCATGGAACGTATCGTGGTCGAAGAATCACCCTGGGTGTTTCTTTACTACCACGTCGTTCTACGCGTTTTTCAGCCCCATGTCAAGGGGCTCACACTCGACGGTTCCGACCGATTGATCCTTGAACGGGTCTACAAAACGGCTGACCGCGAGATTGTTTCACCCTGAAGTTTGAAGGAGGCATGTGATGATGATGAAGCTGCCTGGCATGACGCTCCTTTCAATCCTTCTCACGTCTGTGTTCGCGCTAACCTGCGTGCTTCCCGAGACGACGTCGGCCAATCCTGTGCCGACAGCCGCCAAGGTGGCCAAGTCGTCTCGCAAGTCATCGCGCAAGAAGCGCTCACGTCGGTCGAAGTGCTCTCCAGCCGCCCGCGC
>JBEIIK010000198.1:0-2454 GCA_040380835.1 Ignavibacteria bacterium | reverse complement strand
ACGCCGAAGGCGTGTCCCACGGCGCAGCCGTGTCCCACGAAGTGTCCCACCGAAGGTGTCCCACGCGCGTAGCGCGTGTCTCACGGAGTAAAAGCGAAATTGATCACCGGTGCCAGGAAGCCCCCTGGGAAGAGGCCGAGACCGAAGTCCATGGTGGTGGAGGTGTTGACCTTGCGCAGACCCAGGACGAAGACGGACTGCGCGGGACGGGCGATATCGACGCCCCAGAGTTCGGCCATGGCGTGTAGGTCATTGAACTCCGGAAAGCGAACGTCGATCATCAGGCCGACGCCGAAGGTTCCGCTGGCGTAGGGGAAACGGAAGGAGCTACCAAGAGTACCGAGGTTCACGGTGTAATCATCGCGGCCAAAGGCCTTGGAGAACATGACCGTGCTGACGCGTGACCGGGTTCCGGTAAATGTGCCGACACCATAGAGGTGACCGATGAAGTTCACATCGTTGATCCACGCACCGTTGATGCCGATGGCATAGAATTGACGTCCACCCTCGACGAGGCCATTTTCAGCTTCATATACAGTGGCCTTGAGGTTGACCAATGAGAACTGCTCGCGCATAGACAGACCAGGGATGAAGGAGCGGGCCAGAACAACGCTACCGACATCAAACAGACCAAAGCCTACTGTTGGTATCGCTCCCGAGAGCACCCCAATGTAAAAGTCGTTGCCGATTGGCTCAGCTGTCGGGATGGCAAAACCCCGGTTCCGCGATCGATTCGCCTGCTCTCGGGTTCCAATCCACGCAATATCCGATGCATACACTGTGACGTTCGCAACCAACGTTGCGATTTGGGCCCGTGCTCCCTTTTTATCTAGTGTGATGTCCAGAAGTTGCCCCGTGAGAACATCGCCGGATGTCAGACGGATGTAGTACTCAACTCCGGGTTCGATCTCGATGGCCTCCAGAACGGCATCGTCAACGGACCATGCTGTGTTCGCTGCCAGAAAAAACGAAAGAGCGATAGCACACTTCGTTATGAATGATGTCAGGGGGCTCATGCAACGCCCCCTTCATGCGAAAAGGCAAGCTGACCGCAGGCCGCATCGATGTCGAGTCCACTTGATGAACGGATGAAGACGGTCACACCTTCGTCGCGAAGTTGCTTCAGAAACCAGTCGAACTTCTCCTTCGACGTTGGACGGAGCGTCTGCGCAAAGCCCTTGGGCTGTGTGAAGTCGATGTCGTGAAACGGGATGACGTTCACCTTCGTTGGCATGCGCCGTGCAAGGCGCACCATTCGCTTTACATCATCGATGGAATCGTTGATCCCTTCGAAGAGAATGTATTCGTACGTAATGCTCTTGCGCGTTTTGCGGTAGTAGTATTCGAGGGACTCAACAAGCTCCGGAAGCTGATATTTCTTGGCGATCGGCATCAACTGCTCGCGCACATCCTGCGTTGTGGCGTGCAGCGAAAGCGCCAGCTTGATGATACGTCCCTCGTCGGCCATGCGGATAATGCCCGGTACAACACCCGCCGTGGACAGTGTGATACGGCGTGGTGCCACCATCTTGGTACGCTGATCGGTAAAGATCTCGGTGGCCTTCATCACATTGTCGTAGTTATTCATCGGCTCGCCCATGCCCATGAAGACAATGTTCGTGATGGACTTCTCGGTGTGCTTCTGCGCCTGCAGAAACTGGTCCACGATCTCACCTGCAGTGAGGTTGCGTGTGAGCTTCAACGATGCAGTGGCACAGAACACGCATCCAAGATTGCAGCCCACCTGGGTGGAGACACACAACGTAAGCCGGCGCGGACGTCCATCTGCTTCAACCATTTCACTGGGAATCAGCACGCTCTCAACCTGACGTCCATCATAGAGCTCGAAGAGGAACTTGATCGTCCCGTCATCCGAATGCTGCTTCGTGGTCAGCGTCACTGATTGCGATCGAAACTCCGTGTCGAGGCGCTCACGCAATGCCTGCGGTAGCACCTGTATCGAGGCCGCATCGTCCGCCCGCTGAATGTACAGTCCGTCATACACCTGCTGGGCCCGATACCGACGCTCCCCATGCTCGATAAGGAGCTGTTCAAGGTCTGGAAGGGGGCGACCCTTCAATTCAATCGGTCCCCTAACAATATCACGCTGTGCTGTTGGCATATGGTGCGAAGATACAATCACGGAATTACGGAATGACGGAGTTACACAGTTACGGAAGTACGGTTCTACGGATGGATCAATTGATATGGTCACTGGTCACTCAAGTGTGGCTTTCCGCTTTCGCAGGAATGACCTCGGCGCTTCGCGCAAGGACGGGATGACAGCTTACAAAATGACGCCGTCATCAGTAATCAGTAACCAGTAATCAGTAATCAGTAATCAGTAACCAGTAATTCCTACGATCTCCTCATCTCGTATATCCGATGAAACAGCACACTATGTGGGAGCGTGAGTGCGCTGAGGGCAACGAAGAGGGCAACGAGGCCGGATGT
>JBEIIK010000197.1:0-2535 GCA_040380835.1 Ignavibacteria bacterium | reverse complement strand
GCAACGAAGCGGATCAGTTCGCCCATCAGCGAATCCGAGAACGGGATCTTGCGCGACTTTGGATCACTGACGGCCTGCGAGAAGTACCAGCCGGTCTGCAGCTTCATGATGTTGTGAAACCATCCGATATCGGACTCGATGATCTCGCCCGTTCGCGGGTCGTGGATGTTCGGACCGTAGGCGTTCTCGACAGGCGAAGGATAGTAGCGGATCACGCTGTAGCGGGCATCCTCTGGAGACCAGTCGGGGTCCTCTTGCGACGTTGGGGGATCGATACACCGCACGGCGTTTTTGAAGCCCGCAGCTTCAAATGCAGGGTTCCAGTCTTCGACGCCTTTCTTCAGCCACGGACGCCATTGAACAGGCGTGGCAGGGTCGATATAGTAGGTGATCGGCTTGATCGGTTCGACCAGCTCACCACGCAGGAATGCTGCGGTGTCCTTGGGTTCGAGGCGCCAGCGAAGGATGTACTCGCGGCTGACGGCTTCCGGTTCAGGACGTGAGTAGTCCGTCTGTCGCAGAGCAAAGAATCCGACGCGTGGATCGGCTAGACGCGGAAGCATCGGCTTTTCCGGCAGTGCTACCATCGAGTGGTGCATCGTAAACGTCATCGTCTTCGACGCTGAGTTCTGCGATGGTGTTTCGGCCGAAAAGGTCAGGACGTTCTCAACCTCGATGTTCGTCGGGAAGCTCTTGACGTAGTCGATATACGACCGGTCCTTATCGACGCCGCCCATCTTGTATTCCTGGCGCACGCCACGTCCGGGCGTGAGAATGCCGACGTCCGATGTGAACATTTCGGTCACCTCGATCACTACGGCCGAAGAGTCGCGGTTGTAGGCCTGGATCGGAAACGCCCGGATGATCTCCTCAAAGTTTGCTGCCTTGACGGCGCGGGAGATCGGTGAGGAGTCGGCAGCGACATTGATGTAGGAGATCGTGCGCAGCATGATCTTGTCGTACTTGCGCTCCCAGCGAACAACCTCCGTGTTGTTCTCCTCACCACCGTACCCCACCTGGGGTGTTTTGGCGATGCGGCTAACCAGCAGCAGCTCTTTGCCAAGCTGAGCCTTAGGAATCTCATAGAAGTACTTCTCGTCGATGCGGTGCACGATGAACAGTCCGGAGTCCGATATGGCATCCTTGGTGATCACCTTGTCATAGGCCTTGATCTTCTTGTCCTTGTCTGAAGGCTTGTCCGTGGAGGCCATGGGAGGGGGCGCTGAGGCGCAGCTGGCCAGGACAAATGAGAGTGCAGCGGTTGCGACGAATCGGCGAAGAAGCGATACGAACATGAGGGACCTTGAAGTGGGGAGCAGACGTCGTAGTGAGTGCGAAGAGAAACTGTCTGCAAAACTATGCTTTCCCGAAAAAGGAGACGCCCGGCTCACTCAGGGGAGGGGAGTGTGGAGCTCGGGCGTCTGTGGTGATCGTGTGGCCTTGCGGGTTGGGGGCCGTATCTGGGGGATAGCCACACGTCATGTATGAGGGGACAAGCAAGTTGACGAGCACATTTACATTTTCATGTATGAGGGGGAAAATTGTCGTGATTGGTTCCGTCGTCTCCTATTTTGCATCCATGGTTCCTTCAAACGGTCTTTGTGTCGGCCTGGATCTTGACAGGGCTAAGCTGCCAGCCCCTTACCACGGTCAACCCAATGATCTGCAACGGTTTGCATGCGATGTCATCGATGCTGTGCGCCCCTGGGCCGCGTGTTTTAAGCTCAACGTGGCTTTTTATGAGCAGTATGGACGTGCCGGCATTGATGCATTGTATGCCGTTCGCGAGCACTGTGGTGAAGCGTACGTGATCCTTGATGCTAAGCGGGGCGATATCGGAAACACCTCTGCAGCGTATGCGGAGGCTGCCTTTTCAGACCTGCGCGCCGATGCTGTGACGGTAGCGCCCTACATGGGTCGCGATTCCGTGGAGCCCTTCCTTGCGCATGCCGGCAAAATGGTTTACGTCCTCGGTCTGACGTCGAATCCGGGGTCACACGACTTCCAGCGTCGTAAGGTCGATGGCATGCCTCTCTACGAACTCGTCATGCGCACGGCTCTGTCCTGGGAGCGCCAGGCCGACATTGGCTTTGTTGTTGGTGCCACCAGCCCAACCGAGCTGGCATCCCTGCGGGCAATGTTCCCGGAGGTGCCGTTTCTAATTCCGGGTATCGGTACGCAAGGGGGCGATGCAATCGCCACGCTAGCTGCTAACGGTCCCGGCCCGGCAGTGTACAACGTCTCGCGTGGCCTGCTCTACATCGATGACTCGGCTGAATGTATTGCCTCCATAGCCGCTGAGGCCCGCAGACTTTCTGACGTGCTCGCGTCACGGTAGAGCCCCTTTTCTGCTCATAGAACATCTAACAATGGAGATGTTCTATGGCCATCGAGAACCTACCGGAGCGACTCCTGCAGCGTGCAGCCCATCGGGCGCTAGCACGGGGCGGACAGCGCTGGACCTGTACCAATAACGACGTCATCCAGGTGATCTCGCCTGGCACTGTCAACGTGCATGAAGGACCGGATTATCAT
>JBEIIK010000196.1:0-2579 GCA_040380835.1 Ignavibacteria bacterium | reverse complement strand
CTTGGCACCGACCACTCCGTAGACACCCTCAATGCCAAGTCCGCCCCCTACCTGCACGGTGTAACCGATATCGAAACCACCGCGTTCATAGAGCGCGATAAGAAAGCTGAGGTTGCTAGTGTTGAAGTCCTTACCGCGCGGTACAGCGCGCATCCAATAGATCATGTGCACACGGTCGGGGGCCTCACCAACGGTGGATGTGGCAACCTCGTTCGACCATTGCCCAAAACCGTCGAGAAGTGCAAGATCCGACCAAAAGCCGAAGATGGAGTTGCTGGGTGCTGTCGCATCGCTAAGACGTGAGGTCTGAGAAACACTCACGCTTGCCGTTTCGTTGAAGGTGATGTACCCGTTGTCGCTGATGTAGTAGCCTGTCACGTCCCTGCCAAAGAAACTGAATGTAAACGGCAGCGTCTGCCAGTCTGACAACGTATCGTTAGCCGGCGGCAGCATGATATGACTGGCCGCACCGCGGAAGTAGTAGGTGTAGTTGCGCCCACCGAGCGCGTACCCGTTGCGATTCAGAAAGCCGGGTGTGACGTTGTAGAACTGAGCGCTGGCCGCAACGGTACTACAGAGCAGCAGCATAAGGATCGACGCGTGACGTGCCATTTCGTACCCCGTTTAGTTCATCGGCAAATGAGACGTCCAAAGATAGGCCCAGCTCCTCCACCTACGCATGCTAAGACCGCCGCTTTTCAAACAATGCAATCCGGTTACCCTCGATGTCGATGAACTCGGCCACGAAGCCGAATTCATTATGGGTCTTGGGATAGTGAAGATGTCCACCATGCATGAGCACCTTCTGCAGGGTGGTGTCGATGCTGTCAGTTGCGAAGTAGATGATAACTCCGTGGGTGCTGGGGTTGTACGCGTCGCCCTTGGCAAGTGCGCCAGATATGCCCGGGCCTTCTGTTAACGTGGAGAAGAAGGCCATGTCGTTTCCATCAACGACCATCGTCTCAAACTCGCATTCAAAGACCCCACGGTAGAAGCACATTGCCCGGTCCATATCACGAACGGGAATCTCAAAGAATACGACAGCTGGAGTGGGCATTGGGTGCATCGGATAGTGGCCTGCCAAAGATAGTACCCGGTGCCTTCCTCCCCTATCTTTGCGCCATGCGCCCCCTGACGTTCATACTGTCTGTTATCATCTTTGCGACGGCACAAAGCCAGAAGCTGCCGCCGAAGCTGGCGTATCCGTTTACGGTAAAGCAGATCCATAGCGGACATAGTCTTACCGACCCGCTGTTCTATCCCAACTGGCCGGGACAGTACGTCAACCTGATGGCAACGGTCACGGGGCAGAGTTCGTGGCAGCTGATCGATCGCGTGATCGGCAAGTCCACCATACCGGGGTCGGCCATGGCTGCCCGCTGGACCAAGCCGCCGGGAGGCACATCTCCGGATGCGCGACACGGCATCGGCAACTGGGAGCTTCTGTCGATCACCGAGCGAGTGCCCCTTCTCTACGAAGGCGGTAGCACGCAGCAGTGGTACATCACCGGCATCCAGGAGCAGCGTAATGCGCTGTCGCTGTTTGTGAATAACGCCTGGACGCAGGGCAATGGCGGGAAAGGGGCTCCAACACTCCTTTGGACGACGTGGGTGAACATCGACGGATCAAACGGCGACTTCCGGAAAATGCTCGATGTGCAGGGGCTGGAGTGGGAACGCATGCAGGACCATGCCAACGAGCGGCGTCCGTCCGGCGCACCACCCGTGTACCTCATCCCCGGACACAAGATGATGGCCCGCCTGTATGATGACGTCGCCAAGGGACTTGTGCCGGGCATCACATCCATCAATCAGTTCTTCAGCGACAACATCCATACCAATGAGCTCGGCGCCTACGCTATAGCGATGATCCACTACGCCTGCATCTACAACAAGAGTCCGCTTGGCCTGCCTACGAAGCTTATCCCGAACGCCACGGCAGCAACGCTTATCCCCTCTGCCGAACTGGCCGCCTACCTGCAGAGCATGATCTGGGAGGTTGTTACAACCTATGACCGCACAGGTATCGTCGGCACAACATCCGTGGATGAGGTGATCGTCAACTACGGTATCACCGTCTTCCCCACCCCCGCCCACGACGTGGTAACGATCAGCCTGCCGGCGCCGGCATCACAGCGCATGTCCATCCGCATCTACGACGTTACCGGCAGGCTCGTGACTGCGAGCAGCATTCCTCAGGGGGCTTCCTCTGCGACCATCAATATCAGCACCCTTCCCCCGGGTTTGTATGCAATCACGGCCGCATCAGCTTCTACCACGCAAACCACCATGGTGGTGAAGCGCTGAGCGCTGCGCGCAGGTGTGAGGTTTGGGGTGTGGGGTGTGGGGTCCCTCGTCCCTGACGGGCGAGACTGCGTCTCGCCCCTACCGGTCACTCGTCACTTATCGCCCTGATGCGGTCCTTCGTCGCCTTCGGCTCCTCAGGATGACGCCCAGCGCTGCGCGCAGGTGTGAGGTGTGGGGTGTGAGGTGTGAGGTGTGAGGTGTGAGCTGTGAGGTGTGAGCTGTGAGGTGTGGGGTTGAGGTCCCTCGTCCCTGACGGGCGAGACTGCGTCTCG
>JBEIIK010000195.1:0-2656 GCA_040380835.1 Ignavibacteria bacterium | reverse complement strand
GGGATGCTCAGATTGAAGAACGCGTCCTTGACGAATTCCACGTTGTCGAGCTGGCCCGTCAGCGCGGCGCGAAGCATGGCCCGGGTATGCTTGATCTTCATACGGCTACCAACGCCGTACGGACCACCGCTCCAGCCGGTGTTGACCAGCCAGACGCGTGAGCCGTGCGTATTGATCTTATCACGAAGCAGGTTCGCATACACACTCGGATGGTGCACCATGAAAGGGGCTCCAAAACACGTTGAGAACGTTGCTGATGGTTCCTTGACGCCTTCTTCTGTGCCGGCCACCTTGGCCGTATAGCCCGAGAGGAAGTGGTACATCGCCTGCTCTGGCGTCAGACGGGCAATTGGCGGCATTACGCCAAATGCATCGGCCGTGAGGAAGACAATGTTCTTTGGATGACCGCCGCGGTTTCCGTCGGCAATGTTCGGGATGTGTTCGCGGGTATAGGATGCCCGTGTGTTCTCGGTGTACTTCTGCGAGTCGAGGTTGATCACGCGTGTCTCTTCGTCGATGTCAACGTTCTCGAGGATCGTACCGAAGGTTCGTGTCAGGTTGAAAATGATCGGCTCTGCTTCGGCATTCAGATTAATGACCTTGGCATAACAGCCCCCTTCATAGTTGAACACGCCATCATTGCTCCAGCCGTGCTCGTCATCTCCGATCAGAGCGCGCTCTGCATCGGTTGAGAGGGTTGTCTTGCCCGTACCCGACAGACCGAAGAACAGGGCGGTGTCGCCTTCCGGTCCGATGTTAGCCGAGCAGTGCATGGACATGACGCCGATCTTCGGCATCAGGTAGTTCAGTACGGTGAAGATGGACTTCTTGTTTTCGCCGGCGTAGGACGTGCCCCCGATAAGAACCAGCTTCTGCTTGAAGCTCAGCATGATGAAGACTTCGCTGAGTGTTCCGTCGATCTCGGGGATGGACTTGAAGCCCGGAACAGTGACGACCGTAAAGCCCGGCACGAAGTCGGCCAGCTGCTCAGCCGAGGGCTGAATGAACATGTTCTGCACAAACAGCGAGTGGTAGGCTTCCTCCTGGACAAAGCGCACAGGTAGGGCATACGTTGGATCAGCACCGGCGATCAGATCTTGCACGTAAACATCACGTCCCTGCAGGTAGGCGAACACCCGACGCTTGAGGGCGTTGAACTTGTCCTCAGCGAAGGGTTTGTTTACCTTGCCCCACCAGACATCGCCCTTGGTGTCGTCTTCCTCCACCACGAACTTGTCGTTTGCACGACGTCCGGTGTAGGGGACTGAATTGACGCACAACGCCCCATGCTCCGACAGGATTCCTTCCTCATACATCAGTGCTTGCTCCACCAGCTCGGGTGCAGTGAGGTTGTAATGCACATCACCAAGATTGTGAAGCCCCATATCATAGAGCTGGTTGTCGAGGGTGTTGCTGCTCATGCGAGGAATCTTTCGAAGAGGTTGACAATAGTCGTGCAGGACAAGGCGCAAATATCGGGGTTTTCGGCGAAGGAATGCGTATGACATCGTATCTCGAATCGGATGCGGTTGTCGCTGACGTTGACGAGGTCATGTCGCTGATCTCATCGCAAGGGGGCGAGGTATCCGCTTCTCTGGTCGAGCGCATCCGGCGTCAGCATGGCAGCACCGAGCAGGCGCAGATTGTTGTTGAGTTGGCACTCGGAACGATGCGGGCACGCACCTTGGGAAAGCACTGCCCCGGCTGGCTCTTTACCCGACGGATGGCCGAGCAGGCTACGCATCCGCTTCTGGCCCGATATCATGCCGGAGCCTATAAGGGTATGTCGAAGGTGCTGGACATCTGCACTGGACCGGGCATTGACGCTGCCGCCCTTTCAGAGGTTGCCGGACGTGTAGTAACGATCGAAGCCGATGAGCAGGTCTGTGCTATCGCCACCGGAAATCTTCGCCGTCACGGCCTCATCAATGTCGAGGTGCTGTGTGGACGATGGCCGCAGGCGCGTCTTGCCTCGCAGGACTGGGATGGCGTCTGGGCCGACCCCTCGCGGCGCAACGAAGGCCGGCGGGTATTCGATGCGCGGCAGTATGAGCCGCACCTTTCCAGTGTTCCCCGTGCAGCGGTGGTGGGCATCAAGGCGGGTCCGGGAGATGTGATTCCCGAAACGACCTGTGTCAGTGAGTATATCGGCATCGGATCGGAATGCCGGGAGCGCATTCTATGGAATGTCGGAGCCGGAGATCGGCCGCTGGTGACTCTTCTTGCTGAGGACGGACCGGTTGCCACGTGGACACCGTCACAGAATCTGGCGCGTGCAGCGTCCCCTGTCGTATCAACAGGGGCATTTCTCATTGAGCCCCACAACGCCATCATCGCCAGCGGTGCCGTGGGTGCATTCTTTGCTGAGCAGGGGGCTGGCGTTCTTGATCCGAGGATCGGGTATGGCATCCTCGACAGGGAGCCTGAGTACTCACTCCTGTTCGAAACCTACCGGATCGACGCCATTGTTCAGGGCGTGTCGGTGCGGCGCATGCAGGAAGAAATACGTCGGCGCGCCTGGGGTAGCAGCACCGTGATCAAGAAGCGTGGCTGGGACAGAGATCCCGAGTCGGTTCGAGGGCGGCTACAGTTTGTCGAAGGCGGCCAAGGCGGCGTCATCCTTGTTGCCAGGGTAGCAGACGCACACGTGACAGTT
>JBEIIK010000194.1:0-2675 GCA_040380835.1 Ignavibacteria bacterium | reverse complement strand
TCGATACGGTAGTCAATGTCAGAACGCAGTTTGCAGATCAGCAGCGCCGATGACCTGCGTCCGAGCGAGTCTTGAACCTGAAGACGAAGCGTTGCTGAACCGGCACGGCCAACAGAGTCGGACAGCACAATGCTGTCGGTCACGTGGGTCAGATGAAGACCATCGAACGGGCGTACCAGATCGATGCAGTCAATGAACGCTACACCTGTGAGCCGCTTTCTGATACTGTCCTGCGTAACAACGAACCTTCCGGGTGTGCGGGCAAGGGCGAGGACAGTGTCCGGACGCGCTGTGGCCGCAATGGATCGGTCATACTCGTAGGTCACAATTCGGCTCTGCAGAAGCCAGTAGGCGCCGTAAAACGGCTGCATCGGGTAGCCGAGTGCGCGGAGACTGTAATACTCTGCTCTGTAGAGCGTGCGGCGCATCTGACCACGAGATAGACTTTGTGACATCAACACTGTATCGCCCTGGTCGAGAGGCGCAAGGTGACTGAAGTCACTGACGCAATCCCCGGTAGCGCCTGAGCTGACAACGAACTCTGTGCCATCTCGTCGGAACACCGGCTGCACAGTGCAAGCCCCACGGAGTTCAGAGGGGATCTGAAACGTCAGGTCACGACATGATCCGCCGAGAAGGTGCCGCCTATCTGCCGACTTCAGCAGTGCATCCCACCTGCTCACGTAGGGTGTTCGTGACACGGAACCCGCCTGAAGACAGTCTTGGCCGGCGATCGAGGCGATACCCATCACATGAACGAGCTCGTGCAGGAGCACGCTGTAAAGGTCCACCCGATCAGGCGGGCAGCTGTTGAGTTCAACACCGAACAGCTTTGCCGTGTTGATCACGATGCGTCCGTGGGGACCAAAGTAGTCGACAAGTTCACGGGGCGGTCGCAGTTCATACCTCAGGAGCGTCAGAGGCGCGGCATCACAAATGATACTATTCTCACTTCCGTCGGCTACCCACACGGGTTCAGCCCAGGCCGCGGCAGGTTCCTGCGGATCGTATGTTGTGACGATTTCGATCTCGCACAACAACCTCGTCCTGATCGTGTCGGAGTTCAGTCCTCCTACACTCGCAGCCATGTCCGTAAATAACTCGTTGATGATCTGCCTTCGACGCTGACCCAGCGTCGAAGACTGCCATCGATTCTGGTCGCTAAAAAAGCCTCTTGGGTCAGATAGTGTTACCCGGAAACAATGGATATCAATACTGCTGTCTGACTGGGCTTGTTCGCCATGTTTGAGATTGCTGCTGCGAGTCGTGAACGGCCGAACACATGCAGGATGATCAATTCCAACGGGAAGAGGCAGAGCCCAGCAACCGAGGGTACCACACAGACACACCAGCACAGCGAGTATCACTCGCCGTGCCAGCATGTCTCTACGTGTGGTTACCGCGAGCATTATTGTTGTTGATCAGCGCTTGACAATCATCACTGCTTCCTGTTCTTCCTGTCCGTTGAAGACCAGGTTGAGATAGTAGACGCCACTCGGTAGATCGCTCATGTCAACATGATGCATGATCAAACCAGGGCCTTGGACTCCGGCATCAATGCCCTTTGCGATGTTAAAGCCGGTGTCGTAGATCTTGAACCCAATAATCCCAGGACTCTCCAGCTCAATTGCGGCCATAGCGCTACTCTCAAACGGATTCGGATTGACACTCACAATACGTGATGCCTTGCACTCGATCACGATGGACTGAACGTCCCGACATCCATTAGCGTCTGTTACCTCCAGTGTGTAGGTGCCCGGTGCATTGCCTTCACAGGTAGCTTCCGTACAGCCCGAAGGAGATATCCAGTTATATGTGTAAAGGGCTGTTCCTGAAGCAATCACCGCAGAAGCACGTCCTCGGCACCTACCCAGTCCGTCCCTGAAGCTCTTGGACTGCAGTATCAGATCGACAGGAGGTACATTGCGGATGACGATGGTCTGCTCCCACGTACATCCTTCAGAGTCTGTTATGCGCACAGTGTATGTTCCTGGTGCAAGGTTGTCAGCAATGCTGCTGTTGCTAACGGATGGTGTCCAAGAGTAGGTGATCTTGCCCGATGCTTCGACATCTACGATCTCGATACGTCCTGAGTTTGGTCCATCGCAACCCGACTGACGCACGATAGCGCGAGCTTTGATGGGCTTGCGTTGTTTGATAGTAAATGTCTTTGTGGACTTACATCCCGATCGTCGATCCGTAACTGTCACTGTGTAAGTCCCGGGAACCAGGTCGGTCACGGTTGCCGCACCTGACGACGTATGGGACCAGCTGATGACATAATCGCTGGTACCCGACACACCAGACACAGTCGCTGAACCTGTTCCGCCACCCAGACATGGCGGATGCTGCACATCAACATTGAAATTCACCGGCCCGCCCTGACCCGAGACCGTGAACTCGACGTAGATAAAGCAGTTCTTACTGTCTGTCACCTTGACACGGTACTTGTTGTTGCGAAGCTTGGTGGCGACAGCGCCATTCTGCTTGCCCTGGTTGTCGCCTTCGGCTTCCTCCCATCGGCCAGTTGTTTCGTTCCAGTACTCCAGCAGGTAACTGTTCCCACCGTTGCCACCTGTCGCATTGATGACCGCGTACCCATCGCCGGCGCAGTTGCCGTTGGTCACATCTGCAGTGGCCTCAAGGTACTTTTCTGGACCTTCGATAACCACGGT
>JBEIIK010000193.1:0-2757 GCA_040380835.1 Ignavibacteria bacterium | reverse complement strand
ATCCTCATTTGGAAGCGACTCGAAACGCGCAAAGCCGTCGAGCTGGCAATGATCGAAAAGGGGCTCGACCCACGCGGTGCTGCTGCTGAGCTCGACTCGACGCGCAAGTTCAGGGCCCTGCGTCTAGCCCTGCTGCTGGTTGGAACCAGCCTTGGGCTGTGCGTGGCGATGATCCTCTGGAACGCCTTTCCCGACGCACTGTCACGTGAATACCGTCCGCTTGTTGCGCTGACATCTGTGACGTTCTTTGCCGGTCTTGCCATGACGGTCTATCATATCATCGCCACCAGCCTCGAAAAACATTGACCGAGACAGAGATCATCGATCGCATTGTAGGGGGCGACAACGAGGCATTTGCGGTGCTGGTGGCCCAGCACCAGCGTCGTGCATTGTCGCTTGCCGAGCGGATGATGCAGAACACCGACGATGCCCGAGATGTCGTGCAGGACGCGTTCGTCAAGGCCTACCGATCACTGTCTCGCTTTAATCGCGACTCAATGTTCTCGACGTGGTTCTACCGGATCGTCTATACCACGTGTCTGAATGCACTCGAAAAACGTAAGCGCACGCCGATCCACGATGAGTTCGACGACGAAGCCGGATCGTCATGGATCGAACCCACCGTTTTTCAGTCCATGGAATCGTCGCTCATAGATGAGATCGTCAGCGATGAAATGACTACCATGAATCCTATCTACGCCACCATCCTCGAACTGTTCTACGTCGATGACCGTTCGTACGACGAGATCGTCACCATCACCGGTCTGCCCCTTGGAACCGTCAAAACCCGCCTTAACCGCGGACGCAACCTGCTGCGCACAGCGCTGCTGCGTCGCTGTCCGGACCTGGAGGAAAAGCTATGAATACGCAATACCAGCCATCACGCAAGCCCCTTACCGAAGAAGAGATCCTCTCTTCAGAGCTCTCGCTGCGCTCGCACATCCGCCGCAGCACCCCGGAGCATGACGACCCAATCCTCACGATCGGCGTCATGCGGGCCGTGATGCAACAGCACCGACGTCCTTCCCTGCTCCGACGCCTCTGGCGTCGCACACCGATGATCGGCATTGTCGTGGCCTGCTTCACACTCGGCTTCCTCTCCGGCCACGTGGCCGCCTCGGCCACCAGCATCGTCAGCCTTATCAACTCCATCTCATGGTCGGCCCTTGCCAATAGCACCCTTGCCTGGGTAGCCGCCAGCGCCGCCATTTTTGGGCTCGGAGTGTGGCAGATGGAGAAGTAGGTTTCAGGTTTCGGGTTTCAGGTTTCGGGTTTCAGCTTTCGCAGAGCTAGTCGCCGTTCCGCGTCCCTGCCAAGCCCCTTGCCAGGCATCATACTCGGCGGGTGTGATGCGGTAGCGCGCGTAGTTGCCCTCATGCATCGAAAGCAACTCCACTTCGAGAATGTCGCGCAGGGCTTCACGGTCGGCGGGATCGGCATGACGCTTTACCGATTGCTCAAGATGGGACGCCGCAATAGGCCGACTCATGAGTCCACGCACGACTTCTGCAACGATGCTACGAATGGCATCGCGATAGCGAAGACGAAGCGGATCTGGCTCGCCGATAGTTTGACGAAGCACCGTGTAACGCGAGGCTGAACGTTCATAGGACCACACAAACACATCACGAAGAAGTTCGACGCGGTTCAGCTCGTACACTCCGAGCATGGCAAGCGTGTAGAGTTCCCGGGGTAGGTCCGTAAATGAGAGCGGGCAGAGATTGGCCCTGATAAACGGAATGTTGGCCGCCATGCGCGAGACCCGTTTGTTCACATCGTCAAAGGGCTGCAAATGAGGCAGGTGCACCATCAGGAACAGCGACTGCTCGAATGGGTCCTCGATCATCTCGGCTATTGCCAGGACCTCATCAAAACACTCTTCGATGAACTGCGGTACTTCTGGCGGGAGATACACCGACCCTTCGATGCCGACGGCGATATGCCGCAGACGTCCGGCAGCGGCTGGATCGACCAATAAGTTCTGCGCCAGGATGGCGTGCAACTGCAGAATGGTTCCGCGGTTGAGCCCAACGCCGACGGCATTGTCAACGAGATACTCTATTGCGTCCTTGTGGTTGAGGATCATCTGCGCTTCGATGCTGCTGCGCCCCCTGGCTTGCTGGCCAAACTCGATCAAACGTCGCGTCTCCAGCAGCGAGTAGGTGTTCCCCTCAAGTCGACTGGAGTTCCAGGAAAGATCAATCAGCAGCCGGTTCAAGATCGTGCGGGCAAACGTACCCGCCGGCTGCTGAGCCGATATCTGCTGAGCTCCCTGCCCAGCCATCATCCGACGCAGCTCCAGAGGAAGGTAGCTTGTTTGATTCGGCCTGTAGCGACGCAAGAACGCTCTATCATAGCCAATGGGCTTTCGCGCTGAAAGGGGCTTGCGCACGTGTGAGAGTATCTCCTTCGCCTCCGCCGAAAGACCGATCCCCGCCTCGTCCCTATCGGCGGAATATGGACCCGTTGGTTCAGCAAGGCGATACCGTGCCCAGCGGTCATCTCCCTCACGCAAAAGCTGCCCCTTCTCTACTAGGCGCATAAGCCGATACTGTAGCGTCCGATACTTGACGCCATGACCTAGCACCCCCCAGATGTCAGCGGAACTCAAGCCCGATCGATCTCTAACGGCCTTCAGGATCTCATCAACTTCTCGCTGCTTGATGTTGCGTGCCATACTCGCCCTTATTTGCGTCTAGATTACAAAGACGCAAGATATGTGGTAGACGCAAGAAAGAGGGTTTCAGGTTCGTCACT
>JBEIIK010000192.1:0-2797 GCA_040380835.1 Ignavibacteria bacterium | reverse complement strand
CAGCACGAAGTATCGGTACACGTCCTTGTTGTTATCCTGCACGGTCCACGTCTCATTCATCGTCAGCACCATGTCCGGCGTTCCCAGCTGTGATCCTTCGGGAAACACCGGTGGCTTTGGCGCTGACGTAAGGTCTCCAACCGGCATACCGCCATCGACCCACTTCGCAATTGTCTCGATATCCACATCGCTCAGAGAGCGGTTCCCTACAAACGTGCCATGACCTTTGGCAGGGGGCCATGGGGGCATCTCACGCTTTTCGACGGCTCGCTTGACAGAGAAGCCGAAGTCCGACACCTGCTCATAGGTGACCAGCGGGAACGGGGCGATCTCGCCCGGACGGTGGCACGGGGTGCAGTTGGTGTAGATGATCTTCGCCACGTCTGCTGACCACGTGGGTGTTTCGGCGGCGATCGATGAGATCGATCCCGTGATAGACAGGACTAGAAGTAAATGAGTTGTAAGGCGCATGGCGGATTCCCGAAAATGACATCAGACGGCACAGACCGCCATGCAATATCCGAAGTTTAATCCGCCCCCTGATTATTTGAAGACCATGACTTTGAATGTGCCGCTTGCAGGGTTCTTGTCGGCATTGTCGTAGTTATTGAATCGTACCGTGACGGTATTGTCTGCCGATACCCAGGCCGTGTAGCACGTGTTGATAAAGACGGAGATATTCGGCACGCCGAGAGCCACCATGTCACCGGTTGCTGCGCCGGTAACGGTGACTGTGAGATCACTTGACGTCCGAGTAGCGGTATTCGGGAAGTCCAGAGTTGCCGAGGCCGAGGTGCGCTGTTTCCATGATAGCGCACCGGTGTTTGTTGTTGTCAGAACACCTTCCCCGAGCTGTGTTCCGGATGCGGCCGCCGCGGGCACTGATGCCGGCCATGTGTAGGCGACGTTGTTGATCCGGGCAAGGTTGCCTGAAGAGGAAACTTCAAAGAGCGCGCTACCGCTGCTGTTCTGTCCCTCAAAGAGGTTTGCGGTGGCCGACGACGTAGCGCGTACGATGATGCCCTTGGTGGACGCCGATGCTGTATTGATCTGCAGAGATGATCCGGGAGATGTTGTGCCGAGGCCGATGGATGTTCCACTCTGAAACAGGACGCTGTTACCCACTGTGGTCGACGATGTAAAAAACGGTATGTAATTGGTCGTCCCGTTGCTACCTATGGCCGATAGTGATGCCGTCCAGGACAGATTCCCGCTCCCGTCATTGGTGAGTACTGAACCTGAAGCCCCTTGAGCTGATGGCCACGAGAGTGTATATGATGACGTCAGTGTGGGAAGAATAAACTTCAATGAGTTCCCACCACCATTATGCTGGATGTGCAGTTCGCGTGTATAGAGCGGAACCTGAGCCCAGGCAGGTACACTCGGAACCAGCACAGCCGGAATGATGCCGAGCATTGCGAGGAGAAGATGATATCGTAAGGCCTTTGAACGCATTGAATTGCTATGATCCGTGATCTTTGATGAGCCCCCTTCCGCCACCGGCCGTCGCGATCGGCCACGCGGGGTTGGGAGGTGGTGATTATTGGGCCTTGATTACAAGGTAGTTCACCGTGCCGGTGTACTGACCTGAGAATGTGACCGTGAATCCGGTGCCTGCCGTACGTGAGGTAACGGTGGCGGTCACCGAGGTTGCGCCCTCAAGGGTTACGATGATTGCGTCCGTACCGGTTAGCGTAGTCAGACCCGTCACAGTAGCTGATGTTGCAGCAGTGACGCTTGACTGACCGGCTGTACGGATGCCGATGGCATTGTTGATGCTCTGCCAGGCCGGAGTTGCACCTGCGCCTTGTGAAACCAGCACGTCACCGGATGTTCCCGGAGCCCCGTTCATTTGCAGGGGGCTTGTGGTTCCCGCAAGATTCAGCGTTCCCGTTTGCGTGATCGTGCCCGTGGTGGCGATCGAACCGCCCGTGCGTCCGATCGTGACCGTGCCGGCCGAAGCTCCGGTACCGATGTTTGTAACATCGGTGCCGCTGGTGTTGAGATTCAACACGCCTGTGATGTTCGATGTGCCGAGGATGTTAACGGTGTTACCGGTCTTACCGATGTTTGTTGTTGTGCCGGCATTTGCACCATCGTTGATCCCGATAATGCCGGCGCTGGTGATCGACATGCGCTCGAGGTTGTTGGTGATGATGCTGATGCCATGACTGCTCGTAGCACCCAGCGAGCCTGTGGCCGTCAGCGAGTTCCCTCCAAGAGCCCAGTTTGGGTTTGATGTTCCAGCCGGATCAAACCACTCCAGTGCGGTGCCGCTCCAGCGCAACGACCAGCCGGCAGCTGATGGCGTGTTCGACCAGGCCAGACCACCGGTGGTGGTGTTGCTGTAGATCAGCGATCCGTTGCCGGGCACGGCACTTGGCAGCGTCAGTGTGTAGGGTGTCCCGACCGTTGCTGGTACCGTCAGAGAGATCGTTCCGGACGTGCTGCCCTGCATTTTGAGTTCGCGGGTTTCGATCGGCAGCGTCTGACCGAAGAGAGCGTCCGGCAGGGCCAGACAGATGAGCGTAAGTGCCGCGAGGATACGCGGCAGGCGGGGTGTTGGCATTGAAGCCTCCTGAGTGTGGTGAAAAAGCAGTTAGAGGTTCAGGACCATCCAACTGAATGAGGTATTCGGAGCCAGGCCGCCTGCGAAGGACACCGTGAAGCTGTTTGCTGTACGCTGCGAGATGGCATACGCCGTCGTGCCATCGGGCGAATCGATCGTGATGAGAATCCGCGCATTCGGAAGTAGTATCGGTAGTGCCACTGGCACAGCTGCTGTGGTGTTGATGGT
>JBEIIK010000191.1:0-2828 GCA_040380835.1 Ignavibacteria bacterium | reverse complement strand
TATGTCGAATTCACAATGGAGGTCTGATCATGTGGACGACTGAATCTCGCAGGATCACATCGGCAACGAGGCAACGCCTTTGGCAGCTATGGGTTGATGTGCCGAACTGGAAGGTTTGGGACGCTGATGTTCGCGAAGCGCGCCTGAACGGGGGTTTTGCCGTAGGCACGACCGGTACCATGCAGCCATCGAATGGACCCACGGTGAAGTTCATGATCACTGAGTGCTCGCAGCTGTCCTCATTCACGAGCAGAAGCGTCCTCCCCCTCTGCACAATGGACTTCATCCACACGTTGAATGAGACACTGCAAGGCTTGGAGGTAGTCCATCGCGTTGAAATGCATGGGCTTCTTACTCCTCTCTTCTCGCGTGTGATCGGCAAGAACATTGAGAAGGGCTTACCGGAAACCGTCAAGTCACTTGTGGCTATGGCTGAGGCTTTGTAATACATCACCTTCAGATCTCACACCCCACACCTGAAACCTCAAACCCCAAACCTCACACCTGACTTATCTTCGCCCCATGTCAATCCTTACAGCCGCCATTCTGGGCGTCATTCAGGGGCTGAGCGAGTTTCTGCCGATCTCCAGCACGGCGCATCTGACGATCGCGGCCTCAATCATGGGAGTCATTGATCCGCAGCATCCGGAGCGGTGGACGTCGTTCATGGCCACGATTCAGCTGGGAACACTTGCGGCGGTGTTGCTGTATTTCAGGTCCGACATCATGCGCTCGGCAACGGACTGGATCGCCGAAAATCTCGGGTCAAATCGTAAGCCGCTGGCTCAGCAGGGGGCTGATGCACGCCTCGGATGGTTCGTGATCATCGGCACGATCCCGATCGTGGTCGTGGGTTTGGCCTTCAAGGACGTGATTGAGGGAGCACTGACGAAGGATCTTCATGTGATCGCCGGCGCACTGATCGGAATGGGACTTCTGCTCTGGCTTGCCGAGCGCCGGGCCTCGTTCACACGTTCCACATCAGACCTTACCGTAACCGATGCGGTGGTGGTCGGAGCTGCCCAGTGCCTGGCTCTGGTTCCCGGTTCGTCCCGCAGTGGCTCCACGATTATGGCTGCGATGTTCCGCGGAATGACGCGTGAGCATGCTGCCCGGTTTTCCTTTTTGATGTCTATTCCCTCAGTGCTGGCCGCCGGTATACTGCAGTTCTCGCATGAAGTGAGGCACCTTTCAGAGGCCGGTAGCGGCACAACGCTTGCCGTTGCCACTCTTGCCGCCTTTGCAAGCGGCTACTGGAGTATCGATAGGCTACTGAAGTTTCTGCGCACGCGCACCATGGCCGTGTTTGTGATCTACCGCGTCTGCCTCGGCGTGGCCATACTGCTCGCAGGCTGCCAGCCTAAGCCCGAGCCTCCGGTCGAGTCTGTACAGCAGATAACGCCCCCTGCCGACACCCTCAGCGTGCCTCCGATCGATTCACTCAGCAGTGCGGTTGCTACCGATACGGTCGAGATCATCACCTCGAAGGGGGCGATCGTGATCGAACTCTATGGTCAGGATGCCCCAAAGACGGTAGAGAACTTCCTGGCACTGGTATCACGCAAGTACTACGACGGTCAGCGCGTGCACCGTGTGGCCAGGGACTTTGTCATCCAGATGGGAGACCCCGCTACGCGCGACCTCAAATCGCGTCAGGAGTGGGGTAGAGGCGGAGCGACGGCCTCCGGGGAGCCCCTTGCCGATGAGTTAAACGACTCGTTGCCGACTGCCCGGCGTGGTTACCGCCCGGGAACCGTTGCCATGGCCCGCAAGCCGGCACCGAACAGCGGAACCAGCCAATTCTTCATTTGTCTCGAAAAAGCTGCGGCACTTCCGTATCAATACACGATTTTTGGCAACGTCATTGCTGGAATGGATATCGCGAGCCGGATCGGAAGCGTTGAAGTAGAGCCCGGACCCCTGGGTGATGCCGACGGAGTTCCGAAAGCTCCGATCACGGTGCGCTCCATTCGCAGGCATTCACGCAGTAAGTAACCGTTCACCGCGACAAACTTTTTTCGGAGACCAATTCCCATGCGACTACTCGCGCTTTCCCTCATCGTCATCGCCTCGGTCATCGGCACAAGTGCTGCCGCAGCAGCTCAGACGGGCGAAACGGCCACCACAGGAGACAAACACATGTACACCATCGAAGTATCGCAAGGCAACACCAATCTCGGCAAGATCGTCATCCTCCTGTGGCCGGATGTTGCGCCGAAGCACGTTGCATTCTTCGAGGCCCGCGTTGCCGAAGGCTTTTATCATGGAACGGCCTTTCACCGCTGCATTGCCAATTTCATGATTCAAGGGGGCGATCCTAACAGCAAGAGCGGACCTCGCCAAGCATGGGGTTCGGGTGGCTACAAGGAAATGGTCCCGGCCGAATTTTCGAAAAAGTCACATGTGCGCGGTGTGCTTTCTGCCGCACGCACGATGGACCCAAACAGCTTCAGCGGACAGTTCTTCATCTGCGTTGCCAAGGCCGACTGGCTCGACGGACAGTACACGGCTTTCGGTGAGGTCGTCAGCGGTATGGAAGTAGCCGACGCGATCATCGCCGCACCTCAGGATGGCGGCAACAATCCGCTAGAGAAGATCTCGATGAAGATCACGAAGAACAAGTAAAGAACCGTTCACGACCCCAGTAACGATCTCTGGCATTGCTCGGCGGGCCCGGGTATTCATACCGTTCGTGGAGAGCGGTGGGGCCTGACCCGGCCCTGCGCCATGACAGATATTCGATAGGAGAAAGCTATCCATGCGACGTTTTGCACTTGCCCTCACGGTTTTTGCCCTGATCGTCGCTTCGGGCTGCGCTGTTGACACTG
>JBEIIK010000190.1:0-2942 GCA_040380835.1 Ignavibacteria bacterium | reverse complement strand
ATGAGACTGATAGCGGAAATCCGACCGTCACGGTCCACAGTAATTCGGGGGATGCGAAGCGAGTCCCCGTAGGTACCCGCCGGCACTCCGGTCGAGCGCAGATGACGGGTGGAAATGGATGAGTCGCGCACCCCAAGTACGACCGTCGGACCGCTCGGGTTCTGGATGCGCAGAACAGAGTCCTGCGTAGTAACCGTGACGATGCCTTTGATCGCCGTTGCGTCGATGGTCACATCATTGCCATCCTTACGGATGACGAGTCCGCCGGCAGCGATGATGTTCACCTCGCCTTGAGCCCCGTTCAGGCTTCGTACGACTCCGGTAGCATCGGGCGTTAGCCCGCCGGCAATAACTGATTGCTGGGCAACGGCGGCATACGGTGCTGAGGTTAGCATCGTTCGTGGACTGAAGGCAGTCTGCGTCGTGCCGGGCAGGCCAACCTCTATCCATAGCTGCCGGGTAAAGTCAACATCGTCAAGGGGCTCCTGCTCACCGATTATGAGATTGAAGACCCCGCCGACGATCGTCGTTGAAATGATGTCGCTAAAGACAGCCGTTCCACCCTGTGCCGAGGGGAGCAGCTTCACGGAGATCGCATAGCGCCCATCGGGGTATACCGTAGCATCAGGTTGGACGAGCACACCCTGAAACGACAGCATTCGGGGAATGCGTATACCGTCAAGCTGGGCCGTTGATACCAACGTGGCAGCCATCATGACAAGGGTGGTGAGGACTACTCTGAGGATGATTCCGGACTGCAGCACCTTATCGTACCCGGCTGATAGTGGTGGAATAGACAATCCGTCGCTGATGTATTGGTTCAGTCACATTGATGCGTACCGTATAGGTGCCGCTTGAGCATGGCAGCCCACCCTCGCAGATACCATTCCAGACAAAGACAGCCGCATCATCACGCAGGGAAGACACCGGAAGCGATGCGACGAACTGTCCGATGTTGTCGAACACGTCGGCACCGGAAGCCGTGGCGCCGGAGAGCTGCACCTCGATCTGGACGTTGTCCCGAAATGGATTCGGCCACGACCAGGTGCGCTCACCGGCGATCACGGTGCCGGGTTCAGTATCAATGCTGAGAATGATCGGACGCTGCACCCAGAAGCCGAAGTAGGCCCGTGAGCGCGAATCGGACTGTGTGATTCCGATACTGGTAAGCCCGGCAGTGGCGCTCATGAGGTAGCTACCGGGAGACTGCGTGGCATCAAGCACCGCTCCGCAGGACTGTACCACCCGCTGACGCTGGATTGTCAGACGAGGATGGGGCTGAGCATGCGCAGAAGGTGTGACCCAGCACAGGATCAGTAACAGGATGGTAATCGTGGGAATCATGCAGCGACCGGTCAGCAGTCTTAGTTGAAGTAAAAACCAAGGGTGAAGTTCACCGTGGAGAGTCCCATGGTTACATCTACCGATGCTGGACCATCGCTTTCCACACCTGCGGCGTTCTTCAGCTTGTCAGCAGTATGGGTGAACCCCAGACCGTACTCGAGGGACAGCGAAAGATTCTTCCAGGCGAACCATTCAGCACCGGCAAAGAGGCCGGCACCGAGAGTCGTTGTGCTGACGCTTGAGACGTCCGCACCGGCGGCGGTGTTCTTCACCTGGCCAATGCCGATCATGGCTTGACCTCCGGCGTAAAGCGCAACGTTGGTGTTGTTGAACAGGTTGTAGCGCGCACCAGGTGCGATGCTGAAGGAGGTTGTCGTCGTCTCCTCGTCCGCCGGGTTGTTCTTCGTTAAGGTGTTGCTTCCAAAACCAAGTCCGAGCCGCAGAGCAAGATTGTCGGACATGAACGTCGACACTCCTGCGCCTCCCATGTAGTTTCCCGCGCCGAGATCAGAGAGTCCTCGTAATGTGAACAGCAGAGCAGAAGCTCCTTGCTTGTTCCGGATGGTGAAGTCATCTTGCGCACGCACTCCGAAGGAGATTGTCAGGAGAAGCATGCCGACGGTGAAGATGTTTTTCATGAACTACCTCGAATGGATGATGATGAAACTCGGTGGCGATTCCGGTGTCCAAACATCCATGAAGAAATTCTCCTGCGCCGTACCGCATTACCGCCCTACGGCAGCACTGCGTAAGCCGATCGGGCTGCTGATTGCCGTTGTTTCTCTCTGTCTATTGTCGATATCCGCCATCGCATCTGAAGACGTCGTCGTGCTCTCAGGCGTCATCGTCGACTCTGTTTCAGGCGAGCCCATCGCAGGCGCATCGATCCGCGCTGAAGGCCGCTCTACAGGCACATATACAGGTAGTCGTGGAACCTTCCGACTGCCCCTTTCATCATCGACCAGGCATTTGATTGTTCGTAGTATTGGTTACAAAGAGCGCAGAATAGACATGCCCACCTCGCCGGTGGACGTGCGCATAGCTCTGGCCTCCTCGGGGGTCTCCCTGCGCGGTGTGAATGTCGTAGCTGACATCACACCTGAGGAGGTCATCCGCAGAGCGATCGAGCGACGAGACGCAAATACGAAGCGTATTCGTACCGTTGTCAGCTCAGTTTACTCCAAGGTTCGCTTTGCACTTGATCTTGGAGGTATCGGCCGGTCCAACCAGCAGCAGCAGGACATTATCCTTGAGACATTCTCGACGATCAGCGAACGGCGTCAGCCGGAGTATCGCAAGCACGTCCGCATCGAACAGCGCCGTCAGACGGCCAACATCCCGGCGCAGGAGAACACGGCCGTATTCGACGAGTTCTTTGACTTTACTCAGGATGAGCTGAACATCCTGCGCACACGCCTGGTTACGCCTCTTGGTAAGGAAGCTCTGAATAGTTACACCTATACGATCACTGGAAAGAACACCCTGGACTCACAGCTCGTCTATGAACTGTCCTTTGCTCCGCGCTCGCGTCTGTTCCCGGGCTTCGAGGGCACCTTGAGTATCATCGACGGAACATATCAGATCATTGCGGCAACGTT
>JBEIIK010000189.1:0-2948 GCA_040380835.1 Ignavibacteria bacterium | reverse complement strand
GAAGTGATTGCGCGGACAGAATTCTGCGCAGTTCGTGGCATTGCTGAATTCGTGTCCGGAGGTAACGGCCTTCAGACGGAACATCTTCGCATCGGGATTCAGCGACACCGTAACCGGAGCAATGGCCTTGTTGGTGATCACATCGGGATACCATGCTCCGCGCTCATACACCACCTGGTCGATCTGCTTGACGTCGCGAGGGGGCGTCCCCTTGATGAACATGAACGTCAGGTCGATCAGCTCCTGCTGATTACCGGCCGAGAGCGTCACGTTATTGCGCAGCAATGGGGCGAAGTCGGTCACATCTACTTCCCAGCGAAAGCCCTTGGGTCCGAGATCAAGTCCGATACCATACGGTGTGATGTAGCGGCCGATCTCAAAGTCCACGATCGGGCTGAAGTACGGCGAGAGCGTCTTGCGGATCGTCGTCTGTGCGGCAACGACCAGCGAATCCACGCGCACACCGATCTCGTTGAAGATCGGCACAACACCGGCTTCCTGTACCGTGAGCGTGTCGGTAGCAATGGTCGGAAGGTCGGGGTCGTCAAAGCGGTAGATGCGAGGCTGTACCGGACGGTTGTAGCGCACCAGTGAGGTGCGGCGCGGTTCGATATCGATGTCGACGTCCGCGCGGACCGCTGTAGCGTTAACATCTGCGCCCACTTCAAACGACACCACCGGACGCGACGAGTTGATCTCTGTGAGGTAACCGAGCTGCTCGCCCCCTAGCCGCTGCAGCGATGGAATACCGAACATTGTGGCATTGTATCCGCTCAGCGAAAGATCGCGAGCAACGTTTGGCGAGGTGACGTGTTCGGCATTGTAGTATGCAACCAGCTTGGTGAACTGCGGATGCTGATCATTCAGGGGGCGATTCATCCATGACCTGATGGTGGTTGAGTCAAGCGCCGCATTCCAGACCTGAAACTCGTCGAGCAGTCCTTCATAGGAGCCTGAGCCCCCTGACCCGATCTGAAAACGCGTGATGCCCTTCATGCTTCGGATTCGTGTGTTGCCTTCGTGGAAGAGCGTACCGTTGAGATAGATCCGCATCAGGCCGGACTTCACCGACTTGGTGAATGCCCAATGGTTCCAGCGTCCTTCTGTGGATTCCACAGGAGCCCCCTTCTCGATGCGGTCATACGCGCCATTTTTCGGATCGTATCCACAGTCCCAGTAGGCCACCTGATTATCCCACGGCAGGTGAATATTCACCACGCGCCGACCGTCTGCGTCATAGGCTTCCATCGTGTTGTGTGCGCGCGGCATACGCTCGGGGTTACCCCAGCACCAGAACGCGATGGTGATCTCATCTGAGATGTCCTGACCGATCGCACCAGGAACGCTGATCACATCACCGGCAGTGAAGGCGTAGGCGCGGCGCGACCCATCATCCACAGTACCCGTGTTTGTTGCCGAACCCGATGAGAGTGATATCGCAGGTGTGGCACTGACACACGAAATGTCAATGACGATGTCCGATGTTCCATCCCAGCTGAAAGGGGCTGAAAATGGAAGATGATTGTCGCCCTGCACGAACGTCACATTGCGACGTACCACGGTCTGCATGTCAGAGCCATTGTCGAGATACCGCTCCACACCGCGTCCGGCCGTGCCATACGTCACCTGGCGCATCTTGACGGTTAGCAACGTCACCTGCCCAGATCCGAGGGCGTTGACGGAGATGCCATGGATGGGGCCGGCAGCAATGCCTGCGCCCTTCAGCTCCGAAGCTTTCCATACGTAGCGTCCGCGTCCGCCATTGGCGCGCAGAATCGCGGCATTTCCTTCTCCGCCCGTGCCGATCTTCTTGAACTCTCCCACGGCACCGCCCTGGCGGGTAACCGAGGTGGCCTGGTACCGGATGCGCGGCGTTGCGAATGTCGTTGAGTAAGCGAATGAATCCGGTGTAGCCCCTTTCACCATGAAGTTGGGCTGCATCACGCGTGTCGAGTCGAACTCACCAGTGGAGTCACGAAGCATCGTATATGTCAGGTAGTCCCACTCGCCGCAATCAAACCTATCCTGCGTGGTAGCCGGATCACACTTGAGCGTGTAGAGCATCACCACCTTCTCATAGCGGCCAGGGGGCGGAAACAGCCACGTTCCGGAACGTTTCGTCGTGTCCTTGAAGGTGAGTGTTTTCACTAAGATCGTGTCTGATGACTGGGCAGTGCCAACGGTGGCAATGACAGCAAACAGAATCAGGCCGGCAATAAGTCGTAGCATGGTGGGCATGTCTGTGGTTCGGGAGAAACGTGAAGATCCGAAAATACGCCCGATCCAATGACGTATGACCGACGACAAAACGTTCGATCGTCAAGGGCCAAAGGCCCGCCCCATACCAGCCTAGGCCGCAGGCCTAGGTACGTGTGGCGCCGAGCGATCACGCAATGTATTGATCGTTATCACCACGCATTTATCGTTGCGTACCCACTCGTTTCCACGGCTAATGCCGTGGGCTATTGTGCGGACACAATCACGCTTTTATCGTTGCGCGCCCACGTTTTCCCACACGTTCCCACGGCTAAAGCCGTGGGCTAATGTGCGGACACAATCACGCTTGGATTCCCGCTTTCGCCGGATTGAGAATGTTTCTCGGGGGAATCACGATCTGTACCTCGCAACCGAAATCTTGTCTTTTGGCATTCACTATCACTATGCCATCCAAGGTCATACATATCATTCGATATCAATCGCTGGTGTTACAGCAACACGTTGATCTCGATGGTGTTACAACACCTTTACGCTGCTCTTCAGAGTGATGGTACCACAGATCCGGCGCGTGCTATCGGACGGCGATAGTAACTGTCTCAAAATTCCGATTGTTGTGTACTGGGAGCATGATAACGAACGGTAGATTGCCGTTGTAGTTGTTCGCGGCTACACCATCATTGATCTGGCAGATAGAGAGGCATCCACACGGGGTGCCGTTATTTTCATTCATT
>JBEIIK010000188.1:0-3194 GCA_040380835.1 Ignavibacteria bacterium | reverse complement strand
CGTAGGGGGACGCTTCGCGTAGGGGGACGCTTCGCGTAGGGGGACGCTTCGCGTAGGGGGACGCTTCGCGTAGGGGGACGCTTCGCGTGGGGGGACGGCTGCGCCGCAGAGGGGCAGCTTCGCTGCGGAGGGACGCCTTCGGCGTAGGGGGACGATTGGAGAATGCCAGAGTTACTGAGTCACTCGTCACTGGTCACTCGTCACTGGTCACTGGTCATTGTATACTCACCCGCACTCCCACATACACCATGCGAGGATCCGTAGGGCCCCATGTGAGAGATGCATCGAAGGATGAACCGAGGGGGTTGTCGGCACCGAGGATTGGTGTTTGCTGGATGAAGTCAGCGGCATTCTCCACGCCGATGTAGAAATCGTACTCTCCGAAGCGGCGCGTAAGCTGACCATTAAGGCGCCACCACGACGGGAATGTGCCGCTTGCATAAGATGGGTCTGTTGCTGATACAATGACGGGTAACCGTCCCGAGCCGTTCCAGGCAACGGTGAGGTCGGCCTGCCAGAGGTTGTCGGCTGTGGAGTAGGAGACGGTGCTGAGAACACGCAGACGGCTGGTCATTGGCTTCTGCTGCTCGATGCCGTTGAACGGGGCGATGATGTCCACCCAGCGTCCGGCTAGGAGCAGGTCCAGACGCGGTACAGGCGAGTACATCAGCTGCGCCATCACGTTGGTGGCATAGCTACGACCGACGAGATTGGCAACGAAGACCTCCGACGATGACCGGTCGAAATCGACGATAAGCTGGTTTGTGAACGCCGTGTGATAGACCTCGGCATCGAGGGTCAGGGGGCGCCCCTTAACCTCGAGATTCGCTGTGATAGAAGCGCCGGCATTCCATGCATCTTCCGGACGGAAGGCTTGATCGAACACGAGACGACGGGAGTTGATGTATGCAGAGAGGTTCTCAGCAACCACGTTGGGAACCCGCCAGCCCCTTCCGGCCGATGCACGCAGGGAAACAACGTCGCTCAGAGACCACTTAACGTGCGCCCGTGGCACAAAGCGTCCACCGTAAAGATTGTGGTGATCGTAGCGCATACCGATGAGCGCCGTCAGTGACTTCACCGGTTGCAGTGTCAGCTCGCCGTACACCCCGGGAACGCGTTCCTTACGCGAGAAGCCATTCGTAAGAACCGACTCGTCAACGTCGTCCATCAAATACGAGAAGCCCGTCACGAGCTTGAACTCGTCGCTGAAAGGCAGTGCCGCAACGCCACGCAGTTGAACAGTCTGCTGGATGCTTCCAGCGCGTCGAAGGCCAAACGTGGAAGACTGATCGTGCGTTGCTCCGGAGACCACCAGCGATAGACCACTACCGTCCATGTCCTCGAAGGGATTCAGAAGGCCGAATTTGACAAACCCATCCAGACGCGAGATGTCAGTTGTGATGTCGTAGGATCCGCGGAGTGTAGAGTCGGGGTGGACGTGGATGTCTTCATGATGACCCAGCACGCTCTGGCCCGATCGATACCGATCGCGCAAGCCCCTGACAAAAACCTGCCATTCGATCTCATCGTTGTTGAAGTTCCACCGATGCACAGCATTGATCTGCCGGAACGTTGGCACATCTGCAAACCCGTCACCATTGTTGTCCATAGCCACGTCCATGATCCGACCATGCACCATCGTCATGGTGCTGAGCTCGTCAGTGACATGCTGAGCCCCGTACAGGTTCAGCTCGTAGCGCTGCATCGTATTGGCATAGGCGTTCACATACAGCGAAGGGGCTGTGCGCGGATTGTGCATGCAGATATTGATCTGCCCCGTGACCGATTCATAGCCGTTGGTCACGGTGGATGAACCCTTGGAAATGCTGATCGACTCCATGAACGGACCCGGCACGTGGTCGAGCGCAAACGGCATTTCCACACCGCGGATCAGTGGCACCGCTTCGACCAGGAACTGGGTATAGATGCCACGCAGACCCAGCAGCTGGATCTGCTTGGCCCCACTGACGGCATCGGAAAAGGAGACCTCCACCGACGGGTTCTTCTCGAATGACTCGGCCAGCGAACAGCAGGCGGCCTTGTTTAGGTCCGAGCGCGATATCACCTCGGTGCGGATGGGCGCAGCCGTGATACCGGTCTGCTCGGCCTCGACGGTGATGGCGCTGCCGGCGCTGGGCTGCAGGTCAATGATGACGCTATCTCCCGATGCGCGGATCGTACGGGATACGTACCCCGGGGCCCGCACCACAAGAGAATCTGACGCCGCCGCGCGCGGGAGCGTAAACGAACCGGTAGAATCAGTAAGAGTGCCCCGAGAAGCCCCTTTCCAGGAGACCGTTGCCCTGATCAAAGGGCGAACAATCCCGTCAATATCGGGCCCGCGAACCACGCCCTGCAGCTCCTGAGCTCCCACCATGAAGGGGGCAAGGCACAGAAGCGTCAAAGCTGTGATTAAAAGTCGGTAACAGGCACGATATGCCACGTATCCCCATCGAGAATGAATGGCGCAATAGTACGGAAAACGCTCCCGGATAGTATATTGCCGCGCGATGAAACGGATTACCATAACCCTTGCGTTGCTTCTGTGTGCTCTCACGGTTCAGGCCGTTCAGATCACTCTCCAGTATTTCCAGGCAAAGTCCAATGGGAACTCCATAGTGGTGGAATGGAAGTCCACGGTGGAAGCCGATGTCGTTGCATATGACGTTGAGCGCGCCGGGGCTGATAATGTCTTCCGCTACGTCGGCAGCGTGAGCGCCAAGGGAAGTAATCAGTCGTATTCGTACACCGATGACGAAGCTTTTGGTAAGCGTGACGGGAATGATGGCGCTGTGGCGAAGAACTACTTCACGTACCGCCTCAAAGTCGTTACCTCCGACAAGAACGCCAGCTACTCCAACACCGTCGGTGTCGTCCACAACGTTAGTGGTATCAAACGCACGTGGGGAATGATCAAGGAGATGTTCCGCTGAGCTTCGCCGCGCGGTTCGTCAGCGTCATTGCATCGCGAATGGGATCTCTCCTGTTCGCGTTTTTGCTTTTTGCTCTTCCGGTGGCTGCCCATGATGATCTGCCAGATCGCTGCGGGTCCGGCATGCGCAGCAGGCCAGAGTGGATCCGCGGCCGCAGCGACGGTGCCATTCAATCTGCCCGTCCGGTGCTGGCTACGTTCGTCGATGCACCGAGCGGACGCTTCAGGATTCACTATGATACTTCCGGCACCAACGCCG
>JBEIIK010000187.1:0-3196 GCA_040380835.1 Ignavibacteria bacterium | reverse complement strand
GGCGTGTAGTCGAACTTCTGCTGGATCGAAGCGCCAAGGCCAGCACCGGCCGTCAGATGGAGCTGATCGCCGAGGTAGAACTTCAGATTCGGCTCGATCGAGACATAGCTCATATTGAATTGATAGTCGTCGCTGTAGTACGTCGCAGCTGCAGCGGAGGCAATACCATCACCTTTGCGATAGGACTCATCGGTTGCCAGGAGGCTGCGATTGTCGTAGGTGACACGTGTGCCGAAGTGGATAGCGTCAGTGATCGACGTTTGAAAGGTCAGTCCACCGTAGAGTCCGCCCCCTTGACCGTCATTGTAGATCTTGGAGCCGAACTGTCCGCCGGGTCGCTTCACATCGTTCACCCACTGGGCCCAACCTATACCGGCCATGTTGAAGTTGTCGCCGAGCAGCAGTCCCAAGCGCGTCGATACGACCGGCAGTGCCTGTGCAGAGGCGTTAAAGAGTGCCGTGCAAAGTGCGGCAGCACAGATAAGCAGTCGAAGGCTGGAATGCATGGTGGTGACTCCATTTGGTGAACAATGTGTCGCGCTAACCCCGGTAGGGGGCCAGCACATCACAATGCTACCGAGTCACCAAAGTCGCCTTTATGACATATCGCAGGAAGGGAGGAATGCAGGAACGGGAGTACGGAGTTACGCCGAGCGCTCGTCATTGGTCATTGGTCATTGGTCATTGGTCATTCGTCATTGATCATTGGTCCTCGCCGTCCCTTACCGCACAATGACCAGTCTCGAGGCTGCGCCATTTTCACGCACAACCGAGTAGATGCCTGGTGCGAGCGTTGAGACATTCACCGTCTGTGCATCCGTCCGAAGGACGCGGTTGCCGCGCTGATCGAAGAGGGTGACCATTTCTCCCGGCAGAGTGTTGCCGAAGGTGACGTTGTCGGACGCTGGGTTCGGGGATACCACAACGGCGGGTGATGCAGACTCTTCGTCAACCGATGTAGGCGACATCATGACTGTGACCGATGAGGCCACAGGCTGTCCGCGACGGTTATAGCTATCACTCATCACGCTGACGCGCATGCCGGATGAAATCTCCGAGGCGCTCACCGGTGCGTTGTTGGAGGTCAGCATGCTTGTGTTGTTCGTCAGAGCAAAGCTCATCTCGCCGGCAGCATTTTCGATCGTCAGCTCTCCACTCGATGAGCTCGTGACCATACCGATCATTTGCTTTGCGCCGTCTGCCTCGGATGATGCGCATGTCGAGCCGGCCATGATCCGATAGAGTAGCTTGCTAGCGTCATCATACCACGTGCAAACTGAGTCGCCCATGCGCAGGGTGGACCAGTCTGTGGGCATCGTATACGAGTCATAGACGACCGTATATGACGAGCGCTGGAGTTCGACGCGGCCCGAAGACCTCTGGAGTGTCAGCGACGAGTCGCCCACCTCGGCAATGATTCCGCCTTCATTGACGATCACGGGACATCCCAAAAAGAACGTTGCCCATTGGATGCTTGGCGGTGTTGTTGAGTTGAGGACCGCACCGGTAACGGTTGTTCCAACCAAACTGGCTGAGATGGCGATCGACTCGCCATTGCAGTCATTGAGCTTGCTACTGGCGTCGACTGCAAGCGAGCGGGCGCTTCCGTCAGCATCACTTACCGTGATGACGGACGCGGTTGCACTGAGCACCGTACCGGCGAAACTGCTGACATCGCATGGCGCCTGAACGATCACCATGTCGGCGATTCGCTGTGAGCCGGATGAGCGGTAGTAGGCTACCACGTCGCTACCGACCTGCAGCCGATCAATACCAAGGGGCAGATTGAGACAATCCAGCACGACACTTGCAGCGTCGAAGGAGAGCTCACGGCTGCCTTCTGTGCGGTCTTCAGACGAGAGGCCGTTGATGGTCACCGCGGTTTGACTCACGGCGCTGATCTTGCCACCGATGCTGAATGCATACGGACACTCGTCCTTGATCTGGATCGATAGGTACCGACTCTCACTTTGTGGTGCCGTTACGATGGCTTCGATGCGCATACCGACGACCAGTTGCGAAACATCGACGATCTGGCCCTGGCAATCAGCCAACTTTGTTTCGTCGTCGACACGGGCCGAGTAGTCATCACCTCCATCATTGATCGTCACCCGTCGTCCGTCAATGGCAACGATCTTCCCGTAGATCGTGATCGGACAATCCCGCTGAAGCTGACCATACTGAAGGTATTCACCCTGACGGGGGATGGACAGATACATCACATTGAGCTGGTCCCCGACACGCAGATCAGCCGCAGGGACAGGCTCGCCGTAGCACGTATAGATCGGTAGGGCCGAATCGGCCGGGATGCGTCCGAACATCTCTGACACAATCAGTCGAAGCGCTTCATCCTTGCCCTCTACTGCAACAACAAACGTCGAGTCGGAATACGAAACGAACGTTCCATTCACAAAGACCGATTCGCCACAATCGTCCTGGGAAAGTATGCTTGTGGCCCGGAACTTGCCTTTCTGGCCAACGGCATACACCGCTACGGCCGTGCCCGCCGAAAAATCATTTTCCGTGCGCGGCATTCCCGTACAGGACATGAACACGGTTGCGTTGTCAAACGTCACGCGCAGTGTGTCGCCGACCGTGCCAACGGCATTGTCACGTGTTTGAAGCGTGAGTTCCCCGGACGAGATCGACAAGATCGTTGCGGAGATGTTCCAATTCGGCTCGCAACCATAGAACTTGATATAGGCGGCCGTCGGTGCGGTCGAGTTTCCATCAGCAAGGTAGATCAACAGCTGCGTACCTGTCTCAACCTTGGCAAGCTCGCAACCATCAACCACCGTTTCCGCCCCGATTCCAAATGTTTCCGCAGCTGAGAAACCATTCAGGCCGGTGACTTCCACGCGCACCTGTTTACTCGTCGCCTCAACAAGCGTTCCGTGCACAATTCTCCACGACGCCGTCGTGTCAACTTGGGCTTGAATCTGCGTTGCCAGTAGCAGAATGAGGATAACGAGCAGGGGGCGAGTGAGTAGTTTCATTTGTATCTCCATGGCTGAAGGGCTAGATAAGACAGAGACAAAATTACAGCTCCATAGGTTCCGTAATTAGTAATCAGTAATCAGTAATCAGTAATCAGTAATCAGTAAGCAGTAATCAGTAATCAGTAAGGGGACGCCCAAAAGTTAGTTGAAATACAACGATGTTCTGCGAACGCGGAGAACGGAAAGCGTCGAGTAGG
>JBEIIK010000186.1:0-3245 GCA_040380835.1 Ignavibacteria bacterium | reverse complement strand
GTCGATGCAGGTGCGGCATCTGCGCACGGTCATCGGTTCCGACAAGCTCCTGCGCCTTTTGGACCAGCAGGCACGCTATGGTGACACGGCCTACAGCGTCGATAAGCTCTTCGCGGATGTCGAAGGGGCTATACTGAGCGAACTCCAGAGCAACAAACCAACCGACTATTACCGCCGCGCTCTGCACCGCGCTTACGTTCAGGAGCTGATCGACAAGGCCTCCAAGCCGGCCCCCTCAACAGATGCGTTTTCGATGATGTTCCGTCCGAACACCTACGGCACTGACGTGCGGGCCATCTCGCGGGCACGCCTGTCGGCACTTCGCAAGAAGCTTGCCGCCATCAAGAATGCGGATGCCATCACACAGGCTCATTACGAGGATCTGGCCCTGCAGATCCGTCAGGCACTTGAGGATACGGCCAAGTAATGAGGTCCTCGACCAAGGTCGTCTGGCTGGGCTATGCCAGCATTGCCTTTGCCTTCATCTGGGGCGTTGGCATTGTGCCGGCTATCGTGGCCAGGCGTATGGCCGCCGCGAACCTTCCGTCGGCTACACAGTCACGTGAACTCAGCGACCTGCGTGGCGGTCGTCTGCTAGCCACCATTGGTCTTGGGTTGAACATTCTGGTGATCGTCATGCTCATCTGGATCCAGATCTCGACGCGGATCCTGTAAAGCCCCCTACCTGCCGTAAATTGGTGCCGTTATGACTGCCCTCATTCCCTGGATAGGACTTGTACTGCGCTGCTACGTTGGCGGGTACTTCATCATTGCTGCCGTGCCCAAGATCATCGAGCCGCTGGCCTTTGCCACGTCGATCGCGCATTACGGAATCCTGCCAAGCTGGGCCGTGAATGCCTCGGCACTGGTCCTTCCATGGCTTGAGATCATTTCCGGCATCTTCCTGGTTGTGGGCTACAAGGTGCGCCTGAACGCCATCTTCACCGGCGCTATGCTGCTGATCTTCACCTCGGCTGTGGCCTACGCCGTGATCCTGGGACTAAAGATCGACTGTGGATGCTTCGGCTCACAAGGGGGCGACGAGGTCAGCTGGTGGAAGGTGACGAAGAACTCCTTCATGATCCTGATGTGTCTTTTTCTTTGGAAGTGGCCATCAACGGCACTCTCGGTTGAAACCGGAGTGACCCCCCACGGGTCAAAGCCCGCATGAGCTCGCACGGCACCGTCAATTCGTCGCTGCGTGACTGGATCGCCACGGGCGCACTGGTCACCGATGGGTCCATGGCACTCGAACTGGCCCGACGTGGCTTTACCGAGCGTCCGTGCGACCGCTATAACCTGACCTCGGGCGTTATCGTTGAGCGCATCCATGGTGAGTTCATCGATGCCGGCGCACGATTGCTGCAAACCAACACATGGCACGCCAACCGCTTTGCTCTCGAGTCTTCGATGCTGGCCGCACGTGTGCATGAGATCAACCGTAAGGGGGCATGGCTTGCCCGCTCGGCGGCCGGCTCGCGGGCCATCGTAGCCGGAGTGATCGGTCCCAGCGGACGTCTGATGCGCCCCCTGGGACCCATCGAACCGGACGATCTTCGATCGAGTTTTCTTGAGCAGGTTTCGGCTCTGCTGGCCAGCAACGTCGATGCGATCTTGCTGAAGTCGTTCATCAACCTCGACGAGCTCGAGATTGCCATTGATGTTGTCCGTTCGCAGAGCATGCACATTCCGCTGATCGCCCTGAAGTCCTTCCCCGAGGATGGCTCCGTGCTTGCCGGCAGCTTCCCGTCGGATGTGGCGTACCGCCTGCGCGGTCATGGCGTGCAGGCGATCGGATCCAACGGCACCGTCGGCCCGCAACGCATGATCGGGATTATCGAATCCCTGCGCGTGTCTGACTTGCCCCTTGTGGCGATCCCCGATATCGGCATTCCAACCATCATCGACGGTCAGCCGGTCTATAACGCCGAGCCCTCGTACGTTGCCGCGGCTGCCCGACGTTTGGTCGAGCACGGAGCAGCGATCATCGGAGCCGACGGAGGAGCTGACCTTGAGCAGATCAGGGCCATTGCCGAAGCCGTCACGGGCGTCGCGATCGGCTCAGCGCCGGTGTCGGCCAAGCGCTCGCAAGCGCACGAGACAGACGCTCAGGCAGAACCGGAACCGACTCCTTTCATGCAGGCCATCACAGAGCGTCGTGTCTTTACTGTCGAACTTGACGTACCGCGCGGCCTCGACATGTCGAGTGTCATCGACGGTGCACGCTACCTCAAGCAACATGGTATTGATGCCGTGAACATCTCTGATGGCGCCCGCGCACGTCTGCGCATGAGCCCCATAGCCATCTCCAAACTCGTGACCGAGCAGACGGGCATGGAGTGCATCTCACACCTTGCCTGCCGTGACCGCAATATGGTGGCGTTGCAGAGCGAGCTGATCGGCGCTCATGAAATGGGAATCCGGAACATCCTGGCCGTCACGGGCGACCCCACGCACATCGGCGACTTCCCTTCTGCTACCAGCGTGTACGACGTGGACTCTATCGGGCTTGTGCGGGCGCTGGGAAACATGAACCATGGCAAAGACCTGATGGGCAACCCGCTCGGCGCGCGCGCCGGCTTCTGCATCAGCTGCGCCGTCAATCCCGTTGCCGATGATCTTGATCGTGAGATAGATCGCCTGGCAATGAAAGCCGAGCAAGGGGCTCACGTGGCGTTCTCGCAGCCGATCTTCGATGTGGATCTGCTTGATAAGTTTCTCGACCGGATCAAGGCCATCAACATCCGCTTCATGCTCGGCATCATTCCTCTACGAACGATCCGTCATGCCGAGTTCCTGCATTATGAAGTTCCAGGCATGACCATTCCGACATGGGTACGCGACAGGATGCGCACAGCGTCATCCACCGAAGAGGCCACCGATATCGGTATTGATATCGCCGTGGAGTTCCTCGAAGCCGTCATGGATCGTGTCCATGGCGTATACCTGATGCCCCCTTTCAAGAAGTATGACATCACCGTTCGTATTCTCTCACGACTAGATTTGCAGAGGTAGCTCATGGAGCCGAATCAGATCCCACCACCTCCGGGCCAAGGTCCGTCAGTAAACCCATTTGGTCCCAACCAACCTACCATTGAGGACCTACGGGCCGGATTCGGCATCCGACTCGGTGCTTTTGCCATTGATGGCGTCATTGGCGGGATCTTTACCGCGATCGTCACCCTGGTCCTCTCGCCGCTCGACCTACCGACACCCGATTCTCTCCTTGAGGTGCAGGACACCGT
>JBEIIK010000185.1:0-3352 GCA_040380835.1 Ignavibacteria bacterium | reverse complement strand
TAATCCAGCGATGCATAGCCCCTTGTGTTTGACTTCAGCTTGTCGTAGAAATCAAAGACTACCTCGCCAAGCGGCAGCTCAAAGGTCATATCAACGCGGTCCGCCGAAAGATAGGACTGACCCAGCATCTGGCCACGGCGCTCCATGCAGAGCTTCATGATCGTGCCAACGTATTCCGACGGAGCAATTATCTGCGCACGGATGTACGGCTCTTGAATCTCGTTGATGTGCGTTGGGTTCGGAAGCTGAGCAGGATTGTCAACCCACAGCACTTCTTCACGCGTCGTGATCACCTTGTACTGTACGTTCGGAACCGTCGTCACGATCGTTTGATTGAACTCACGCTCAAGACGTTCCTGCACGATCTCCATGTGCAGCAGACCCAAAAAGCCGCAACGGAAACCGAAGCCAAGCGCACTTGATGATTCCGGTTCGAACGTAATCGCCGAGTCATTCAGCGAGAGCTTGCCAAGTGCTTCACGGAGATCTTCAAAGTCATCGCTGTCTGCTGGATAGATGCCGCTAAAGACCATCGGCTTTACCTCACGGAAGCCCGAGATCATCTCCGTTGTCGGGTTCGACGCAAGTGTGACCGTATCGCCAACTTTGGTGTCCTGAAGTTTCCGGATGGCTGCAGTAAAGTATCCTACGTCGCCAGCTGAAAGTACGCCTGTGCGTTGTCGCTGCATAAACAGAACGCCAACCTCATCCAGCTCGTAGGTCTGCCCCGTGGCCATGAACAGGATCTTATCCTTCTCTCGCAGCGTACCGTCGATCACGCGCACGTACACGATCACGCCTCGATACGCATCAAACACGGAGTCGTAAATCAGGGCGCGAAGTGGTGCCTTGGGATCACCCTTAGGAGGGGGCACGCGGGCCACAACCGCTTCGAGAATGTCATCGATACCGATACCGGCCTTTGCCGAAGCCAGGATCATATCCTCTTCCTTGCAGCCGATGAGGTCCATAACCTGTTTCTTGACGTTGTCGATGGTCGTGACGGCACTCGGCAGGTCGATCTTGTTGATGACCGGAATGATCTCCAGCCCCTGATCGATGGCCATGAAGAGATTCGAGATCGTCTGTGCCTCAACGCCTTGCGTAGCATCGACCACCAGGAGAGCCCCTTCGCAGGCGCTCAGCGAACGCGAGACCTCGTAGGAGAAGTCCACGTGACCTGGAGTGTCGATGAGATTCAGCTTGTAGGTGTTTCCATCCTTGGCCGCGTAATCCATCTGGATCGCGTGGAGCTTGATCGTGATTCCACGTTCCTGCTCCAGCGGATTGTCATCTAGGATCTGGTTCATTGTCATCTCGCGCGCCGAGACCCGTCCCGTTCGCTCCAGCAGTCGGTCTGCCAGTGTCGATTTTCCGTGGTCGATGTGCGCGATGATGCAAAAGTTGCGGTAGTTCTGCATAAGGCAGCGAAGTTACGGATTACTGAATACGCATAAGTGATTACGGATTACTGACGCCAACATCCACAGCAGAACTATCATTTGAAAAAAGTGCTTCCGGACATCGAATTGTCATGGCCGACCAGTCGGTCGGAAAAGATGAAAGAATGACGTAAATTTACACCCATCACATCCATCATTTTTGCAGCGAGATTCTCTCATGGCAAACCCCGACTTTTCGGTTCTGTTCAACGGCATTGATGTCAAAGACCACAATTTGTTCGGAACGTTTCTGACAGATGACGCTCAGTTCCGTTTTGCAAACTTTCCCCCGATCGTTGGGAAGGAAAACATTGTGACGTTCCTGGAGTCATGGTTCCAGTCAATTGCCGCAATCAAGCATTCGGACCTTGTTGTCCGCTCAGGTGAAGGATTTGTCCTTACTGAAGGCACAGTTACCTACACCCGGCATAGCGGCTCGACGCTGTCGGTACCGTTTGCAAATGTCTTCAACATGGTCGACGGAAAGATCAAGGACTATTTGATCTACGTGGACAACTCCACGCTCTACACCGAAGCCTGATAGCACAGGCAGCCCAGACCTCCGACGAATTTGTTGATCATCAGGCTCCATGCGGGTTGCTCCGGCATGGGGCCTGTTGCATTCTTGAACGGGGCTTATCAGCACTGCTTAAAAACTCGTGCTGGCTGAGATCGTTGCATAGACCTCTGATGCTGTCAGGCCATCAGACTTCATGAAGATGCTCTGCGGCGAGCCCATCCTGCGGATCTCGGCACGCACCCGCGTCGATGCCGTCGCCATCCAGTCCACATTGGCTGAGAGTGATGATGCTACAAAGCCGCTACCGTCAATGGCGCGCACGATGATGGACCGGGGATCCGAGTAGTACTCGGCACGCAGTGCTGTGCGCCACTGTGGATGCGGGCGATAGGCGGCCATGGCAGCAACGCACCACATCGAGGCTGCTGAATCGGTCGTGATCATCTGATGGCCGATGTCGGCGATCCCTACAAGCGTCAGCTCATCGAACGGCGAGCACTGTACCCAGACGTTGTTGTAGAAACGCATCGAGGCCGGTAGAGCTTGATCGCTGGTGTTGCCGTAAAAAGCACTCCAGTTAACCGTAAGCATTGTGTCTGGTTTCCAGACCACCCGAGTGCCCCATACAGGATCATCGTTGATGGGAACGATATTCTGCCAGCCATTCAGGACTAGTCCTTCGATGGAGAGCTTCTCGGAGTGGCGCCATTGCAGCGATCCACCCGTCTCGTAGTAGGGGGTGGCATCGGAGCAGAATAGTCGCGATACGATGAGGTTCTCGCGCTCATTGATGGATTCATAGCCGATGTGCGACGGCATGACGCCGGCGCGAAGGGAAACTTCAGCAGTAATGTCGTATTGAAGCCAGGCCTGCTGCAGGTTACGATAGTCGTAGTCTTTGCCGGTGTAGTTAGCATCGGCGAACCATCCCAGCTGCAGGGCCAGCGTCGCCTGCAGTCCATGGCTTCGATACCGAAGTCCAGCGTCAACCTGCATCAGCCCCAGGGCATTGTTGACCGACGGCTGAAGGGTGTAGGGCCGCCTCCCGGTCGGCAGATCATTTGCTGAACGAGAGTATGCAAGGGTCATACCGCCGAATGTCCGCACTTCATCAGGCGCGGCAGGTTGTGCGATCAGAGTCTGCGGAATTGTACACAGGCAGGCCACAAGGATGATCGTCCGGTTCAGCACTGATCGGGTCATTTCATGGCAGCCGGCCTGACCACGACCCATGCGAGTTTGGTGCAGGCGGGATTGCAGACAATGCGAGCCCCCTGACCACCGAGATTCAGAGAAATCAGCGGCTGCAAGCCTAGCTCCGTGCCCCGAATCCATCGGTAGATAGTACCGGTATTGGTAAGGAAGAGTACCGACGTATCCCAGAGCCAGC
>JBEIIK010000184.1:0-3461 GCA_040380835.1 Ignavibacteria bacterium | reverse complement strand
GGGGTCGATCACACTTGAGTCAAGCGTCTTGCGCGTGACGTCTTCGGTAACACCGCGAACACTCATTGAGTCGTAATCGGCAACTCGAACAAAGTACACTGATGTCCGCTCGCCCCCTCTTTGCTCGCGGATCATGTCTGTGACCTCATAAAAGCTCACAGCGTGGGAATACCTGTAGACAACGTAGGCCACAGCCAGGCCGACCGATACAATGATCAGCACGCTGACGAAGATCTTTGAGCTTTTGGTAAGGGGCATGGGGAGGAGAATTACGGAATTACGGAATTACGGAATTACGAGATGACGTGTAGGGGCGAGCCTGTGTGCTCGCCCATGATGTGTGCTCGCCCATGATGTGTGCTCGCCCATGATGTGTGCTCGCCCATGATGTGTGCTCGCCCATGAATGACCGCAGCCACATCTATCCCTCAGTACAAAAATGAGCGAAAGCCGACGGTCTGAACAACATGATGCAGTAGCACCATCGTGATCGCAAAACTAAAGGGGATCGAAAGATTATCGTCAACTCTCAGACGGGTTGAGCTGGCTTCGACGGTAGCTGCAACCAGACTGGCAGCTGTTCCACTGAAGTAAAACGAGATCGGTGCGTCAAACAGGTGTCCATAAAATAGGACGACGCCGATAGCAGAAATGGCAAAACCCACAGACCCGACGAGGCTTTTATCGAAGAATCTTCGCTCACCGTAGCGACGGCCCACCAAGGCGGCGACGGTATCGCTAACGATCAGGACCGTGAAGGCCGTGACGCTGACAACTTTGGGAAAGAGAGCAAATGTGAGCGTGGCGGCGATCAGTACCCACGAGGCCCCGGTCAGTAGAAATCGCTCGGATGTGCGTTCGTGAGGACGAAGCATGGGGCCGAAGACACGCAGCATAACCCGACGCGTTGCACCGTGATAGTGTAGCAGCACGTCAATCAGCAGCGAAGTAAGCGTCATGGCCAGCAGGATCATGATGCCGGTGTGGTGCTCGATCTGGAGATAGAGGGCCGGAATCATCAGCGACGACAAGTGAATGCCCTTCCGGGCAAGCTCACTTGTGTACGATATTTGTTCCGACATGCCGTTCCTTCCGTTTTCCGTTGCCAGTTGCGCCAAGATCAATCTCGGCCTGCGCATTCTCCGCCGTCGGCCCGATGGCTATCACGATATCGAGTCGATCTTCGTGGCCATCGACCTTTGCGACGTTTTGCACGTCGAACCGGCCGATGAATTGTCCGTCACATGCCAACCGCAGATAACCCTCGAGCCTGAACAGAACATCGTGTATCGGGCGGCCAGACTCTACGCCGAGAGCTTTCCCCACGATGAATGCGGCGCAAAGATAACCGTCAATAAGCGCATACCCGCGGGTGCCGGGCTCGGTGGCGGCTCCGGTGATGCCGCCTCGACTCTTCTGTCGCTGGCGTACATCAACGGTCGGCTTGGCAAGGCCCAGACAATAACCCAGCTGGAGCCCCTTGCCGCCCGTTGCGGATCCGACGTTCCGTTCTTCCTCCATGCCGGAGTTGCACTGGTCACCGGAAGGGGCGAACTCGTCACACCGATCGACGTAGCTCTGCCGTGGACCGTTCTAGTGGTCTGCCCGGGCATCCACGTGAACACGGCTCTGGCATATTCCACATTGGGGATAACAGGTGAACAACCGTCCCCTGGTTTGCGTGGAAAACTCATCCATGCCCTTGATGCTAAAAGCATTAACGCCACTTTGTTTGAAAATGATTTTGAACGGTCAGTTTTTCCACAGCATCCAATCCTGAGTGAGATCAAGGAACGTATCGGCCGTTCTGGAGCATCATACGCTTCGATGAGCGGTAGCGGTTCATCGGTGTTCGGGCTTTACGAGGATGCAACAAAGGCCGCAGTGGCGGCAGCAGAGTTGGCCGACCTGGAGCCCTATATTTGCGCTCCTGTTACGGCATCATTCCGTCTCCTATGAACATCCTCGTCGTGGCCGCCGAAGTGGCCCCTTTTGCTAAAGTCGGCGGCCTTGCCGACATGACCGGTGCGCTACCACGAGCATGGTGGGCCGACGGCCATGAGGTGGTCATCATGCTGCCCCTATACGGCTCGATCGATCGCGAGCTGTACGGTATTGAGAAGACGGAACACGTCGTAAGCGTACCCGTCGGATACTGGACGGAATATGCAGAGGTATGGAAGGGTCAGCTACCGGATACCGAAGTGCCGATCTACTTTCTGCGATCGGCCGAATACTTTGACAGAAAAGGTATTTACGGCTATCACGAGGGCTTTGAGGATAACGATCGCCGCTACCTGTTCTTTAGCCGCGCAGCCATCGAAACGGCAAAAGCGCTTGGCTTTCGTCCGGACGTTATCCACGCGCACGACTACCATACCGCCCCGTGCATGCCGATGCTGGCCACACAGTACCGAAACGACCCATTCTTTGCGCACACGGCAGGGGTCTTTACGATCCACAACATGGCCTTTCAGGGCATGTACGATCCGGTCCGTGCCATGGAGTTCGGGGGCTTTCCTCCGTCGGAGTTCTACCTGTCGAGCTGGTACGAGCATCACGGCTCCTTTAATGCCATGAAGGCCGGCATCATGTTTGCCGACAAGGTCACGACGGTCAGCCCTACCTACGCCCAGGAGATCCGATGGACCTCGGAAGGCATGGGCCTTCAGGGGGCTCTGCAGCAGCGTGCAGCCGACCTCGTGGGAGTACTGAACGGCATCGACGACACGATTTGGAATCCGCGTGTGGATCGGCTTATCGCCGTGCCGTATGATGTTTCGACGCTTGAAAAGAAATTCGTCAACAAGCTGGCCCTGCTTGGCGAGCTTGGCCTGCCATCAGACATTCAGAGTGCATCAGCGCCCGTGATCGGCATGGTTACACGTCTGACCCAGCAGAAAGGCATCCCGATCATGATGCGGGCCATCTGGGACGTGCTTGAGCAGCGCAGGGCACGCCTGGTAGTGCTCGGTAGCGGTGTGCGTGAATACGAGGACTTTTTCCATCGTGCGCAGGATCGGTTCCCGGACCTTGTCCGCTTCGTCAGGGGGTACAATGAGCCCCTTAGTCACCGCATACAGGCCGGATCTGACCTCTATCTGATGCCATCACAATTCGAGCCGTGCGGACTGACGCAGATGTATGCCATGGCCTACGGCGCAGTGCCGATCGTTCGCTCGGTGGGAGGACTGGCTGACACCGTTTCGCACTACGATCGATCGACGCGGACGGGAACGGGTGTTCGCTTTCACGATTACGACGAGTCGGCCATGAGTTATGCTCTTGACCATGCGCTCGGACTGTATGATGATCCGTCACACTGGTCGCAGGTTCGCTCCAATGCCATGAATCAGGACAACTCAATCAGCGTCGCGGCCCGCCACTACGTCGAGGTGTTCTCCTGGGCTCGGGAGCGTCACGCCTAGACTCGGACGTGCCACGCTTGGCATTTGGAGTGC
>JBEIIK010000183.1:0-3483 GCA_040380835.1 Ignavibacteria bacterium | reverse complement strand
CAGATCATCAGGAATAGACTCCGTACTCGATGCGTCCAAGCAGATCCTCAACCTCCCGATATCCGGCTTCGCTGGAGATCACGTCAAGGGGCTTTACACCACCCAGGGCACGCTGATGCTCATGCATCCAAACGCGGGCAGAATCAGCCCCCTCCAAAACATACTCGGCCATGGCAACGATACGCGCCAGTCGATAAAGTCGATCGCTCATCTGTGCGTTCAACGGGCTCTTTGCATCGGGCACACGCTGCAATGTGCGGATGCTTACACCGAGCAGCTCAGCCAGCTGAATGTCCGTGATACCGAGCCTTTCAGCCACGGCCATCGCACACGACAGACGATACCCTTTCTGAATGTCACGATGAACGTCCAGCAAGGTGTAGGAATGCGATGCCATCGACGACATCTTCAGCTTCATGATGCCGTAGGTGGAGGAGATGGAGACCATGACTGATGATTGTTTACTGATGACTGATTACTGATTACAAATGACTGATGACAAATGACGTGCCAATATACGTCACGTGGCGTGTTATAAAGAATAATAGCCCCGGGCCTGGGCCCGGGGAATCGTGGGAACGCAATGGGCGCTGCGGCATCATGAACGATCAGTATTAGCCCCGGGCTGCATCCTGAGCCGCGCAGCGGCGAAGGACCGCACCTGAATTCATCGCTTGTCGCTCTTGTGCGGTCCTTCGCCGCCTTCGGCTCCTCAGGATGACGCAGCGCTACGCGCAGGTTGTAGGTTTTTGGTGTGGGGTGTGAGGTTTTAGGTGTTAGCGATTTCATCGCACATTAGCCCACGCCTTCGGCCGTGGGGAAGCAATGGGCGTCATTCGTTTTTTCATCGCAATCGAAACGGCCGCACCGATCAGGCTGCCGACCATCACGTCGCTGACGTAGTGGACGTTGAGGACGATGCGGGCAAGGGCGATGCCAATGCCAAGCGTCCACATGAGCGGGGAGAGGCGCGGGTAAAGGGCCGAGCCCATCACCGCAATGCAGAGCCCCGTTGTTGCGTGACCACTGGGGAAGGAGTTCCAGAGGAATTCCATGTGCCAGGAAAGGGGCTCCCAGCTGACGATGCCGCTTTGCATTGCGAGGGGTGGACGTGGACGTCCGGCAAGGACCTTGATGATGTTGGCGATGATGCCGGAAACGGCAACGCTGGCAAACCAGAGAAGGTGGTTGCGCGCCATCGCATTGCGCTTGCGCCAGAGCGCAATACCAACGAGGGCGGAGTACCCAAGTACCCAGTGAGACTGGCCTGCATGGTCAAGCACGGTACACACGGTGCTCATCCACGACGCGGAGTGAGCATGCATCCATTGTGCCACGAGTACATCAACCCACACGATGGTGCAGGCGATGACCGTAAACAACGGGACGAACCAGCGAAGAAGAGACAGCGAGCGCATGCTCATACCGTGTAAGCCCCCTGTCACTTATCCTTAGGTGGGCCCGGCACTGCAGGCAAATTCAGCTCCTTGATCTTGGTGTTGAGATCAGCGATCTCCTTCGACTCAATAGACTTCAGTGCCCCGAGATACTCGCCTGCCTTTGCGCCTAGTGTCGCAAAAAGATCAAAGGTCTGCTGCGTCGGACGTCGGTCGGCACTCGATGCAACGGATGCCAGTGAGGCGATCTTGTTGTTGAGCTTCACCGGATAGTTGAGTAGATCCTGGAAGGCCTTGGCCTTTGTCTGAATAAGGTTGTCTTCAATCGACGTGAGCGAGTCCGTGATGGCCTTGCTCAGCTTGTTGACGTCCTTGGTTGTGTTGGTGTCCAGATCCTTCCAGCGCGATGAAAGTCCGTTCACAGTCGAGCGGACCTCACGCAGACGCTTGATGGCTTTGTGAACTTCGCTGAGTTTGACGTTGATCTTCGAATGCAGATCGAACTGGGCCTGGAAGTCATCCACCGAGGTCTTCAACCGCGGGTCCTTACGGATCTCAAAGCGCACGGTCTGCGTATCGGCACCAAGCGCGAACGTGGCAGTGTACCAGCCCGGCACGGCGGTTGGACCTTCCGTGCCGCCACCCCAGAGGAGCGCACCCTCAAGTGGTTCGGCACCGGGCCAGCGCATATCCCACACAAAGCGGTTGAGCCCCTTGAAGAGTGTCAGTGCCTCTGATGATGGACGATGCAGGGAGTCGAGATGGAAATCCTTCTCCACCTTGAACGCCTCGCCCTTCGGGTTGACCTTGCTCGAGAAGGTCATGATGCTGTCACCCTTTTCGGTTCGGATGGTCAGCTTCAGTTCGCTGGATGTTGTGTCTGAAAGACTGTAGTGGAGAAGCACGCCGTTAGGAGCATTCTCACCAACGTCCATGGTAGGGGCTGACCATGAGCCCCCTGAGACGCGATACACGTGACGTGGCGCGTGCGCCGTCAGACCCTTGCGCGGCGTTGTCGTGTATTGATGCAGCGGCGACAGATCATCGATGATCCAGAACGAACGTCCATGCGTGCCGATCACGAGATCCTTCTCCGTGGGGTGCACCACGAGATCGTGGATCGGAGTAAGGGGCATGTTCAGACGCAGCCGACTCCACGACGTGCCGGCATCGAGCGAGATGTAGAGTCCACGCTCGGTGCCTGCATACAGAAGCCCCTTGCGGAAAGGATCTTCACGGACAACGCGGGCAAAGGCACCCTGTGGAATGCCTGCAGTAGCGCGTTTCCATGTGGCACCATAGTCGGTGGTGATGTAGATGTACACGCCGTCATCGCCATGCTTGTAGCGGTTCACGGCGGCATAGGCCGTGCCTGCATCGAATGGAGAGGGGGCGATCATGCTCACGAGAGATTCGGGCAGACCCTTGGGTGTAACGTTCTTCCACGTGCCGCCGTTGTCGGTGCTGATGTGGACGAGACCGCAGTCGCTGCCGGCCCAGAGCACGCCCTTCTTGACCGGAGATTCGGCAAAGGTGAAGATGGTGTTGTACACCTCCACGCCGGTGTTGTCCTTGGTGATCGGACCACCCGACGCAGCTTGCTTTGTTGTGTCGTTGCGCGTAAGGTCATCACTGAGCTTTGTCCAGCTCATGCCTTCGTTGGTGCTCCGCCAGACATGCTGCGAGGTCGTGTACAGGACCGAGTTGTCATGGGGCGAGAACACCAGCGGGAACGTCCACTGAAAGCGTTCGCCGCGATCCTTCGAGCCCTCGCCGATCGGATTATTGGGGTACACGCTGATGTCTTGTTCCTGATTCAAAAGACGCGACTTTCGTCCGATGTACCCCGAGTAGTTGCCGCCAAAGGTGATGTCTGGGTCTGTCGGATGCGGGATCACATAGCCGCTCTCGAAGCCGGCCACCGGATACCAGTCATCGCGGTTGATGGACCAGCCCCCTATCACGCGACTCGGAATCGAGCAGGTGGTGTTATCCTGCTGAGCGCCGTAGAGTCGATAGGGGAAGTGCGTGTCGACGCTCACATGATAGAACTGAGACGTTGGTACGTCGAGGTCTGTCAGATGCT
>JBEIIK010000182.1:0-3493 GCA_040380835.1 Ignavibacteria bacterium | reverse complement strand
GCTCGGCGAGACAGTGAGCGTGCGCGGCACGGTGCGATCGGATGTCTGATTCGACGCGCCTGATCGCAGAAGCCCCGTGTGACCATTACCTGTTGCATCACACATGGTAGAGATATTATTCCGTGCTTCATTACATCGCAGATAGGCGCGCAGGCCCGACTCGTTACCATTCAGTGAGCGGTGCATCTGACAGATGATCGAGGTCGAGTCCAATGCCCTGTCCCAGATGCGAATCTCATCGACCATGCCTTTCATCGTGCGATAGAGATTCTGATTGTCGGCCACGCCGTTGCAGGAGCCGATCAGAAATGGCAGGTCGGGGCGATCAAGATTCTTGAGATAGCTTGACGGATACTGACTGTTGCGCACTGGGCCGACGGCCAGGCGTCCATCGATGTAGATGTAGGCGCTCTCCTGTGCACCGTCAAACACCGCAGCGATGTGGTGCCAGCCGCCGTAAAGGACCGATGCTGGAGTACGGGCTATCGTGTTATCCAGACTCTTGAGCTGACCTACGTCACCGTTGATCTCGAACACCAGATCGTCATTGGCATCGATGTACACCACAAAAACATCGTTGAAGTCCGAGTTGGGACCCCATAGGCCCCCTATGTACTGGCGCTGATTAGCCTGCTTTTCGATCTTGGCCCACAGTTCGAAGGTGACTGCCGCCTGGCGTGCCTTGACCGGGTTACGCTGAAGCTCAATAAAGTGCTGACTGCGACCACTCGTGGTTGTGAACTGCACAGCGTTGAAGATGCAGTCCTTGCGGGAATCGCATGAGGCCGGAAACTGCGCTGACGTCCGTGCGACGGACAGGATCAACATTCCGAGAATCAAACAGTGTCGCTGTATCGTCATACGACAAACCCATCAGCTAATGGAAAGGCAGGGGGCTGTGCGAACCACACCCACGGGCAACCGTTGCAGGTGCTGGATGGCGTGCCGTCGCGCGTGCGTAAGATACGGCAAGGAGTGTGTTTCATGATAGACGTCATCGTCGTAACTTTTCCGCGCCCTGCCCACTTGTCGGTGGTCAGCGGCCAACATTGCAACCACTTATCAACCTAGCGCCTATGTCACTGATACTGCGACTCCTCTGCTGCGCCGGACTTTTCGCCGCCGTTTCAACACTAAGTCAAGCTCAGGCACCAACGCCACGTGATTTCGGACTCTCACTCAACGCCCGGGTCAAGAGCGGTTCGCAACCCTCGATCACGTTGCGCTGGAACAAGGACGACAATCAGCAGGCCGTCTATATCTGGAAGAAACTCAAGGACGTTGCCCGATTCGAAGCCGAAACCTATGATTCGGTGGTCGGCAAGGGGCTTGAGTGGACCGACACAGAGGTCGAGGTTGGGAAGTCCTACGAATACCGCGTATTCCGTCTGGTTATTCGCACCGGGGCAACGCCTGCAACCTTCTACGGTACGGGATATATCAATGCCGGGATAGAAGCACCGCCGGCACCACGCGAGCGTGTTCTCGTGCTGGTAGACTCGACCATGCGTCAGCCCCTTGCCTCCCAGCTTACCGTCTTCGAACAGGATCTCACACTTGAGGGCTGGGACGTTAAGGTTATCTCTGTTCCGCGTGCCGAGACGTTCGACTCTGGCAAGGTCAACCGCGTGCGGAACATCATAAAGCAGGAGTGGGCTCTGGCACAGAACATCGGCAGTATCGTGCTGGTTGGACGCGTACCTGTTCCCTACTCCGGCGTGATCGCACCCGACGGGCACCCCGATCACCAGGGGGCATGGCCGGCTGACGGTATCTACGGCGATCCTAACGGGACGTACACCGACAGAACTGCCAACAATCCGAACACCTCAAGACCATCAAACAACAACGTGGTCGGAGACGGCAAGTTTGACCAGAGTCTGTTCAGCACCGACGTCGATATTCCCGTGGGCCGGATAGACTTTTTCAATCTTCCACAGTTCAGCAAGAGCGAAACCGACCTGTTGAAGGCCTACTTTAAAAAGAACCATGACTACCGCTCAGGCACATGGAATGTGACCATGGGCGGCATCATCGATGACAACTTCGGCACCTATGGCGAAGTGTTTGCCGCATCTGCCTGGCGGATGTTCAGCGTGTTTGGGCCTGACACAGCCGTGAAAGCGGGTGACTTTTTCAACGACCTCAAGGGTCCCAACACCATGCTCCTCGGCTATGGCTGCGGAGGCGGTACAGATGTATCCGCTGGTGGCGTCGGCACAACCACGGATCTGTCAACCAAGCCGGTGAATGCCGTCTTTACGTTCCTATTCGGGAGCTATTTCGGTGACTGGGACACAAAGAACAATCTGCTCAGATCGGCCCTGGCTACTGATCCCAGGGTGCTCACCTGCTCATGGTCGGGTCGACCTCACTGGTATATCCACCACATGGCACTTGGCGAAACCATTGGGTACAGTGCGCGCATTGCCCAGAACAATTCACCGATCATATCAGGTCAGCTTGGCAACTACGTACCGAACGCTACAATTGGTGCGAACGGCATCAGCATTGCCTCAGCTGGCGACCGTCAGATCCACATCGCTCTGATGGGTGATCCCACCCTACGTGCTGTTCCGAAGCCTGTTGCCGTGATCGGCACGATCACTGCCTCAACGGAGTTCCCGAACAAAGTCAACCTTGTCTGGACAAAGCCCTCCGGCAATGTCGATGCGTTTACCCTGTATCGGCGCAAGCAAGGCGTGCAACGCTGGACGCTCCTGACGCCTAGCCCAATCACAGCGACCACATACCGCGACTCGCTCAAAAATGAAGGTACGCTTGAGTATATGGTCCGCGCCTGTGCCCTGCGCTCCACAGCCAGCGGCACATATTACGACATGGGCAAGGGGGCGACCTGCAGCGTTCTGACAACAAACGTCAGCGAAGACACGCCCGTTTCTGGCTCAGTCATTGCCAGCGTGCACCCCAACCCCGCTTCGGACAACATTGGCGTAGAGTTCACCATTACCCGCCCGGGCCAGACCACCGTGGACCTCTACGACGTCACCGGCCGCAGCATCGCACGCTTCGATGCCGGCATGCTCGCAGCGGGCTCCCATCGCACGTCATTCGATGTCTCTTCCCTGCCCCCGGGAACCTACACCCTCAGCGTCAAAGGTGCCGGAGAAAGCACAACTGTGCCGATCATGGTCGTAAGATAGGCGGCTGCGCCGCAGGAGGGGCAGCTTCGCTGCGGAGGGGCCTTCGGCAGGAGGGGCCTTCGGCAGGAGGGGCCTTCGGCAGGAGGGGCCTTCGGCAGGAGGGGCAGCTTCGCTGCTGAGGGGCAGCTTCGCTGCTGAGGGACAGCTTCGCTGCTGAGGGACAGCTTCGCTGCGGAGGGGCCTTCGGCAGTAGGGGCAGCTTCGCTGCAGGAGGGGCAGCTTCGCTGCGGGAGGGGCCTTCGGCAGGAGGGGCAGCGTCGCTGCGGAGGGGCAGCTTCGCTGCAGAGGGGCAGCTTCGCTGCGGAGGGACAGCTTCGCTGCAGGAGGGG
>JBEIIK010000181.1:0-3551 GCA_040380835.1 Ignavibacteria bacterium | reverse complement strand
TCTGGACGAGATAATCTGCGTGCGTCGTACCGATGGAGACGTTCTCTGGCGCTTCGGTGGCAAGAAGTCCCGTGGAAATGAATTCACGTACACCAACGACATCACTCCGGGTTTCACAGGGTTTTCACACCAGCACACGGCGTTCATCACTCCGCGTGGCACCCTGATGATGTTTGACAACGGCAATCTCAAGCCAGAACCCCGGGCCTCAAGGGCCGTCGAGTACTCACTAAACTTCCCGTCCCGAACCGCAACACGGGTATGGGAGTACGTGCCCAGCCCGCGTGTGTTTTCTGCCTCGATGGGAAGCGTCGAGGAACTGGAGAACGGCAACGTACTGCTGGGTTTCGGGATGATCACGCAGCCGGCCTCTTCGCCCCTTGTTGCTCAGGAGGTCAACCGTCAGGGGGCTGTGGTTGCGGAGCTGGCCGACAACTCGGGGACGCCGCTGGCATCGTATAGAGTGCTGAAGACCACTATGGGCCTCTGTGCCGATTACGTCAGGATCGAAGACACGACGTCGGTTGAATTCGCCAGCGCTGACAGCACGACGTTTGTTACGATCCGACCGCGCAAGGTCACATCCCCGACGGGTATCATCGTTGAGCGGCATTCTTATGCACCGAAGATCATCACCTTCGTCGGTGCTCCGCACTGCGGAACGCTTCCGATGCGATGGGTGATTCGGATCGAGGATACGTCGGTGGTAAGGGGCCAGATGATCTTCGACATTGGTTCAATGCCAGAAGTGGAAAGCCCCGAGCAGATCCGATTACTCTACCGCCCGGTTGAAGGCCAGGCAGGATTTGCCCCCCTCGAAGGAGCCTATGATGCCCAGAAACGCGCCATCGTCCTACCGGCTCTTCTGGCCGGAGAGTTCATGCTGGCCTACAAGGACTGTTTTGACCCGACGCCGGTGTCACCTCTGAACGCTGCCGTGGAAGTGTCCACTTCACCGAAGCTCTCCTGGAAGGTAGCCGCATTAGCCGATGCCTACGAGGTCGAATGGGCCACCAATCCGGCCTTCACCCAGAGTAAGCTCCTCATCACAAGACGCGTTGACACGACCATTACGGGCCTGGCCAACGCTCAAACACACTACTGGAGGGTACGCAAACGCTGGGCCGCAAGCGTCGGGCCATGGTCGGTGGTGTTCAGCTTCACCACTCAGATCGGATTGAGTAATCCGATCGCGCCAATGATCGTGGGCAAGGATTCCACAGCCGTGCTGCCCAATCAGCTCTTCCGCTGGACAAAGGCCCAGGGGGCTATGGCATACAGATTTACGGTCAGCGACGTCGAGACCGAACAGCCCGCCGTGGACGTGACCACCGTGACCGAGACATTCAACATCGGCTCGCGACTACAGCCTAATACAAGATACTTTTGGACGGTCAGAGGGATCAATGGAACGACTCTTGGCCGCTCTTCATCCCGGGCGTACTTCATCACAGCACCCGACCGGCCGGATCTGCTGCTCCCCGATGATGACGCGATGTTGCCGTATGCTACCTCAACGCAGTTTTCCTGGAGCGCAGTACCCGGCGCTTTGCGTTATGCGCTTTCCGTTCGCAGTGCCAAGGACTCGTCGGTACTCTATCGGGACACGCTCATCTACAGCACTTCATTGAGGGTGAATCTGCTACCGAAGAATGTTCCGATGACATGGGAATGCAAGGCCATCGGCCGCTATGGTTCCGGCCCTTCATCGTCTACCCGGCACCTCACGCTAATCTTCGATCCGCCCCTTGACCGGCCCCGAGCAATCGAGCCTCGGGGTAATGACTTCCCCTCTGGTGATGTTTCCATCGAGTTTTCCTGGACATCTGTGGCCGGTGCTACCGGCTATCGGCTGCAACTCTATGATCGTCGTTTTTCTGCTTACGCATTAATCGACACGATACTCTCCGGCACAACACTTCAACGTGCCGGCTTCCAACCCGCCACCAGTTACGACTGGCGTGTAATGGCCTTCAATGATCGTGTCTCGAGCCAGTGGTCAGATACAGCGAGATTCATAACCTCGGAGATGCAGATCAATTCGGGGCTTCTCCCACTTGAGCCACCCACAGACGCCGAAGATGTCCCGATCAACGGAGAGTGCCGGTACAGCACATCTGATGCATTCGCGACCTATGAAGTAGAGTTCAGCCGAGATCCCGACTTCAATGCCGTCGACCTTTCAGTCACCTCTGACGCAGGAACAGTTGCATACTCCGGACTTCGCGAGCGCACCCGCTACTTCTGGCACGTGATCGGCGTTGATGCCGACGGAAATCGCCAGACCGGCCCTCAGTCGTCGTTCATCACGGTGCGTCCGACAGTGAATGTTGACGATGTCACAATACGCTCATTGATCTCCGTGGTGGCGTCGAAGACCTCTATCATCGTCTCCGGTAGCGTTCCAGCAGGAGCACACTGTGAAGTTTTTGACGTTCTTGGTCGCCGTCTTGCAACCGAATCCCTGAATGCGGGTTCTTACAACGAGATCGACAAGCCCCTTTCCGAAGGCGTCGTTGTTGTGGTCATCACCACACCGCAAGATGTACCCCTTTGGAAAGGGGCTATCCTGTTGAATAAATAAAAAAGTCGCCCCTGCCAGTAAGGCGGGGGCGACCTCTTTGTGTGAAAGGTGAGGAGACGTTCTATTAGAACGTGAACGTCAACCGGCCCTGAATCATCCGTCCGATAGCCGCTGCACCAATGAACTGCTGGACCTGATGATCGAGAAGGTTCGTTGCAGAGACATTCAGGCTTAGACCCTCGACGCCCGGGATGACATACTGCGCCATGAGGTCAAGCATGTTGTAGGCATTCACATCGCCAACATACACGCCCGAATTCATACGGAAGCCATCAACCCAGCGCCATTGAAGTCCAACGTTCAGACCAAGGTCAGCATTGCGGTGCATGATGCCAAGGGATGACTTATACTTCGGAGCGTTGAGAGCGATCTCGGCTGTACTGTCGGCGTCATTAAGGTCAGCACCGGTGAAAACATTCTGGCTCATCCACGAAGCAGAGCCGGAGACCGACCAACTTGGAGATAGCTCGTAGGTAAACGCCACGTCACTGCCGAGGTAGCTCAGCTTACCATAGTTGCGATAGGCAAGAAGAATGTCACCCTTGTGCGTTGTTTCGTTCGGTGATGCCGTACCGACGGGAACCTGACCGTACGCACCGCCGATGAGCTGAGAGTACTGCGTAGCCACAGCTTCGGCCTGTGCTTCGGGAAGACCCTGGCCCAGGAGAGCGCCTTTGAGAAGGGGCTTGAGGTACGCAGCAACAGAGGCGCCATTCATAAACACACTCGGTGTGACGACCTTCAGTGGAGAGACGAAGTCGGTAACCGTTGACTGGTATACATCGACCGACAAGCGCAGCTTATCGGTGATCTTGCCCTGATAACCGAGTTCGATCGTCTGCGTGCTCGACTGGCGCAGCTTGGAAACATCCTGGAGGTCATCCGGACGCAGAGATATGAATCGCTCTGCTGCCGTCTTGGCGTTCGGATTGAGCATCTTGAGATCGCCCTGGATGCTGGTTGGCAC
>JBEIIK010000180.1:0-3658 GCA_040380835.1 Ignavibacteria bacterium | reverse complement strand
GGTGTGGTGCTGTCATCCCTCCTAGCTTCCTACCGTATCTTTTTTCGGCCTTGTGTCTCCTTTCTCCCATGGGCGCTAATGAGCCAGTTTTTTCACCAACGAGAAAGGCGCAACAATGATTCGATTCATCTGCGCAAGCATTCTGATAACGGGGCTGGCACTGCAGTCTCCGGCGATGACGACGGGTGGGACGCGTCCTGCCCTTGAGCTAACGGAAGTGTATGACTGGGGCACGGTTCGTGCACCCAAAAGCGGCTATCTCACGGCCGAGATACGATTCAGGAATGGGGCTGAGCAGGGCCCACTGGAGATCTTGGATGTCAAGCCCGGATGCGGCTGCACGACGGCCGAACTCGGACAGAAGGTTCTTGCTCCCGGTGAGGAAACTGTGGTTCGTGTGAAGCTAAACATCAACGCTTCCCAGAATGGACCGTTGCAGCGCAATGTTGCCGTGCGCAGCGTGCATGGTTCGGATACATCCCAGCAGAGCGTTACGCTCAAGGTTGACATTCAGCGCCTGGTGTCGATCGCGCCTGCCGGTTTTGCTGCGATCAACGACGCCAGGGTTGGATCGCCGGCCAAGACCACCATTACGATTGTGAACCCGGGTATGGTGCCGGTAGCCGTTTCGAATGTTCGTGCGGACGATGGCATGACGGTGGATATCCCCGAGGCGATCGTCCTTGCACCGAAGGAGCAGCGCCAGGTAACGCTTGTCTATACTCCAACGAAATCCGGGCGCTTTCAGAGTTTGTTGCGATTCACTTCAAGCGATGGTAAGGAATCTGATGATATTGAGATTCCAACCTACGGCACAGCTCTAAACTGACGTATCAATGAAGATCGGTCTCCGCGATGACCCGGCGTTTCTCGAAGCACTGTCGCTGCACCACGACGACCTTGCTCGCTTTGCGCGATCGCTAACGCGATCACGTGACGATGCTCAGGACCTCGTCGCGGAGACCATCTTGAAGACTCTCGAGTCATGGAACTCGGTGCGTGATCCCCAGGCATTCCGTACGTACCTGTTCCGTACCGCACACCGAGTGTATATGCGCCAGCAGCTGCGCCGACGACTCTTCCATCCGTGGCCAAAGGACTTGGACATTGTAGCATCGGATCCGCAGCCCGATGTGCATACGGATGCATCTCTGGTGCGGGCTATGCTGCAGCGGCTACCGGCGCAATACCGTGAGTGCCTTGTCATGATTGACGTGCTGGGGTGGACACCTGCCGAGGTTGTTGAGATTCACGGGGGAACCGTTGGCGGCCTGAAAGCCCGTCTACTGCGCGCCAGAGAGGCGCTACGCAAAGAAGCAATGCGAGGTCAACATGAGTAGCGAGCACTTGGATCTACTTCGTTCATTACGCAATGAAAAGGTCGACATTTCGCTGGAACAGTCTCTGCTTCGAGCAGATGCGCTCGAAACGCGCAAGAGCAAAGCACGCCGCACGATGCTTGCGCTGGGTCTGTTATCGGCCATGACCATCGCGATACTGGTCCGCATGTACGAGCATACCGAACCGCCGTCGCATGATCGCTCGTATGTGCCGTCTGTATCTGCGAATGCCCGGCTGGCCGATGCCCACGCGTCTGTAACCGTGGCCAAACTCGCCACGCCGCATCGGACCGTCGCCGCGTCAGCGATCAAACGACGCTTCACTGCCAGCATGCCGTCCTCCTTCATGCCGCTTCCAGTCGTCATTGCTAGTCGGGAGGTGCAGCAGCGACTCGCAATCGACATAAATGCCATTGAAACCATTCTTTCGATCATCGGCTCGGGTGATCGCGTGGTGTCAGCCGATAGTGCCGGTAAAACCGAGACATGCCTATCGATCACGTGTGCTGGCGGGGACCTGCGCAATATTGTCTGCACCGCCCCTTCACCTTCGCCTGTTCGCGTTACAAAGGCTGACGGTGAGCTACTGTACGACATTGAGCGCGTCGATGGCCGAAGGCCAAGCAACGCTTTGATTGCAATCCGCGTTAGCTCAAGTCGGGGCAACCTACTGCTCTGGTACGATGCCGACAGTATCCTCCTCCAGAAGCTTACGGTTGATGCGTATCCGTCAACCATCCTCCCCGTTCAGTCCTCGTGGCTGCAGCCGGACAGAACGGCTGTCGTCGACCTTTCCACCGGTAACAGTCCATGGCAGAGCGTCTCCATTCACACAGCTGATGGTAAACCTATCGATGCAGCCAGACAATGGGTATCGCATCAGGACGGCACAACCGAACTGCGGATCAGCAATGTACGCACTGCAACGTACGACGTGCGTATCACCCGAAAGGATGGCAGCATGGAGCGCTTCATCTATGTTGTGCGTTGATGTGAGGTGTGAAGTGTGAGGTGTGAGGTATGGGGTGTGGGGTGTGGGGTGTGGGATTGTCATCCCCGCGAAAGCGGGGATCCATGCGGTTGAAGATGGATTCCCGCGTTCGCAGGAACGACGGCAGGCGTCACTCGTCACTCTCTCCCCGGGCCAAGGCCAGGGGCTAATATTGCTCGCGTCTGATGTAGTCCATGAGACTGATCTGCGGCTCGCCCAGCTCCTGCCATGCGCGCTTGCCGGCGAACTTTTCCGGGTAGTTATTCAGGGCCTCGACGATATGGGCCACGTAGTTGAAGCGCTTGGAAAGGCGACCCAGAAACTTCAGGATACCGAAGGGTAGTGTAGCAACGGACAGCTTCGCCCCCTTGTAATGCTCTGCGAACAGCTTCGCGACTTCGTCTGCTGTGTAGCCCTCACGCCCCTGCACCACGTACTCATGACTGCCATTGTTGAGCTCGAAGGCCCGCACAACCATTCGACCGTAGTCTGCACCAGCGATCAGACACATTTTGTGCTTCGAAACGCCGGCAAGGTTGATGCGATTACCCTGCCGATACGATCCGGCACTCAGACTGTCGAACGTCTCCATGAAGGTTGACGGACAGAAGATAGAGTACGCCAGACCTGACTTCCTGATGGTTTCAACGGCTGCTCGCTTGATGTCAAACGACCACCAGTCAAATCCAACGTAGTCCTTCACCAGCGACGATAGGTATCCCACGCGTTGCACGCCCTGCTCTCGCGCAACGGCAAGCACCTTCTGCAGGCCTTCCCGCTCCGGCTGAAAGTCCCCCGGCGAGCTATTCTGATCCACCGACAGATTCATGTACACTGCCCGCTGTCCCATGAGCAGCGCTCTCAGGGAGGGGGCGTCTTGAACGTCGCCCACAATAATGTTGACAGACGCTCCGAACATCTGTCGTGCCTTGGCTTCATTACGCGCAAGTATGGTGACGTTCCATCCGGCTTCGACAAAGGCCCGCGTAACAGGCTGTCCGAGCATTCCGGTTGCTCCGATGATGGCGATGGTAGGCATAAAGGTTTGAGGTTTGAGGTTTGAGGTTTGAGGTTTGAGGTTTCACAAAGTGTCCCACGGCGAAGCCGTGTCTCACCGAAGGTGTCCCACGAGCGCAGCGAGTGTCTCACCGAAGGTGTCTCACGAGCGCAGCGAGTGTCTCACCGAAGGTGTCCCACGAGCGCAGCGAGTGTCTCACCGAAGGTGTCCCACGAGCGCAGCGAGTGTCTCACCGAAGGTGTCTCACGAGCGCAGCGAGTGTCTCACCGAAGGTGTCCCACGAGCGCAGCGAGTGTCTCACCGAAGGTG
>JBEIIK010000179.1:0-3723 GCA_040380835.1 Ignavibacteria bacterium | reverse complement strand
GTAAGTCCGGCGATCGTGAACAGGCGCTGACGCGTCATGCCGCGCTTGATCTCAACGTTCGGTGCTGATTTAGCCATGGATCAACGCTTTGAAAGCAGCTATTACGGGACCAGAACCCGGCGCATGCGCGGCCAGCCGGTGCCATGCCCAACAAGGACATATACTCCCGAGCCAAGACCCGCAGCGTCGAACCGTACACGTCCTGAGGCCGATGCAGGAAGCATGGTTATTGAGCGTCCCGACAGGTCACACAATTGACAGGACACAACACCCTGCCCCATATCTATCTCAGTGATCTGTGATGTCAGGATGAGATTATCAAGGCCAGTAGCGACATCCTCACCGACCTGAACGGATGTAAAGTCGTTGAGGTCGTAGGCGTAGATCCCCGAGGTGTCCTTTTTGCCCTCGGTCACATTGATGGCCGCAATGGCCCAGCCGGCTTCGATCGACAGCAGGGACGGGCTGTCAACTGCCTTGCGACACGGCAGAGGGTAGGCAAGGGGCGTCCACGTCCCGTCGGTAGGGTCAAGACGGTACATCTGATACGCCGTATCCACGGCGATCGTATGCAGGTTGCCGAGGTACGAGTCCACGTCAAGCGTTGCCGGAGCAAAGCCGGATTTCAGCTTCCACATCCCGACATCGGATACGCTGCCGACTGTAAGATCAACCTTTTTCACTCCCTGAGTGCTTGCCGCATACAGCGTGCCGTTAAGCACATGCAACGGGCCCACCCCCTGCATGGGGATAGCCTTCCATGACTGACCGAAGTCTGATGTGTAGGATAACTGCTTACCGGCCACGTTCGCAACAAGGGTCGTACCGAGGAGCACCATCTGGCGGATCGGCTCCGGAGCAGGACCTTTGATCGTGGAATTTGTTTCACCGATGCGGAAGATCGTCGACCCGTCTTCGGTGGCCATGAACCACTCCGTGGCAGCGGCCACAAGGCTTGTTGGTCGGGAGACATTCATCATCGAATCGATCGTCAGCCACGAGTTGCCCCCTTGCGAAAAATGAGCCCATGCCTTGCGCTCTGAGGCCTCGTAGGTGACAGCGAAGGTGATGCCTCCGGCAAAGTCAACGAAGTCACAGAAGTCACCACGAAGCCCCCTGATGGTGTCGAGGGTTGCTGCATGGTCGATGGACCGAAGGGCAACACGGTCGAAGATCACCACACCGCCGGCGACGGTGCTGACCTTTGGAACATTCCCGGGAAGGGTCCTGCCACGGAAGACCCACGGCCGATCCTGGCCATTGGAACAGATGATGCCAAGTACAAGTGCGACGACTACGGTGAGGGCGTTGCGAATGCTCATGCGAAATGACCTGTGGTGCTGAGATTCCGAGGCGCAATCTACGCACCGGAACATTACGGATTCTCGGGCCAGTCGTGCTTTGGATAGCGCCCCTTCATCTCTTTTCGTACCGCTTGGTAGGATCCGCTCCAGAAGCCGGCCAGGTCGCGGGTCTTCTGAATGGGCCTGTCGGCCGGGGACAGGAGCTCAATGGTCAGCGGAACGTTCCCATTGGCCACCGTGGGTGTACGCTTAACGCCCAGCATAAATTGCAGTCGGACCGCGGCAAGGGGCTGATCGGGATTGGAGTAATCGATAGGGACCTCACGCCCCTTTGGCGGCTTGTAGAACTCCGGCGCACATCGATCGATAAGCGTCTTCTGCTCGCGCGTAAGCATCTCCTTCATTGGGCGCGCCAGGTCCAGCTTCTGTAGGTCAGCCAGCGAGCGCAGTCCCACAAGGTTGGGGGCAAGCCACTGCTCAACGGTGCGTGAGAGCGCTTCATCGGAAAGAGCGGGGAGCTCGGCTCTGGTGTGTCTATGCGTGAACACAACGCGGCTGCGCAGGCGCTCAGCCCCCTCACTCCACGGCAGGTTCTCGATTCCACGCCGTGCAAGCTCCCGGGCAAACGCGGCCGCCAGCTCCTGCGGGTCAGCTTTCGCGTTGGCCTTTGACTCCACGACGATGGCTCCGAGCATGGTTGCCGTGCGTGCCACGATGCGTCCGTCCCGGTCGTTCCAGCCAGTCTCCACCTGCTTGGTGAGATCATCGGCAAAGACAATGCGCACGCTATCGAGACTGATGGGCGCCGCGATGGCGACGCGTGGCTCGGAGGCCGAACCGTCCAGGTCGGCCACGGCCAGCCACTCGGAGCGGGCCAGTGGGTCTGCCTGCATGATCGATGCGGTGCGTCCGTTGCGCAGCAGGAAACGTCCGTCGCCCTTACTGCGGGCAAGGCGTTCGGGGTAGGCAAGGGCGATGAGGACGCCCTCGGCGTCGTCATCAGTTACCGTGTGCCTGATGGCGGACGCGTCATGGGGCTTGCGCAGCGCCTGCTGACGCTTGCGCGCGTGCATGATGGCCGCACGGTCGGCATGTGGATCACTTGCCCCCTGCAAGGCATCAAGACGCCGGCGTACATCACTCATGCGCTCGCCTTTGAGCAGGTCGCGCTCGCCGATAATGGCCGCAATGCCCGATGCGCGATGCCAGTCGATGCCGAACTCTCTCGAGCGCACAAGCATGTGAGCGATGCGCGGATGTGTGCCATAGCGCAGCAGCTCGCGTCCGTGGGGAGTGATGCTGTTCGTTGCATCAAGAGCTCCCAGCTGACGTAGCAGCTCGCGTCCCTGGGCAACATTGCCGGCAGGGGGCTGCTCCAGCCACGGCAGATCAGAGACATCAACGCCAAAGCTGGCCACCTCTAGGATCAGACTCGAGCAGTCGGCAACGAGGATCTCGCTGGTGCGTCGCTCCGGCAGCTGATCGTGGTCTCTCTCCGTCCACAGGCGGATGCAGCGTCCGGGAGCGGTGCGTCCGGCCCGCCCCTTGCGTTGCTCGGCCGCATCCTTTGAAACGCTCACCGTCGTCAGATGGGTCATACCCGATCGTGGGTCGAAACGGGGCTCCCTGGAGCGTCCGCCGTCAACGACCGTGCGCACACCATCGATGGTGAGCGATGTTTCGGCAATGGCTGTCGACAGGATCACACGCCGCATACGCGACGTCGGACGCAGCACAGCGTCCTGCGCGTCGGCTGCAAGCTCGCCATGCAGGATCATCACCTCAGCGCCCTCAAGCGTATCGGGCCTGGCAAGCAGCGCCTCCTGCGTGCGGCGGATCTCAGCCTGACCCGGCAGGAAGCAGAGAATGTCGCCTTCGTCGTCGCGGATCGCATCACGTACAGCCGCCGCCATCAGCTCGTGAAGGGGCTTTTCGGAGGCACTGCGCAGGTAGGTTGTCTCCACAGGAAACGTTCTGCCATGACTCGTCACGCGCTCGGCATCGGGCATGATCGTAGCAAAGTTTAGCGACCCGATCGTGGCTGACATTACCAGCACACGCAGATCGTTTCGGAGCAGTGCGCGCGACGTAAGCGTCAATGCAAGCCCCGTATCAGCATTCAAGGACCTCTCGTGACACTCATCGAAGATCACCAGTCCAACACCCTCCAGCTCCGGGTCGCGCGCAAGCTGCCGTGTGAGCACACCTTCGGTCACCACCTCAATACGTGTGGTCTCGCTCACCGCCGTTTCCAGCCGCATCCGGTATCCAACCGTCTGCCCGACCTGTTCCCCCAGCAGCGATGCCATCCGCCGTGCCGCTGCTTTCGCCGCCAGACGTCGCGGCTCGAGCATCACGATCTTCTTCCCTGCAAGCCATGGCTCCTTCACCAGCGCCAGCGGCACCATCGTCGTCTTAC
>JBEIIK010000178.1:0-3726 GCA_040380835.1 Ignavibacteria bacterium | reverse complement strand
GTGACATAGCACCCCGGACGTGATGCCGTCTTGGCCTTGGCGGCAATTGTGAACGTTGGCTGACTCGACGTGATACCGCGGACATCAATGTCTTGAAGCAGTTCAAGACGACCGGACTTTCCTACTCCTTCAGGACAGATCGGCAGCTGCTTCAGGCCGAAACTCAACGTGTCATCAAGCTTGGTAAGGGGCAAGGTGGCTACCGAAGCCATCACGGCCTCGGTAGGCATGAACTTCATCTCCGAGATACAGATCGTATAGCCCTTGAGGTTGTTAAAGCCAAGGGGCAGCTTGAGCGGTGTGTTCAGACTGTTGACCTGCTTGACGAGTGCTCCGTTGGCTTTGACCCATTGATCCACGGCGGCAACCGTATTCTTCACCCAGGCCCAGCTTGTTGCCTGGTTGATCGCCCACTGCTGTGGATAGGCTGGTGCTGACGGGTCAATCTCACCGCTGACCTGACCGGAAACAACCCGACGGGCTGAGTTGACAATCACTCCGCTGAACACCACCTGAACGCGAGCAAGCAGCCACGGTATCACGATCTCTCCCTTGCCGGCGGCGCTGGCTGATGACGCATTGGTTACGGCCGTCACCTTCATCATGAATTTCCCGACGGATAGCGAATCATTGACCGCGATCGGTTGCGAACCGGCTGTTGTATCAGTCAGCACCACGGCTGATCCGCATGCTCCGCATGGTTGACCCGGTGGGTTGGGGTCGACGAGCGAAGTGTCGACGCTTTCACCCCCGGCACCAGCCGACTTTTTCTTACTGCCCACGCTAGTATCCTGGCCTGTTGCGCCGGACTTCTTGGCAAAGGTCGTATCACCGCCGCCCGACTTCTTCGCCCCATCATCACCCGATGTGGTCTTCATCGCCACAGAGGTGAAGGTGAACGGTGTAGCATACCCATCCGGCTCGCCGATAGTATTGCCGCGATCATCATACGCACGAACAGACCAGATGTGCTGCTGTTCCGAGCGCGGTAACTCGACATCAGGGGGCCAGATCAACTGTGTCATCGTCACGTTCTGCTGATCTAGGATCGGCTTATTGACTCGAAAAGCATTTATCGGAGTCTGACCTCGTAGCACCTCAAAAACCTGCACACGATAGTTCACCGAAAAATCAGGACGGGGCGAGACCGGTGTCCAGCGAAACATCGGACGGGTACCGAAGGTAATCTCTGCCTTGTCGATCGGAAGCAATAGAATGGGTGCCTGATAGCTGCGCATCTGGAAGCCTTTACACACAGGCTCCGAGATCACCGCACCCGTGCTGGGGTTGATCAAGCCGATGCAGAACTCATAGGCGCCGGCCGGTAGCATTCCGGTTCTGACTGCAGTCTGGTCGGCGCCACCTGCAACACTCATAGACTCCAGAGGTACGAGATCTTCGCCGAAGAACTGGCTTACCCCGACCGGTATGGACAGAACAGTCATCTTCTCAGGCTTGGTGCGGGCCAGAAAAGCCCCATCCTTGTTCACCCGGCAGTCGAATTTTGCCAGAACCTCTGCACCGGTTCCGTTTGTGATCGTGACCACTACCACGTCGCGGCGCTGTGCCCAGTTAGACAGGTAGGGATCGGGTCGGGAATTCAGATTGACGGAGACCCTCAACTGGGCCGCCATTGGCAGACAGTTAATCGTCAGCAATACCAACAGAAGCGAGATCAGGTGGGAGCGGTTTTTCATGGGTGGTGTCCCTGGTTCATGTTCGAAGATCAGAAGGTGGATGAGATGCCCAATTGCAGCATCTGCTCGGTGAATCCGTTGCCCCGAGCGCCGGCACTGCCGTACGCAAAGGTGTTTATCGTGTAGTTAGCCGATACCGTGATTGCCGCATCCGGACGCCAGCGCAGTCCTGCCCTTAGAAACGATTGCGCATCAGGTTGCATCTGGCCAAACGCCGAACTGGAAAGAACCAAAGATGCTGTGGGTACCAGCATACCACCCAATAGACGATAGGATGCGTTTACTCCGATCGATCTCACTGCCAGCGTACCAGCAGAGAGCTGATTTTCGAGATAGCTTCCCGAGGCACCAAGCGTCAGAGGAATCGACTCCAGCACACCATTATATGTCAGCGTCAGACTGCGCGTGTTATTAGAGCTCTCTATGCCACTGACGACGTTGAAGTCGTCAAAGCGATCGAGCGCTACTGAGAGCATGAGCGTATGCATAACCCCAAATGTTGAGAAGTTTAGAATCGGGTCCACGCTAAACGATTCGCTGACGTTCTGAATACGCTGCGAATCAAGCGGGTTCTGCCGATTGTTACGGACGCCGAAATTGGAGTACGACGACGACAGCGAAAGCACATCAGAAAACCGCACCGACAGCTGCCCGTTCGCGATCATCTGTGTCATTTTCTCGCCCTTGGTCTCGGAGAGATTGTTAATCCGTTGCCCGACTGTTCCACTCAATGCGAAGTCACCATTCAGCAGGTTCAGCATCGGCGACACCTTCAGATCAATCCGATCTGACTGATTGAATGGATAGGCAAGGGGCTGAAAGCCCGCACCCATGTACAGTCCGGTAAGCGTAACTCCCCACGTGGACATTCGAAGTGCCAGGCTGGCACTGCCTGCGGCATCATATCGCGTTGACGTGCGAGTTACGAACAACGACGACAGCGGATTATCTGATGACTCGAAGATATTCGATGACTGATCACGCGTGAACGCAGAGGCAGCGCCCTCTGCCTGAAATGTCACGCCGTCTGCGATACTGATCTTGGTATTGATAGAAGCGATCGCCCCCTCCTCGGCACGCAGTCGCACGGTATCACCGGGAATGACGATTTCTGGATCATCGTCAGCCGGACGCGAGGGAATGATCGTGACGATCGAGTTGCGGATCGATGTCGGATCATCCTTTGCATAGACAAGATTGAAACCCACTGACGTCGAATCGGGCTTTCCGAATGCCAAGCGAGCGGTCGTCATATCCCGCCGGTAGGCACCCTGTGTATTCCTGGCTGCATCGGGCTCGACGGCCCTCTGGCTTATGCCGCGAGAAGCCGAGATCTGAACGCTTCCCGGCGTAAGATCAAACCCTGCGCCGAAGATCTGCAGGTCTCCCCCTGAAAGCTCGGACAGCTGAGGCGTATATGAGCCCAAGTGGAACTGTGCCCAACCAATCTTCGGCGAAAAGCTGGATAGGCCGAGAGCATTGGCAGGATTGGAAAATATCTCAGCCAGCGACGGAGCATTGATCGAGGGCGTAGTGGTGTTCGTTTCCGGATAGGTGATCATCAGGTTCAACGGCAGCGACAGCACCCCGGCAATGTTGATCGTCGGTGTGAATACCAGCCGATGCAATGCTGCCGGACGCCGCCCTGTCTGGGCTCCGGTAGGATCCGAGCTGTGCTCGTAGAAGTCCGACGTCAGTGATGCAGCGCCCGTCACCGAGATCCACGGCGCAGCCTCAGACGTGTCGCCCGGTGCTTCTTCCTGCGCCAGCACAGCAGTGCTGCTGCAGACCAGAATGGCCACAACACACAGCCACAGCCATAGAACCGTCCGCATTGATTACCCCCACAAAACTCCCCGTGTCGAATATAGCCGAACTGGGAAGCTTTCCAACTTTTTTCGACTCTATGGGGCTATGAAAGCCGCAGTCCGGCGTCTAGAAGAGCATTCACCATGTCCAGGGAAGGGGCTTCTGCATAGAAACGCACCAGTGGCTCGGTTCCGGAGGCACGGATGAGCAGCCAGCCGTC
>JBEIIK010000177.1:0-3754 GCA_040380835.1 Ignavibacteria bacterium | reverse complement strand
CCGCGCGGTAAGGACTTCAACACTAGCAACCTCAGCTTTCTTATCGCGCTCTATGAACGCGGTGGTTTCGATATCGGTTACACCGTGCAGGTAGGGGGCGGACTTGGCATTGAGGGTGTCTACGGAGTGGTCGGTGCCAAGGGTCCCGACGGCACCGAATCCCTGTCCGTCACCGCCGACAGCATAATTGCCTTTCCTCCCTGCGGCTTCGGTGATGCCGACGATCGGGGCTACTTCTTTCGGCTGCCAACCAGCGTTTCGGGCGATGCGCCGCGCTCTTCATCACTAGGTATCCACCCAACCCCTACGTCAGACCGTGCCACCATTACCGGCACTGAATCAGGTCTTGCCTACACCATGTACGACCTGCTCGGCCGGCCCGTCCACTCCGGTCTAACCCCTACGATCGATCTCTCTGGCCTCCCCACCGGCACCTATCTGCTGCGTCTTGGTGTCCAGGCTGTGGTAGTTGTAATGGAATGAGGCTGGTCGTCATCCCCGTTTAACGTCATCCCCGTTTATCGTCATTGTGAACCCACGTACTGTTCTTCCGTGTGATGTTTCCGTCCCATACCGAGCTCCTTTCGACTACCAAACTATCATTTCTGGTATTGTTGGGGAGCAGGTCAATTCGGGTGCCGGTCGAATCCAGTCAAAACGGTACAGTGTTCGATACATCGACGCGTTGTACTCTGCAAAAGGTGCCGAACTTCGATCCGATAACGTTGAAGATTTCTACTCTTTCGCCCCGGTTCTGGGAATACTGACGAATAGAGATTGTCCCGGCTACACCTATGCCGGGAAACAATCAAATGGCAGATACATTGAGCTTCAGAGCTATACCTTGAAGTAATCGGTATCGCGGCTTCTTCACGCAGGGAGCTCCTGGATTATCGGTACGGCTGTCGTCCCAGCTGAATTCCGAAGGGCAGCCCCAATTGTCGTTTCCTCGTTTGTCCACAGCAGGAATACGCCAGTTTCGCCGCAATAGTGCGGTGAATGTTCCGTAGCTTGCGGTGATTGGTAGGGCACCACGATGGCAACGTACATCTATCAACAGCGCAATTGGACGGCATTCCGATGGAGTGACGAAGAGGTGCGCGTGCTACTGGCTGAGGTTCATCGACTGCGTGGATACCTTGCCGGTAGGATGCACGCAGTTGGGTTTGCGACGCAGGCCACGTCGCAGCTTCACGCGCTGACGATGGACGTTGTGCGGTCATCAGAGATTGAGGGGGAGAACCTGGATCCTGAGCAGGTGCGGTCGTCGATCGCTAGAAAACTCGGCATCGATGTTCCGGCTCCCAAGCAGTCCAGCCGAAATGTTGATGGTGTGGTTGAGATGACGCTCGACGCAGTGCGAGATCATAAGAAGCCCCTTACCCATAAGCGGCTATTCGCATGGCATGGTCTGCTGTTTCCGGATGGTCGTAGCGGTGGGATGATGATCGAGACTGGACAATACCGAACACAGGAAATGCAGATCGTGTCGGGATCCTACGGACGTGAGCGTGTGCACTATACAGCCCCATCGCCCAAGAACGTCAAGAAGGAGATGGATGCCTTTCTCACGTGGTTCGATGGGGATGAGCCGATCGACCCGATACTGAAGGCAGCCATCGCTCACTTCCGATTCGTTATCATCCATCCCTTTGACGATGGTAATGGACGTATAGCACGAGCCTTGACGGATATGCTCCTGGCGCGCGCAGATGCTACCCCCGACAGATACTACAGTTTGTCGGAGCAGATCATGGCCGACAGAAAAACGTACTACCGCATTCTTCAGTCGGTCCAACACAGCACGGGCGATATCACTGAGTGGCTTGTCTGGTTCTTGCATATCGTACAGCGAGCATTGCAATCAACCATCGACGCCATTGACATCGCCCTCGATCGGTCGACCTTTTGGAAACAACATGAGGACGTCGTCTTCAACCATCGACAGCGTCTTGTGCTCAATAGAATGTTTGATGGACTCGACGGTAAACTCACCACATCACGGTGGGCACGAATCGCCAAATGCTCACAGGACTCTGCATTGCGCGATGTAAAGGACCTGGTGGACAAGGGCATCCTGAAACAACAACCCGGTGGAGGCCGGAACACGAGCTATGAACTATGAACTGAACCCACGCCTCTGTATGGTACTGCGCGTTGCCGCTGTGTACAACATCGTCTGGGGTGCATGGCAGGTGCTTGCACCGAACAGTTTCTTTGAGCTCATGGGCATGACGCCGATGAACCACCCGATGGTCTGGCAGGGCCTGGGCATGGTGATCGGCCTCTATGGTCTGGCCTATTACTGGGCCTCGTACGACTACGTGCGGCACTGGCCAATCGTGGCTATCGGACTCATGGGCAAGGTGTTTGGTCCGCTCGGCTACGTCTACAACATCATGATGGGCACTGCACCTGCAGCGTTTGGCTGGACGCTCATCCCGAACGACCTTATCTGGTGGATCCCGTTCGGGATTATGCTCAACCACGCCCGTAAGGCCGGCTTCCCGCTGCGATAATGTCATTCGTGCGGTTTGAATTTCTCTCGCGCATCTTCTGGACGGGGCTCCTTGTTTCGGCCGCCTTTGCGCACTGGTTCATGCCTGAGTGGTTTCTGGCCTACTACCCGTCGTACCTGCCCCTTGCCAGAGAAGCGGTGAGCGCCTCGGCTATTGTAGAGATGATGATCGCCCTCGCACTCTGGCACCCGCAGCGTCGGCGCATGGCCTGGATGTCCCTGGCCGCGCTCATGACGCTGTACATGCCCGTGCATATGTATGTTATCACGCATCACGATGTGATCGCGCATCCATCGATCACCATTCCGCTCTGGCTGGCGTGGCTGCGTCTGCCCGTGCAGCTCCTTTTCATATTCTGGCCCATCGGCATCATTACTCGTAGATCAAACAGATCAGCAGCATGACCGCACACAAACCATCACGTCGTAGGAAGATCCTTATCGTAGCGGGTCTTATGCTTCTGGAAGCGATCCTCATCATCGGGTACATGCGGCAGAGCGAGGCAAGTGAGCAGGATCGACTTGATGCCGCTGCCCATAAGGCCATGCTCGAAACCAAGTATGTCCTCGACGGCTGCCAGTACAGGGTCGACAACCGCGACTGGCCCAACTCCCTCGTGCATCTCGACAGCTGCCGCAACCCCATCCACTGGTCAGAGGTCCTGAGCGACACCAGCTGGTGGCACAAGGTGAGGGAGAAGGGTCGCAGCAGGCTGCGACCCCACGACGATTGACCGGTAGGGGCGAGACGCAGTCTCGCCCGTCAGGGACCAATGACGAGTAGGGGCGAGACGCAGTTTCGCCCGTCAGGGACGAGGGACCTCACACCTCAAACCTCACACCCCACACCTCACACCTGCGCGCAGCGCTTGTGAGGTCCTTCGCTGCTAAGCGGCTCAGGATGACGCGGCGGCGCTGGCACATCCATTGCGAACAAACGCGTATCGCCCATTGCCTTCCCCGGGCCAAGGCCCGGGGCTAATATTGATCATTCGTGATCGCGTATCGCGCTGTGCTTATCGTTCGCTCCCACCCCGGGCCAAGGCCCGGGGCTAGTAATTCCATTGCGTGCTAGGCGTTGTCTACCTGAAACCTGAAACCTGAAACCTGAAACCCGAAACCTGAAACCTGAAACCTGAAACCTGAAACCTGAAACCTGAAACCTGAAACCTGAAACCTGAAACCTGAAACCTGAAACCTGAAACCTGAAACCTGAAACCTGAAACCTGAAACCTG
>JBEIIK010000176.1:0-3783 GCA_040380835.1 Ignavibacteria bacterium | reverse complement strand
GGCGCTGCTTGCCATGGCCGCACTGCTCGTGCTGACGTTGGTGATCGCGCGTCGGGTGCTCCCGGACAGGCAGGCCTTGATGACCACGGCCGTGGTTGGCCTGAGCATGCCGATGATCACGGTGGGACGTCAGATGACGCCGGACCTTATCGCAACGGTCCTTCTCATGCTCTCATGGTGGGGCCTGCTGCGTCTGCTCGATGCCCGAACATCCTCCCAGCGCCTGATGTCGGTGCTGATCTATTCCGTGGGACTGGGCGGTGCGCTATTGACGCATCTACCGTTGTCGGTGATAGCCCTGGCGCTGGCCGTTCCGGCCATCCTGCGTCGCGATACGCTTGTCTGGTCTGTAGGGGGCGTACTCGCGGGACTGCTCATCGGACTGCCATGGACCTTCATGATGGTCGGACGTCATGGCTCGGATTTCTTTCTTGCCCTATCAGCCGTTGCCTCCACATCCCGTGATCTGTCAGGGGGCTTCTCTTCCGGCCCGCTGGACGTGATCGTGCTGCTTGTGCTGGCAAGCCCCGTGCTTGCCGCTGCTATTCTGTGGGTGCTCATGGGCATTCGGCATCGAGAGATCCTGCCGGAGCGCTCCGACGTGGTCATGATGACGGCCGGACTCTGGTTCGTGGTGATGATGATCGTCGTAGCACTCTCACGCCACCACACCATGATGGCAATGCTGCCGCTGATCCCTGTGGCCAGCATCATCAGTTTTGCGATGCTGCAGACGGCTATGCGACGCACCACCCCAGGTCTGATGCTCATTACGCTTTCGGGCATGGTGCTCTCGTCTGTGGCTACCCTTGTTGTCCACCTTCGTCTGGTTCGCAGCGGAATCATGGTGATGGCAATTGTAGGCCTTGTCGCTATGCTCATGCTGCTCCTGCTTGCCACCTCCGCTGCCCGACGTCAGCGTCTGGCCGTGCGAATGATCAATCCCGTTATCAACGCGTCGATAGGTGTTACGGCTATTGCGGCACTGATCACCGTTCTGCTCGGAACATCGTCAACCATCAACGGCGCCCGCACCGTCAGCCTGCGTATGCTTGAAGACACGGCCGTTGCACGTCGATTCGTGTATCTGTACCACAACCACGCACCCACTGACAACATGAACACCCAGCTGGCATGGTACACCCGCGGCTGGATGTCGGGCCGCAAACCGCGCTACTCCTATCAGCCCCTTGCCATGCCCGCAGACATGATCGATGCCGGCGTCGTGCGCGCCGCCGTCGGCGCTCCATGGATCGTGTACTACCACCCGGGTATCAGAAAAGACGTCCGGTCCGAGATCTTCGAACTACTCGACAACTCCTACTCCGTTGCCGAAGAAAACGGAGAGTATGTGCTGTTTGAGAAGCGATTGAGGATGAATTATCGGTGATCTTGTCATTCCGCAACTCCGTCACTCTGTCGTTTCGCGAAGCGCCCCTGCGTCATCCTGAGGAGCCGCAGGCGACGAAGGACCGCTCCAGGGCGATATAAGTGTCCATCGCAAGCGCGAAGCGCTCACTGCATCTTGTAAAGGCGTTTGTACACACCGTCTTTTGCCAGGAGTTCGGCATGGGAGCCTTCTTCGACGATGCGGCCGTTGTCGAAGACCAGGATGCGGTCGGCATTGACGATGGTGGAGAGTCGGTGGGCAACAATGATGGCGGTGCGGCCCACGAGAGCATCATCGATAGCCCCTTGCACGAGGCGTTCTGATTCGGTATCGAGGGCTGAGGTTGCTTCATCGAAGAGCAGGATCTGGGGCTGACGGTAGAGGGCGCGGGCGATGGCGATGCGCTGGCGTTGTCCGCCGGAGATGCGCATGCCGCGATCGCCGATGACGGTATCATAACCATCGGGAGTTTCACGGATGAACCCATCGGCGTGCGAGATGCGTGCGGCAGCTATCACGCGTTCCATATCGGGTTCATCGTCACCCAGAGCGATATTGCGAGCGATGGTGTCGTTGAAGAGCAGGCTTTCCTGCGAGACCACACCGAAGAGACGGCGGTAGGCGCCCAGATCGAGTGAGCGCACGTCGGTGCCGTTGACGCGGATGGAGCCTGACTGCGGGTCGTAGAAACGCATGATCACGTCGAGGGCTGTGGACTTGCCGCTCCCCGAAGCACCCACGAAAGCGATCTTTTCACCCGGGTGGATGGTAAACGATACGTTGTTGAGTACTGCGCGTTCTCCGTAGGAGAAGCTGACGTCGGCAGCTTCGAGTACCGGCTTTTCTTCAGGGGGCTTGCCAGTTCCACCCAGGATCGTTGGCGCAGTGTCCAGTGTGGCGGCTACATTGGCGCCGGCTGCGATGCCGCGCTGCATTGCTGCGATCGTGTTAACGATGGCGCTGATGGGCTGCATCAGGCCGAAGAGCAGGAACAGGAACGTCATCAGACTGGACGGGGCAATGACACCCGATGCGCTATCCATGCTGCCGATGTAGAACACCGTGACCAGGGCCACAATACCGAAGGTATCGTTGACCATCGGGATAAGCCCCATGACGCGTGCGTTGCGCGTTGCTCGACGCACAAAGGCCGCCGTCTGGTCAGCAAAACGCTTCGTGACGAAGCGCTCAATATTCATGCCCTTGACCACGCGGATGCCGAAGACCGTTTCCTGCAGTGTGGAGGTATAGTCTGCCTGCGCGGCCTGCAGTCGTGCGCCATAGGAGCGCAGCAGCCGTGTGGCAGTGCGGATGAGCAAAAGGCCGATCATGGACACGCCGATCGAGATCACGGTCAGCTTGAGACTGATAAGCCCCAGCAGAGTCAGGTAGATCACTACCGTGGAGACTTCGCGCCACATCACCGTGATGGAGCTTATCGTAGCGTGGTTGAGAACGTTCACGTCGTTGGTCAGCAGGGAAATGATCTCGCCGGCTTTGCGCTTCGAGAAAAAGTCGAGTGACTGATCCGAGACATGGTTGAAGAGGGCATCACGTACACGCTTCATGATGCCTTCTTCAAGGCGCGTGGAGATCACGGCACTGACGTACTTGGTCAGCCCCCTGACAATGAACAGACCTACAATGACCAGGCTGATCGAGCGCAGAGACTCGCTCCGATCACCCGCGGATATGAACGATCCCAACGTGTCGTTAAACGTCTTCATAAAGCCCGATGCCGGTGTGGAGCCCGCTGGCAGGGGGCTTGCACTGGCGCCGAAGAGTGTGCGAAACACCGGCTCGACAACTGCCAGGATCAGAGCGTTGGCCGTGGAGAACAGCAGGTTGGCAAGCGTGGAGAACACGACCAGCCTCCAGGCCGGACGCACGAAGGGGACCATCGTACGGGCCAGGCGTCGGACCGTAAAGCTTGCAGCAGTTGTAGGTGATGACATGTAGATCAGCGATTGAGCGTGCGTTGGTACTCACGCGCGTAGCGCGCGATGGCCCTTGCCAGAGACGAGGCCATCGTGGACTGTCCTTTGGGTGAGGCAAGATACTGTGCATCGCTTGTGTTTGAGAGGAAGCCGGTTTCGACCAGCACGTTGGGCATACTCGCGCCGACGAGCACAAAGAACCCTGCCTGACTCACTCCGCGGTCTGCCAGGGGGCAAGTGGTTGTGACCTCACCCTGAATGGATGAGGCAAGCAATTCGCTGAAGCGAACAAAGGAACGTTGCGCCATAGTGGCAACAATGATCTGGTCCTCGGTCATGGACTTGTACCGCGCAGATCTGTCTTCAAACCGCACCGAGGCATTCTCCCGCTGGGCAACGCGAGCGGCATCGTCATTACGTCCCGGACGCAGGATGTACGTCTCGCAGCCATGCGCC
>JBEIIK010000175.1:0-3803 GCA_040380835.1 Ignavibacteria bacterium | reverse complement strand
GGTGTAATGCAGGCGGCTTGTGTACCCATCAAGTCGGCCAGCGCGGTAGCGGGTCCGCACGATGCTGTCGCGGAGACGTTCGTAGCCCGACATGCCGAGTTTGAGATTCCGAGCAAGATTGAGCACCGTCTCGAAGAACGTCACGCAGTCAAGCCCATCAAGTCGCACACGGCATACTTCGGGACCATCACCTTCGAGCGTACCACCGACGTATGGCGTGCCGAGAAGTTCACGGCCGAGCCTGGTCATCAGCGAGCCAAGGGGCAGGCGCACCCACGAGGAATCTCGAGCTGCAGCCTCGAGGCGTTCTACACGCCCAGCCGAAGCCGCATCGGTCGAGCCTTGCTGAGAGAGCGCATAGACCGAGACAACGGCGACAGCTACCACCATAACACCGACCACACCTCTTCGGATCATGAACGCTCGCCCAGTGTGCGGATGCCAACGTCAGCGAGCTGACGTTCATCGACGCCCGACGGACAGCCGTCCATCAGCGATAGTCCCGATGTTGTCTTCGGAAATGCGATCACATCGCGGATGTTCTCGGTGCCGCAGAGCAGCATCACCAGACGGTCGAATCCGAAGGCGATGCCTCCGTGAGGGGGCGCACCAAAGCGCAGAGCATTTAGCAGAAAACCAAACTTCTGTTCGGCATCCTCGCGCTCAAAGCCCAGCAGATCGAACATCCGCTGTTGCACCTCGTTGGTATGGATCCGCACCGAGCCTCCTGCCGCCTCATATCCATTGATCACAAGGTCATGGGCAACGGCACGCGCATGGGTAGGATCGGAGTGCAGAAGACTGAGGTCCTCGTTCATCGGTGCCGTAAAAGGGTGATGCCGGGCGATCCAGCGTGACTCTTCGGGACTGTACTCCAGAAGTGGAAACTCCACCACCCAGTGGAACGAGTACGTTCCGGACAGCTGCTCAAGGATGCCGCAGCGCCGGGCGATCTCCGTGCGTAGTGCCCCGCCGATGGTACACGTACGCTCCCACTCACCCGGGAAGAACAGCAGCAGGTCTCCGCTTTCGGCACCCATCGCTGCACAGAGCTGTAATGCTTCGTCACCAGCAAGCTGTTTGACAAATGAGCCAGTGACCTCGCCGTCGATGAGTTTTAGCCAGGGAAGCCCCTTTGCGCCGTATTTCTTTGCGTGCTCGGTGAGCTCGTCGATCTGCTTGCGGGAGAATCCACCACAAGTCTTGGCGTTCAGGGCCATGACCATGCCGCCATCGGCAACGGTGCTCGAGAAGATCCCGAAAGAACTCGCCGCGACCAGGGCCGAGACGTCTACCAGCTCCAGGCCGTAGCGGATGTCCGGCTTGTCGGAACCATAGCGGTTGAGGGCTTCTTGAAAGCTCATGCGACGAAACGGTGTAACGACGTCGATACCAAGGATCTCCTTCCAGGCGGCTGCTATGAACCGCTCGGTCAGGGCAAGAATGTCCTCCTGCGTGATGAATGACATCTCGACGTCGATCTGTGTGAACTCCGGCTGACGGTCGGCGCGCAGATCTTCGTCGCGGAAGCACTTCACGATCTGCATGTACTTGTCAAATCCCGATACCATGAGCAGTTGCTTGAACAGCTGCGGCGACTGTGGCAGGGCATAGAACCGACCCTTGTTCATGCGGCTCGGGACCAGGAAGTCACGCGCACCTTCAGGAGTGGACTTCGTCAGGACCGGTGTTTCGACTTCGAGGAATCCTTCCTGTTCGAAGAAGCGATGCGTGATCTGATACAGCTTGTTACGAACGTGAAAGTTTCGCTGCAGAGCCGGACGTCTCAGATCGAGATAGCGGTACGTCAGGCGCAGTTCTTCATTGGTTGCAAGGTCATCGACGATCTCAAACGGCGTAAGGTCAGCAGCGTTGATGATCCCGATCTCGTCGGCAAGAACCTCGATCAATCCGGTTGGGATCTTCGGGTTGGGATTTTCGCGCAGTCGCACCTGCCCCCTGACCCAGAGCACGAACTCCGAGCGCACGGCTTCGATCGATGCTGCAAGGTCCGGCGTATGGGCCGAATCAACGACGATCTGCGTCACGCCATCGCGATCTCGCAGGTCGATGAAGATCACCCCTCCGTAGTCGCGTCGGGCGTTCACCCAGCCATTAAGGATCACGGTTGTGGCGTCGTCAGACGGACGGAGCTCACCGCAGGTTCGGGTACGTTTTTCGAAGTTCATGTCGTGGAGTTCATAGATGAATTCAAGGGCGAAAGTTACGCATCGCGTCCGTTCCGCACAGTGGACTTCAGCATCTGCTGCACGGCACGCACAACCTCCACAGGCTCGATAGCTTCGAGGGCACCGCTATCGGTGATGCACGGCCAGCATGGGGCTGCATAGGGAGTCCACGGCAGCAGTCCTCGTGAATCCTGAGAAAACAATACAACACTGGGCACGCCATGTGCTGCGGCAACATGCACGGCCGATGTGTCGGGTGTCAGAAGCATGTCACTTTCGGCGATGCAGGCCGCAAACGAACCGTAGGATGCCTGCGGCGTCACGACCGCTGCACCGCAGGCGGCACCGATGCGCCGGGCCATGTCGGCATGCATCGGGGCGCTGATGATCCTCAAACCGATGCCGGTCATCGACTGACTGTTGCACCAGTGACGGATCTGTAGCAGAACATCGATCAACTTCTCTTCGGGATACATCCGGTGCGCATCCGAACCGGAAATGTTCACAGCTAGGATGCGCTCGGATGAGCCCCTTGCAAGAGCCTGCCGTGCTGAAGCTCGCTGCTGATCGGAGAGCGGAAAAGAGAGCCGCAGATCGTCGCCATTGATGGATATGCCAAGCGGCCAGGTCAGACGCGCAATGCGCTCGACGATGTGCACGCGTGACTGATTGGCAAGGGGCACAACATGCGTATACACGCCACGGTTAACCTTATCAACGCCGATGGCAAAGCGGGCGTCTGTCCCTGAAACGAGCAGAGCTGATGTGGACGAGGCATTGTCCATGAGGTCGATGACCAGGTCATAGCGCTCACGTCGGAGCGTGCGGCGCAACAGCAGAAGATGCAGAAGCGACTTTCGGAAGACATGAATGTGATCGACATACGGATCGACAGCCTGACGCACGGCAACGTTATTCGTCGAAAGAACCATATCAATACGGGCTTTGGGCAGGTGACGTCGCAGCGCACGGATGATCGGCGTACTGACAATCACATCACCGATACGATCCTGACGCAGCAGCAGGATTCGATGCACGTCGGCGCGTTGGATACACTCGTGCGCAACTTCAACGACCTCGGGTTCGGCACCACGTCCGACGCGTGTATTGTACCAGCCACGCACGGCAAGTTCCATCCGTTTGATCAGCGTATCGGGCATACGATCACTCCGTGACCGAGTGATAGACGTCGGACGTGGCGCGCGCCGTGGCATCCCATGTAAAGTGTGTGCTGCGCTGCAGACCGGCCACACGCAGGTGTGAAACCAGCGCATCATTGTCGATACACTGCTGCATCATATGCGCAATCGATTCGACACGCGTGGGGTCCACATACAGAGCAGCATCGCCCCCTACCTCCGGCAGCGAAGTGGTCTGCGAAGTGATCACCGGACAGCCGCAGCGCATGGCTTCGAGCACCGGCAGTCCGAAACCCTCTCCGAGAGTGGCAAAGGCAAGAGCCCGCGCCTGGGAAAGAAGCTGTACCATGTGGTCTGTCGGGACATCGGTAATGACCCGAATGGAGGTGTCTGCCAGAACCGAACGGTGACCTTCACGGAAACGCTCAGCCTGTGCCTGACCGCCGGCGATCATCAAGATGAACTCGGCATGGCG
>JBEIIK010000174.1:0-3807 GCA_040380835.1 Ignavibacteria bacterium | reverse complement strand
GTCATTGGTCACTCGTCACTATCTTTGAAGCCCTGCGGAAGTGGCGAAATGGCAGACGCACCAGACTTAGGATCTGGCGGGGCAACCTGTGAGAGTTCGAGTCTCTCCTTCCGCACGCAGCAATCACACGTTTTTTCGGCCGTTTCCGGCCGTTTTGGAGCCCCTTTTGGAACGCACGATCACTACCCTGCAAGGCTGCTCGCGAGAAGTCCGCATTTCACTGCAGCAATCCGAGCTGAAACCCCACTACGAAGAAGCGTACATCAAAGCCCAAGAGGGCATTACTCTGCCCGGATTCCGCAAGGGCAAGGTGCCGATCGCGATGATCAAGCAGCGATTCGGACGCGATATCGAAAATGAGGCTCTGGAGACGATCGCTGATGCCGAGTTCCGGTCCTTCGCCCGCAGTGAACAGCAGCGTGTGGTTGGCAATCCGGCCCTTACCGATATTCAGAAGTCGGCTGATGGCGTAGCGTTTACCATTCGTTATGACATCATGCCGGACTTCGAACTCGGCTCCTACAGGGGGCTTCCCGTAAACCGCCCTATCAAGAACGTGGCCGAGGAAGACGTGCAGCGCGAGGTTGACCGGATCTGCATGCGGGCAGCGACGTTTGAGCCGACCGAGCAGATCGACGGCACGCTCTTCGTCGTAGGCCTGACCATGCATGAGCTCGACCGTGAGACGTCCATGCCGATCATCGGAGCCGAGGGCAAGGAGTCGCGCGTGTTCCTCGAAGACGACTCTGTGGACATGCACCTGCGCTCATCGCTGGCCAATTGCAAGGTCGGCGACGCGTTCTCCTACGTCGGCGAAACCTCGGACGAGAATGCTCAGCCCCCTAGCTACCGTGTCACGGTCAACGACATCATGCGTGTGGTACCGGCCGAATTCACCAATGAATTCGTCGAAATGGTCACCTCAAATCAGATGCACTCCACCGAAGAACTTCGCTCGGACATTGAACGTCAGCTTCGCGAGTACTTCGAAGAGGCATCGCGTCGAGCCGTTGAAAACCAGCTGATCGACCAGCTTGTCCAGGCCCATGAGTTCGACCTGCCTGAGCCCCTTGTGCACTCGGTCATTCACCGACTTTTCGACGATTTCAAGAAACGTAACGAAGGGGCGCCGGGAATCGAAACGCTCACCGCGCATAGCATCGAACACGAACTTCGCCCGTCAGCAGAGCGCATCGTGCGCTGGGAATTGATCCGCGAACGGATCGTCGATGCCGAACAGATGTCATTGACAGATGAAGACCTGGAGGATGCGGGAGGCCGTTTTGGTATTCCTGCCGACCAACTGCGCATGCTTCTTCGTCAGAACGAGTCGGTCGAAGACCAGCTGCTTGCCGAAAAGGCCGTGAAGACGCTCATAGACTATGCGATCATCACTGACGTCAACGCCGACGATATCGAGGCGTAAACTGACTATTCCCACCCCGCTCGGGTGATTCCGAAGGATACCATCATGCAGAACCAGCTCGTCCCAATGGTCGTAGAGCAGACAAGCCGCGGAGAGCGTGCCTATGACATCTACTCGCGTCTTCTTAAGGAACGCATCATCTTCATCGGCTCGCCGATCGATGATATCACGGCCAGCCTGACGATCGCCCAGCTCCTGTTCCTGCAGAGTGAGGATCCAACGAAGGACATTTCGATCTATATCAACTCGCCGGGTGGTAGCGTTTCGGCCGGCCTGGCGATCTACGATACCATGCAATTCGTCAAGCCGGATATCTCGACGATCTGCGTTGGCATGGCAGCATCAATGGCGCAGGTACTGCTGTGCGCTGGAGCGAAGGGCAAGCGCTTTGCCCTGCCGCATTCGCGCATCATGATGCACCAGCCCCTTGGTGGAACGCAGGGTCAGGCAACGGACATCGAGATCTACACCAAGGAAATGCTCCGCATCCGTGATACGCTGTACGGCATTATTGGGACGCACTCGGGTAAGGACTACGAGACGATTAAAAAGGATGCCGATCGGGATTACTACATGTCGCCCGAAGAGGCTCTCAACTACGGCCTGATTGACAAGGTCCTGACGCGTACGGTATAATTGCTGGCATTCAGGGGGGATCATGAGTTCAGGTGGCACGTCGGATACACTGCACTGTTCATTCTGCAATCGCAACGCACACGAGGTAGCCAACCTTATTGCCGGCAAAGGCGTGTATATCTGTGATGTCTGCGTTCAGAACTCGGTTGAGATCCTCAAAAAGAATGCTCCGGCACCGAAGCTCCGCACCGACGTCAAGTCGCTGCCCAAGCCCTCGCAGATCAAGCTTCAGCTTGATCAGCATGTTATCGGCCAGGACGAGGCCAAGGAGATCTTGTCTGTCTCGGTCTACAATCATTACAAGCGCATCCAGTCGCAGCACCTTGTCAGCAGCTTTGACGAGGTAGAGATCGAGAAATCAAACATCCTGATGTTGGGTCCCACGGGAACCGGGAAGACCCTACTGGCACAGACCCTTGCACGTATCCTGGATGTTCCATTTGCCATTGCCGACGCCACAACGCTCACAGAGGCCGGCTACGTTGGTGACGACGTCGAGTCGATCATCGTCAATCTTCTTCAGAACGCCGACTACAACGTTGAACGGGCCGAGCGCGGCATTGTATATGTGGATGAGATTGACAAGCTCACACGCAAGAGCGACAGTGCATCTATCACGCGCGATGTCTCCGGCGAAGGCGTACAGCAGGGTCTATTGAAGATCCTCGAGGGTACGGTCGCTGGCATTCCTCCTAAGGGTGGACGCAAGCATCCCGAGCAGTCACTGGTTTACGTCAACACAAAGAACGTCCTCTTTATCTGCGGCGGTGCGTTTGAAGGCCTTGAGAAGATCATCGCCAAGCGTATGAAGCCCACAACCATGGGCTTTACAGCCGCCACTCCTACAACGGTAGAAGAGTCGATGGCCTTACTCATGCACGTCGAGCCGGAAGATCTGATGCGTTTCGGCTTCATACCGGAGTTCATTGGTCGTCTGCCGGTGGTCACAGCACTTCACCCGCTCACCGATGAGGCAATGCTGGACATTCTAACGGGCCCGAGAAATGCCATCGTCAAGCAGTACCAGAAGCTTCTGCTTCTCGAAGGTGTTGAACTTTCCTTCGAACAGGGGGCTTTGGAGGCCATTGTAGCGAAGGCTCAAAAGCGTCGTACCGGCGCGCGCGCTTTGCGCGGTGTGATGGAAGAGGTAATGAACCCGATCATGTACATGATCCCCGACATTGCAGGCATCCGCAAATGCGTGGTAACAACCGAAGTCGTGACGCGATCGGCCAGCCCCTTACTCGAACTCTCCGAGCAGGCAAAGTCCGAACCACCTCCGACGCGTCAACGTCGCTCGGCCGAACGCTGACAGCCGCAGCTACGGCCCTATCCTACGGCCGAAGACAAGACCTGCAACCACCCCTGCTGCCCAGACGCCATGAATGATGGCAAAGATGAAGGGGGCGACCATCACCGTCACAAGAACGCGACGCCCGTCGGGAACCTCTTCGGAAAGTAGCTGAGGCATCAGTGCGAGCAACGAGGCACAACTACTGAGCCCGACGTAGCCGTAGACCACCGCGACGAGCGCCACGGCATAGGCCATGTTGAACAACGACATCCCGACCAAGGTACCCAGAGCTAGCAGCGCGACAACCGGAATCACCTGACGCAGATGCAACGAGCGTGGATGCTTCTTGATGACGGCGGCCTTCCACCAGCCGTAGCGCCAGCGCTGTGCGATCAACCCCTTCAGCGTCGCGCGTGCCACGAGCTGAAACTCCGGCGACGGCAGTGCAAGG
>JBEIIK010000173.1:0-3811 GCA_040380835.1 Ignavibacteria bacterium | reverse complement strand
TTCCGTGACGACAACGCTGCCAAGTATGGCGGCGACCTCGAGTACTGGGAACGAGCGCAGCGTGAGATCAAGGAAGTAGCCGACGAGATGGGGCTTGAGTACTTCATCGGCGAGGGCGAAGCGGCCTTCTATGGTCCGAAGATCGACTTCATCGTGCGCGATGCCATCGGACGCAAGTGGCAGTTGGGCACCGTGCAGGTCGACTACGTCATGCCCGACCGATTCAATCTCGAATACGTTGGAGCCGACAACACCAAGCACCGTCCTGTGATCATCCACCGAGCCCCCTTCGGCTCGATGGAGCGTTTCATCTCCATTCTCATCGAACATTACGCCGGCAACTTCCCGTTCTGGATCGCACCGACGCAGGTGAGCATACTGCCGATCGCCGATGCACATCACTCATTCGCCACTGATCTTGCTGCCGAGTTTGAGGCAATGGGTCTTCGAGTACACTGCGACCTGCGCAATGAGAAGATCAACCGCAAGGTGGCCGAGAGCGAGCAGAAGAAGATTCCGTACGCGCTCGTTATCGGATCAAAGGAGATCGAAAACGATGCCGCAGCCGTGCGCATACATGGCGAGGGTGATAAGGGGCAGATGAAGATCTCCGAGGTCAAGGCGCTGTTCACCAGGTTGAACCAACCCTGATGGATGAGGCGATGGCGCTGACGACCAAGCAGTGGATCATGATCGTGACGATGCTCGCTGCGAGCGTCGTCGTGGTTTGGATTCTGCGCCGGCTTGTCGGTAGTATTCTGAAACGATCTCTCCGAGGGTTCACGAGAGAGGAACCGAACCTCGTCGTGATCCGATCGGTGTCTCGAAGTCTTGCCCTGATGATCGTGTGCGAGACTGACTCGCTGTTCCTGCCCATGATCGCCTTGCCGGCTTCCGCGGCCGGTTACGCGTCAACCATACTCGATGCGCTGGCGCTGGCATTCCTGACAATAGCGTTGTATCGATTCGTTGACCTTGTCTGCCAGCGGGCGGTGGTGCATGCGCTACGCATGCGCAGTGACGGGCATGAGATCGCCGAGACGCTAGCCCCCTTGGTAGCATCAGCCATTAAGGTACTTATCGCTACGATAGGGGGCATGTGGATCCTCGGCGCTCTTGGCGTGAACGTCGCCGCCATCATTACCGGTCTGTCGATCGGAGGTGCGGCGCTAGCTCTTGCCTCGCAGGATACGGTAAAGAACCTCTTCGGGTCGCTGGTGATCATCACGGACAGGCCGTTCGTCGTCGGCGACTGGATCTCGACGCCGGGTGCCGAGGGTGTGGTAAAGGAGATCGGGTTTCGCAGCACACGCATCGTTACACCTACGGGCAGCTTGATCACTCTGTCCAACGGTAAGCTGGCCGATGCCATCATCGACAACGTCGGTGTCAAGCGAAAGCACCCGATGTCGACGTCCATCATGCTTGATGCTGAGTCGCCCCTTGACACGATCGAGCGATTTGTTACCAAGCTCCGTGAGCATCTGGCCCAGTCGCAGGACGTTTTGAGCGATGCTCCCATGGATGTGGCTCTGAGCGCCCTTGCGCCGCAGGGGATCACCATTGCCGTTACGTTTCATATCCGCGCATCACAGCAGGTGGAAGCCCCTTCCATTCTTCATCGTCTGCATCTGACCATCCTCCGGCTTATTGCCGAAGAGTCGCTCACACTGGCAAAGGCCTCGGCATGACGACTAAGCAACATCTCGCAAAAAAGGCGGCTGAACGTGCGCTTGGTACGCATGCGCGGCACATCTTCCTGTGTGCAACGCCCGGCAAGCCGAAGTGCTGCTCGCCGGAAAAGGGCGCTGAAAGCTGGGACTATCTCAAGCGTCGACTCAAAGAGCTCAACCTCGATGAGCAAGGGGGCGTGTATCGCACCAAGGCTGACTGTCTGCGTGTGTGTCTGAAGGGTCCGATCGCCGTGGTGCACCCCGACAACGTGTGGTATCACTCCTGTACGCCCAAGGTCCTTGAGCGTATCATTCAGGAGCATCTCATCGGCGGAAGCCCCGTAGAAGAGTACCGGCTCAGGTCAGACGAACAGGAATCGACAGCCCCCTGACCAATGTCTCATCGGCGCGTTCTCCAGACCTGTTCGGTAACGGTACGCACGGCGCTGACGTGGTGGCCGAAAATGCGGGTGTGATCAGCCATCAGAGCCGGTGCGAACTCCGAGCGGTAGCGGACAAGTTTCTCGTGACTGTCACAACTGTAGCGAACTCGGAAGACGACGTGGTCATCCGATGAAGGATCGACAATGCGTACAAGTTCTGACGACACGAACATGCCGGTGCTCACGACATCGTCGATGTGATGAGACGTCATGTAATCGAGCCACTGCTCTACAAGGTCCTGCGGGACTGTTACTTCGACCTGATAGATGATCATGTCAGTCTCGGTGATGAGGTCGAACTGCGACGGAGCACAATCGCTCCAAGCACGGCCGAAAGTGCAGAGCCGACAAGGACGCTGAGTTTGGCCATGTCGAGATGCTCAGGCTTGAGAAATGCGAGGTTCGCAACAAACAGCGCCATAGTAAACCCAATGCCGCAGAGCAGAGATACTCCATACATCTGAATCATGGTCACGCCCGACGGGAGTCGCGTTAGGCCAAGGCGCATGGACAGCCACACCGAACCTGTGATACCGATCTGTTTGCCAAGGAACAGTCCAAGTGCTATGCCGAGAGCAACGGGGCTTGTCAGTCCCTCGATCATTGCCGGTGTGATCACTACTCCCGCGTTGACCAGAGCAAACAACGGCATGATACCGAATGAGACAACCCTTGAAAGGCCATGCTCGATGCGGTAAAGGGGCGTCTGTACATGTTCGCACATATCCTCGAGGGCATGGACGGCGTCAAGTTGCTTGCCTTCATCCTCATCGGTCTCCGTGCGCTTGCTGATCTGTTCGATGAGGTCTCGCGAGCGCGTAAAGAACGAGATCCGATCGATACGTGAGTGCGCCGGAATGCACATGGCCAGGGCCACTCCGGCAATGGTTGCATGCACACCACTGGCAAGGACAACCAGCCACAGGACAAAACCCAGAACCCCGTAAAACCAGAGGGAGTGAATGCCCAAACGATTGCCACCATAGAGGACGATGACGATCGCAACGGCCAGTAGCAACATCGGGATGTTGAGCGCAGCCGTATAGAATAGGGCGATCACTACAACCGCAAGCAGGTCATCAACGATGGCCAGGGCTGCGAGGAAGACGCGCAGACCCGATGGGATACGGTCGCCAAGCAGGGCCAGAACCCCAAGGGCAAAGGCAATATCGGTGGCCACCGGAACACCCCATCCGCGAGCGGCATCCGTACCTGCGTTAAAGAGCAGATACGTAACGGCCGGACCCACCATGCCGAAGACGGCGGCGATCATGGGCAGAAGTGCTTTCTGCCTGGAGGAGAGTTCGCCCACCAGCATTTCGCGTTTGATCTCAAGTCCGACCACCAGGAAGAACAGCACCATCAGGCCGTCGTTGACGAAGTGCGCCAGGGAGAACGCCAGTTCAAGCGGCCCGAAGACGAACTTCACCGGCTGATGCAGGAAGGCCTCGTAGGAAGCGTGCCACGGCGAGTTTGTCCAGATCAGAGCTGCAGCCGTCACAAACAGGATCGTGATCCCGGTGGAGGTGGTCCGTTGCACAAACTCGGCAAACGAGCTCTGTACGGCTGTGGTGAGCCGCTGAAAACGTGCTGCTGGTGTCATGACTTCAGAAGTGACTCGCAGTAGGTGCGATAGCTGCAATTCGGTAGCAGGGCAATGCTGGCACGATACTCATCGGGCGTGAGAAATCCCTG
>JBEIIK010000172.1:0-3973 GCA_040380835.1 Ignavibacteria bacterium | reverse complement strand
GTTGAAGTTCCAGCGTGTGATGTACGACAGAAACGAGAACGCCGTTTCGAATGAATACGCCTCACGCACAACAGCCGAGGTCGGATTGCGGAATGCCGGATTCGGGAAATTGCGTCCGCGTAGCCCCGTAACAAGTTGATTGGAGGACTGCGTCTCCATAGCCAGAATGGCACTGAGCTTTAGACCATCCATGATGGTGTTGTCGTAGGAGAGCGTTCCGTTGAGAATGATGTTGTTGACGCCGACTTTTCGGGCTTCTGCTTCCGCCTCTGACTGAACGATCAGCGACGTATAGCGTCGGTCTGTAAAGTTGAGCAGGTCAAAGCCCCCTTGCAGACGCAGCGAGAAGTGCTCCGGAAGAGCGATTTGCGTGTAGAGGTTTGTCAGAAGACGCGTTTCACTATTCTCAAACTGATTCTCGTTCAGCTGCGCCACCGGATTATACATCGCGTACCACGGACGCTGCGGTTCAAAGTATGTTCCATCAGCGTTGTAGATCGGGAAGTACGGCAGAGCCGAGCTCTGAGCAGCACCAATACCGCCGGCCCAGGCCGACGGCACGCGCGTATTCAGCGAGTAGTTAAGGTTGGAACTCAATCCAATGGAAATGCTCTCAGTGGCCTTGAAATCCACATTGGCCCGACCGTTGATCCGCTCGAATGTGTTCCCGACAGCAAACGACGACTCATTGCGGTAGCCAAGACTCGTAAAGAACGTTACGGCATTGGTGCCACCGGAGGCGGTGATCGAAGCGTCGGAAATCTGACCCGTCTGCATCGTCAGACCTAACCAGTCAGTGTTCGTATACTGCTCGGGCTTGAGATTACCGGGAAGGGGCTTGGCAGTAAAGCGAGCCGTTGGACGCAGGATCGACAGTGCGAGCGAATCCTGACGGTTGGCCTCGGCCCACATGCTTCGGTACTCGTCGCCGTTGAGCATGGTCACGCGGTTTGTCTCGGTAGCCTGTCCCCGGAACAGACTGACGTTAAAGCGCGTGGTACCGGAAGCACCCTTCTTGGTTGTGATCAGCACCACTCCGTTCGAGCCCCGTGAACCGTAGATAGCCGCAGCGTCGGCATCCTTAAGGATCTCGATGGACTCAATGTCGTTGGGGTTGATCGAGGCCAGTGCATTTGTCTGCGTCGCCAGCCGGTCCTTGCCGCCGAAATCGCCCTGCGTTACCGGCACCCCGTCGATCACGTAAAGGGGCTCACCCGACGCCGTCAGCGAACCCACACCGCGCACGCGGATCGTCATGGCGCTTCCGGCCATACCGTTTGAGTTGATCACCTGCACACCCGGGGCCCGCCCGACGATGGCGTTCTCGAAGTTTCCGAACGTGTTCTGCGCGATCTCACGCGAGTCGATCTGCGCTACCGAGCCCGTCATCTCAATACGCTGCTTTGTGCCGTATCCGACAACGACCGCCTCCTTGAGCTTCAAGTGATCGGTTTGCAGTTGCACGCGCACCGGCTCTGGCTCGGCTGCTGTCATGCTTTCCTTGGAGACGACCACTTCCCTGCTCTTGTAGCCGATCATGCTCACGACCAGCGTAACGTCCATGGCCGACGGAAGCTTGATCTCGAAAGCCCCCTTGCTCTTTGTGTAGGCACCATAGCGTGTATTGGCCACACGGACGGATGCACCGACAATGGCCGAGCCCTTTTCATCCGTTACCGTTCCTCGCACCACAGCCTGCTGGGCTGTAGCACTGACGATGGCAAGCATGGTTGTAAGAAGAAGTATCAGTGTTTTCATCGGCGCACACCTTGTGCATTTTGGTTGACGTTTGAACCGGAGAACCCGTAGTAGGCGATGTAGAGGTAGCAGGCCACCGGGATAAGGTATGACATGGTCAGTCCACCCATGTTATCGGCAATGATTCCCTGCACCTGTGGAATCACGGCACCGCCAAGGATAGCGGCGATCAGCCAGCTTGATCCGCGGTTGGTCATCACGCCCACGTCCTTGATGGCCAGCGTAAAGATGGTGGCGAACATAATGCTGTTAAAAAGTCCGCACCCGACCAGGATCATGGCCGACGTTGCACCGGTCGTGACGATCGTTCCCGCCGTCAGCAGGACGTTAACGCAGGCCATGACACCGAGAAGCAGGCCAGGGCGCAGAAGCGTCAACAGGTATGATCCGACGAACCGTCCGATCATTGCTCCACCCCAGTAGTAGGTGACGTAGGTGGTGGCCGACTGCTCTGTCATGCCCGGAACCTTCTCGATAAAGTAGTTGACCATGAATGAGCCGATGGCCACTTCAGCTCCGACATAGGCGAAGATCGCCAGCACACCTTTGCGCAGGTGAGGGATCTTCAAGGGGGCCATCAGTGACACGGCCTTCTCTTCTTCACCCTCCACATCAGTGATAACGGGCAGGCGCAAAAACGCCACAACCACAGCCAGAAGGGCCAGCATCGCCGTCAGCACGATATACGGCATCTGCACAGCCGAGGACTGTGCGGTCTTGTAAGCAGCAACTGCCTCAGGAGTCAGTGCTGCGATCTGGTCCGCCGTCAGTACCGACGCACCCAGGATAAGAATCCCACCCAGCTGAGGTGCAATGGTCGTGCCAACGGAGTTGAACGCCTGCGACAGAACCAGTCGTGCCGAGCTGCTCTCTGGTGGCCCGAGCACAGCCACATACGGATTCATTGCCGTCTGCAGGAGCGCAAATCCGGAAGCGAGAGTAAAGAGTCCCACGAGGAACAACGGATACGACTGCTGGATCGAAGCCGGATAAAACAACGCTGCTCCGAGGGCAGAGATGCCAAGCCCGACAACGATCGAGCGCTGGTAGCCCAGCCGGGAGATCAGACCTGACGACGGGAATGCAATGACGAAGTAGGCCGTGAAGAAGCAGAACTGAATGAGCGCCGCCTGCGTGTACGACAGATCGAACATGCTCTTCATGTGCGGCACGAGGATGTCGTTGAGACAGGTAATGAAACCTATCATGAAAAACAGGACGCCCATGGCCGCAAATGGACCACGGTACTTGTTCTCGCTCATGGCGTTTTACCCCAGTTATACGCTTTTGCAAAGGTAGTTTTGTCCCGTGTTGCCACACGAAAAAAGATACCCACACAGTTGTACCCATGCCTGCCGGCAAAAGTTCCGGCCGGCAGGGGTAATTTTGGCCTGCCTCCACCCCAAACGCGCAATCCCAAACGCCCATGTTCTTCCAGCAGATCTACGAAACCGGCCTGGCACACGCCTCCTACATGGTAGGATGCCAGAAGACCGGTGAATGTCTGGTCATCGACGCCAAGCGCGACGTCGATACCTACCTTGAGATCGCCCGCCGCGAGGGCCTGCGCATCACACACCTGGCCGAAACCCATATCCACGCCGACTTCCTATCAGGCACCCGGGAGCTGGCCGCCCTGACGGGTGCGCCGATGTTCCTCAGCGATGAAGGGGGCGATGAGTGGCAGTATGAGTTCCCCCACCACGGCGTGCGCGATGGCGATGCCTTCATGGTGGGCAACATCAAGATCGAGGTCCTGTACACGCCGGGCCATACCCCGGAACACATCTGCTTTCTGGCCACCGATACGCCGGCCATTGCCGATCAGCCGATCATGATCTTTTCGGGGGACTTCGTCTTCGTGGGCGACGTGGGACGACCGGACCTACTGGAGAAAGCCGCCGGTTACCGTGGTACGATGGAGGTCGGAGCGCGGCAGCTGTGGCAGTCATTGAAACGATTCAAGGTCCTGCCCGATCACATCCAGGTACACCCGGCTCACGGAGCCGGATCGGCCTGCGGTAAGGCCCTGGGGGCTATTCCCTCCTCCACCGTCGGCTACGAAAAGCTCGTGAACTGGGCACTTCGCCACACGGACGAGCAATCCTTCATCGACGAGCTTCTATCGGGGCAGCCCGAGCCCCCTCGCTACTTCGCCATGATGAAGAAGCTCAACAAGGTCCCACGGGCCCTCGTGACCGAGGTTCCGGAAGTT
>JBEIIK010000171.1:0-4011 GCA_040380835.1 Ignavibacteria bacterium | reverse complement strand
GTCACAGTGCTGTCAATGCGGCCGTTGATACTGCGCCTGCAGACAAACACCGCATCGTGGGAAGGATACTCCCCTGCCTGTTCTGTCAGACGGATCAGACACGATTGCTCCTGGCTCCGAGAGACCAGAACGTCATGGCTCTGCGCACAGACCAGCATCGTGGAAAACAGGAAAACGAGGAGATTCATGGGGGCGAAGATACGGTGCGAGAATTGACGGTATCATGCGCCGGTACCGATTCCCTGCTGACTCAGATACTCAGGGAAGCAACCGCGGCTCGGTCTCATGGTAATCAATAGAACGCTACGTCGGGAACGTTATCAGCCCTTTCAACCTCGTCAACCACTGCGCTGACCATTATCCTGACTACCGGCTTCGATGTTTCTCGTGTATCTGCACGCCGGGAACCCGGAACAGCCCCAGAATGGACCTCTGGCAGAGGTGCGATAGTACATCTGCTGCCCGCACATCGAACATATTGGAGCATCTGGAGTTTGCTGTAGCTGCGCCCGTCGTTCTTTTCGCATGGATGTGAGTCGCTCCTGAAAACCGCCAGTCTCCTCAAATGCCTGTATCTGAGCGGTGATCTGGCGTTTCAGCATGTTCAGAGCACGCCCAATGATGATCAGCATGGCATTTGCCACGACGATCGGATCATTCGAATCCAGCCAATGAGTATACTTCTTGCGCTGAAGTTTGGCATGCTTTGCTGATTCGTTGACGACATCTCTAAAGAACATGGCTTCGTCGAGGGAGATAGCATTGATAGCTATTGCCTGCTCTGACGTCATCGACCAGGGAAGCTCGCCACGGTCCAGGATGAAAATCTCGTAATCACCGCGAAGCTCGCTCAGGCTAGCCCTAGCTACATCGGTGAGCTTCATTTCCGTGTCCTTCGACGTTGAGGATCGCTCCGACCCCTCAATGATATTCTGCCGTCCGCTACGCGCCGCCTGCGTCATCTGGTCATACTGTCGGCCCTTGGGATCATAGAACAGTCGTCCTGATTCACGATAGTCGTGCGTCAGAAATCGTCGACAGAACCTCAAGGTCTCAAGCTGTATGATCGTTGCTAGAGTGAAGGAATGGAGGCGACGAAAGCCGCCATGTTTATCTCGGTTTTCGGTCATGGGTACTCCCCTTGCGTTTAGTATGGGTTTCCCACTATGAGCGATCTAACCGCAAGAACGTGACTCCAAGGGGGCGGATTCCCGCGCACATCCCGCACTATAGAGTGGGTCACCGTGCAATGGAGTGTGTCAACCTCATCAACCACTGCGCCTTGTCGGTTGACCATGTTGACCCGGTTGACCCCAAGTGTTGTGCGATGACTGTAGGGGGCAAAACCTGCGCAGATCGCGCAGCGCTACAGGTAATGCGCCTAGTAACCTGTCAACCATATTAACCACTGCGCCTTGTCGGTTGACCATGTTGACCCGGTTGACCCCAATATGACAGACAGTAAGGGGCTTGTCCCCGCACGGATTACGACGGAAAAGAGGAGTGGTACTGAGAAGTTGTCAATCCCTATCAACCCCGTCAGCCCTGCTTGCCCCCTTCAAACGAGAAAGTCCCATCGCGATCAGCGCAACAGGACATTCCGTAACTCTCTACGAAGCAGTCAGGATTCCTGCTTTCGCAGGAATGACGGAGCACTGCTTCAGTACCTCGGTACCTCAGTGACTCTGTAACTCCGTATTTACTCTCGCAGTCCCGAGTGGATTCGAACCACCGACTTTCAGCTTCGGAGGCTGACGTTCTATCCAGCTGAACTACGGGACCGTGAGCAGCAAAGATACACGATCTGGTCTGAAGACCTGCGCGCTCTGGCAGGGGGCTATCTGGAGACGCGCTTGAGACTACGAAGCAGCAGGCGTCCGCGAATGCGGATACATCTCCAGAGATGCCGCACGCCTTGACGTCCAATGAACGGGGCAGCAAGAACCCAGAGTACCTCTGGCAGACCAACCGAAAAGGCCAGTGTAAGACCGGCTGCGAGCCACCCGTCAATGCCCAGAATGAAGATCACCGGTATCAGCGAGGGAAGGAACATTCCCACTACGAACAGTGAAAGACCGGCGGCGCGGCGCCAGAGAGGAAGGCTATCGGGAAGGCACATCATCGGCCTGCCGTGCTACGGCAACCTCGGATGGACAACCTTGCGCCAGAGTGGCGGAAGAAGCGAAAGCAGGATCATTCCCGGGTAACCCTGCGGCAACTGTGGACTCTCGTCATGTACACGCAGTGACTGGTAGCGTCGTTGCGGAAGAAGATGATGGTCGGCATGGCGTTGAAGCTTGAAGAGAAAGGCGTTCGAAACCGCGTGCCGCGCTTCCCATGCATGCTGGGGACCGAACTTCTCAGGTACGCCCGGCTTGACTTCGTTGCGCACCAGACCGTAGTGCTCCACATAGTTCACCGCTTCGAGCAGTAGGATGCCGAATGCCCCCTGACAGATAAACAGCACGGCTGAGGTCGCACCATACACAGAGCCAATGCCTACCGCCAGCAGTGGCGTACCCAGCATCCACCACCACATGCGGTTGCGAAGGCCATACCGTAGTTTACCGCGATTGCCCAGGCGCTGGGCCTCCATCTGCCAGACATGCAGCCAGCTGCCGACGATGCACCGGATGATGAAGGCATAGACCGACTCGCCCTTGCGAGCTGTGGCCGGGTCGTGCCGCAACCCCACGTTGCGGTGATGTCCGGCAACATGCTCAAGCGCAAAATGCGCGTAACCGACCTGCAGCAGAAGAAGCATTCCGAGGCGACGCTCCCATGCGGCATTGCGGTGACTCAGCTCGTGAGCGATGGTGATGCCGAGTCCGCCGGTGACCGAGCCGATGCTCAGAACGCCAAGTGCACCCTCCCACCATTGTAGAGACGGGGAGCTCCAGATCTCACAGGCACGCCAAATGAGCACGGTCTGGGCAAGCGCGTGGATGTATAGGATCAAGCGATATGCCACACGATCATCGAGGTCGATCACCTGCTGCGGCGATGGAGAGCGGTGGTCCCGGCCCACCAGTGCGTCCATCACGGGAAGGCCTGCAAAGGCAAACAAGGCCCCGATGCCCGACCAGCTAAGGTGCATCTCCACGCCGAGCCACGCCACCAGGGGAAGCAGGAGCGAGATGTAAAAGGGGGCGGGCCCCATGATGGCCGGGGAACTCATGCGTCAAATGTAACGCATGGGATGAATCAGCAATGCTACTGTGGAGAATTCAGCATGACGTCGTTGCCGTCATAGGAAAGGGGCGAATCGGCACTCCCCCGAACCAGCACGGCAAGCGCATCGGCATTGACCTTATGGCCGGCCTGCCGCAGAAACTCAACGCATTCGTCCTGCGACATACGCCGGTGCTCACGCTGCGAGAGCTCCGCGATCAGGGCACGCTTGGCCTGAACGATCTGAAAGGAATTCATGGGGGCGAATCTACGGTCGGTATCTTTGCGGCCATGCGCAGAGTCCTTCCAATACTGCTCCTTCTGGCGGCCATTTCCGCCACAGCACAACTCCGTCCGGCGGCAAATGCTCGCCCCCTGGCTGGAGTGATCAATGGCGACACCGTGTGGCTAGACGAGTATTCACGAGAGATCGGACGTCGCACCGAGTACGCACAGCTTCGCGGTCAGGTCGATCCGCCTGAGATCATGCAGGCCGCCTGGGATGACATTGTCCGCCGCCGGCTTCTGCTGCGCGCCTCGGCAGCGCAGGGCGTTGCGGTTTCGCTGGCCGTTGTCGACAGTATTATGCTCAATGCTACGCCCGACTACATCCGACGTGGCGTGGTGGACGAGCGTGGCCGCTTCGATGCCGCACTCCTCAACGCCATGGTGTTGCGCCCGGATTCAGTTGTCAGAGCAAACACCCCCGGCATGAAGGACCAGGATCGTGACCAGGAGATCAAGCAGCTCAAAGGCACCATCGCCCAGTGGCGGGAGTTCATCGGCTTTGCCGAAACCGAACGGCGGCTCCGTTCAAAGGTCACGGCCGACGTCACCCTG
>JBEIIK010000170.1:0-4063 GCA_040380835.1 Ignavibacteria bacterium | reverse complement strand
TGATGGCAATGGCAAGGTCGGTACAGGCCGCACTCACACCGCCAACCACAACGGGCGTGTTCTTCGTCGTCCACACTTTATTGCCCGGATCGATCCGCTCGGGCGAGAAGGCCAGGAAGTAATCGGTGCCACAGGCGAGCCCGACCTTGTCGAGGATCGGCTTAACGTATTTCTCGGTCGTACCGGGGAACGTCGTACTCTTCAGGATCACCAGCTGCCCCTTTCGAAGGTGTGCAGCAATGCCTTCAGTGGCATGCACGATGTGCGAGATGTCCGGATCTTTGTTCGGCGTGAACGGCGTCGGCACGCAGACGTAGATCACATCGCACTGACCGCAGACGCCGAAGTCCATGGTGGCCGTGAGCGTTTTCTTGTTCTTAACCACATCACGGATCTCGTCATCGTTGAGATCCTGGATGTAGTTCTTCCCTGCTGAAAGACTCTTGACCTTTTCGGCGCTAACGTCGATGCCGATGGTGCGAATCCCCTCTTTGGCAAACTCAAGAGCAAGGGGCAGGCCCACATAGCCCAGACCAACCACGCCAACGGTGACGGATCCGTCGAGGATCTTCGACATCAGCTGTTGTTCGGATCGACTTCCCGTCGTCCGCGGACGTCCTACGCGACGTACTGCCATCGGTGACCTTTCAGAGTGATGTTCCGTAATGCTTTGCGTAATACTCCATGTACGCGCCCGAGCGCACACTCTCGCACCACGATGTGTTGGTGCGATACCAGTCCACGGTGGCCGCCAGGCCTTCTTCGACGGAATGCACCGGATGCCAGCCTAGCTCCGATGAAGACTTATGCGGATTGATCGCATAGCGGCGATCATGTCCCGGCCGGTCCGTCACATAGCGGATCAATGACTCATCCGCTCCAGTGTGCTCAAGGATGGCCTTGACGATGTCAATGTTAAATCGTTCGCCGTAGCCGCCAAAATTGTAGACCTCGCCCATGCGCCCCCTTTCGAGAGCCAGCATGATTCCACGGCAGTGATCCTCGACATGCAGCCAGTCGCGCACCTGACGTCCGTCTCCATAGACGGGAAGGGGCTTGCCCTCGAGCGCATTGAGCGTCATCAATGGAATCAGCTTTTCCGGAAACTGGTACGGGCCATAGTTGTTGGAGCAGCGCGTGGTGACGCAGTCCATTCCGTGCGTGTGCACAAAGGAGCGCACCAGCATATCGCTTGCAGCCTTTGATGCCGAGTACGGAGAGTTGGGCTGCAACGGTGTTTCCTCGGTGAATGCCGGATCGTCCGGGCCAAGCGTGCCATAGACTTCGTCCGTGGATACATGCACAAACCGCCTGACCGAAGCGGCACGGGCGGCCTCGAGAAGTCGCAGCGTGCCGATGACGTTGGTCTCAACGAACGGCTCGGCCGAGGCAATCGACCGGTCCACGTGCGATTCAGCAGCCAGGTGCAGCACCGCTTCAAAGGAATGTTCGGCAAATAGCCGTGCAAGATGGTCGGCATCAGTGATCGATCCGTGAACAAACTTCACCCGTACACCGTCGATCACACCATCGAGATTCTCGAGGTTGCCGGCATAGGTAAGGGCGTCAAGAATGACTAGGTCGTACTGCACCTGGCGGGCAAGCATCCGCACCAAGTTGCTACCGATGAATCCGGCACCGCCGGTGATGAGTAGTGTGGACATGGAATGATGTTTTTACTGATCTGGTCGTAATTCGTCAGGACCTTACTTCCCTGATTTCATGGGGCTTGCAGCACGCCTGCCCCTTTTCAACGAAGGAAAGTGGACAAATGTACGTTAATTCTCGGGAACGGCTCTGCCGATCAGGCGCAGAACGCTAGCCGCTATCGACGGCAGCGTATCGGAAAACGTGTAGAGGACCGTATCTGCCAGGGTGGCTTCGATGCCGTAGGGACTTCCGCATGCAACAAGGATGCTTGGACGGTCCCCGACCAGACGTTCAATGATGTGCGGCAGGCGCGTCACCTGTCCGAGTTCGCCACGGAAGGCTACGGCCTTACCAAACACCCCGAAGATCACCAGATCGGCCTCAGCAACACCGTCGGCCAGCGAAGCGCACTCATCATCGGTGATCGACAGATCGACATATCCGAAGTCAATGTTTATGTCCGCGCCTTGAGCGATGGCCTGAAACCAGGTCGTGGCCGACTCAACGCAATGGTCGTCGACGATCGCAAAAGCGGCAACATGCCGAGCTGTGGTAATCGGCAGAAGGTTGGCATTGCCAACGAGATGACAAGCCTCGTCGGCCGCCCGAAGGGCAATCAGCGCATGTGCATTCTGGTCGATGACCACCACCGGGCGTGTGTGCGGTGCCGGTTGTTGTGCTGTGCGCAATCCGGCAAACTCGCGAGCTCGATCCCAGCGTTGCTCACTCTCTTCCAGGCGTTGGGCGGTGATCTCGCCGGCCTCGATGGCAGCCTGAAGCGCATCGATGGCCTCGTCCGGATTTTCTGGCATAAGCACCACATCACATCCGGCTTCGACGGCCAGAAGCGCTGCCTCGGCACTGGTGTACCGGGAGGTGATGGCTCCCATGTCCAGGGCATCGGTGGTCACCAGGCCCTGAAAGCCCCATTGCTGGCGGACCAGATCGCTCACGACACGAGCTGAGAGTGATGCCGGATGGTGCTCATCTAGAAATGGAATGACGATATGACCGATCATCAGGCTTTGAACGCCCTCGTCGATGCATCGCCGGAAGGGGGCGAACTCACGCTCTGCAGCCACCAAAGGCTCGAGCTCAATGGTAGGTAGGTCCCGATGGGAATCAACGTGAGTATCGCCGTGTCCGGGCACATGCTTGCCGCAGGCCAGCACACCATGGGCCTGCGTACCACGAACGTATGCGGCGGCATGGTCCGCCACGCGCTCCGGAGTCTCACCAAAGCTGCGGGTGTTGACGATCGGATTGTCGGGATTGGAGTTGATATCGGCCACCGGTGCCCAGTTCCAATGGACACCTATGGCGCGGGCCTCGTCGGCAATACATCCGGCCACGAGCTCGGTCGTGCTTATACTGCACCGTCCCAGGGCCATAGCCCGGGGAAAGGCAATACCGCCATCAAGCCGCATCGGAAGGCCGTGTTCGTAGTCGGCTGCGATCAGCAGTCGACGTCCGGCTCGGCGCTGCAGATGTTCTATCATCTCGGCCGTCTCTTCGAGTCCGCCGATAAACACCCCGACGCCCCCTACCCCACGGTCAATAAGCGCCTCAATAGCAGTGCGATAGTTGGCATCATTCCAATGCCGCGCATCGGCACGGATCATTAGAAGCTGGGCTGCACGTCTGGCCGGACTTGCCATGGCGCTATGGGTCAGGTTCGCTGCGAGCGACTGTTAGTCGGAAAAGATCACTGAATCGCCCTCAAAAGAGCGGATCAGTGAGCGATAGGCGTCAGGAATCCGTTCCGGACGCTGTGTGGCCGGATTCAGGTGAACCAGTACGCTGCTGGCTACGGCCAGCACCGTACCGTTCTCGTGACGGATCACATGTTCAAAACCGAACGATGAGTTCTTGACGAACGGCACGCGTGTGTACACCGTGTAGGGGTCATCGAACTGCGCTGCATAGCGGTATTCGATCGAGGTCTTCAACACCACAAACCGGTGCTTGGTCACAAAGGAATCTCGGTCGATCGGAACGCCAATGTCACGGAAATACTCGATCCGGGCGGCTTCGAGCCAGTACAAATAGACCGCATTGTGCACAATGCTCTGACGGTCCACATCGTAGGAGCGCACACGACTGTGGAGTCGGTGCGAATACGTGCCATGCCCCTCGATAGAGACGGGGCCGTGGTCGATGGTTGCTTCGTCTTTGTCAGATGTACGCATGGTGTGAGCCGTTGAAATCGATCGTAAAAGGACGCTGCAAAGATAGGCAACCTCAGGCCAGCACGTCGGCGATGATCGACGCTGAGGTTGCAACGTCATCGTCCGATATCTGGTGGTAGAACACTGCCCGCATGCGTCCGGCACTGATGGGAGCGATTCGAAGTCCACGCTCCCGGCATGCAGCCACGAATGTTACGTCGTCGATTCCGTTGGCCGAAAACACT
>JBEIIK010000169.1:0-4071 GCA_040380835.1 Ignavibacteria bacterium | reverse complement strand
TAGTCCCCGTGCAACCCCGTAAAGAAGAACAGCACCGGAATGCCCTTGCCGGTGAATGACGAATGGTCGCTTGGACCAAAGCCGTCGGCCGTGGTCGTGACGGTAAGGGGCAGACCCTTCTTTGCGGAATCGACGACGGCAGGCCAGAGTGATGACGTGCCGAGGCCCTGGACGTTGAGCTTTCCGTCCTTGAGGCGTCCGATCATATCAAGGTTGATCATCGCGGCGATCTTCTCAAGGGGAACCGTCGGTGTGGAGACCCAATGCTTTGAACCAAGAAGCCCCTTTTCTTCACCGCTGAAAGCCATAAACAGCACACTTCTCTTCAGGGGGCTTGCCGAGACGGCGCGTGCAAGCTCGATGATGCCGGCCGTGCCGGAGGCATTGTCATCGGCCCCGTAGTGAATGGCCGGCTCGGGTGAGGCAGCAAGAGAGTTCTCATCGCCCATGCCAATATGGTCATAGTGGGCCCCCACGACGACGTATTCGTCCTTGAGTGCCGGGTCGGTGCCCTCGACCATGCCGATCAGATTCGATGTGGTGCTCTCTTCGAAGTTCAGCCCCACCGTAACGCTGGCAGAGACGTTGGTAAGCGCAAACGACAACGGCTTCTTCGTCTTTTCGATCTCTGACTCGGCAACAAAGAGTGATGTGCCCTTCGGAGGGAAGACCTTGGCGCAGATCGATCGACGCACCTGCAGGGCGAGGATGCCGGAGTTCTTACCCAGACGATCAAGTCCAAACCGTGACAGGACATCGGCCGAGTCACCGTTCTTGTTGACGAATACCACGGCCAGAGCCCCTTTGTCGCGGGCAACGGTGGTCTTACTGCGGATCGACGATAGCTGCCGAAGGGATTCGTCCTTCTCGGCCCAGCCCGGCAGACCGCGCATGACGATGATGAACTTTCCCTTGACGTCGATGCCGGCGTAGTCGTCGTATGAGGATGTTGACAGTCCATACCCGGCGAAGACGACGTCGCCCTTGGCCGAGCCCGACTCGCTGAAGCCGAAGGGCTGATAGTCGGCACCGAGCTTCCATCCCACCGTGATGGGTCGGGCCTGGTCGAGCGGTACACCGGGACGTTCGATGATGACTGAGAAGCTCACAGCGTTCGAACCCGTAAGCTTTACGCCCGTTGTCAGCGTGAACGGATCGCCATAGCTGGCGCGCCCGGCATGCTTAAGGCCGATCGCTTCAAACTGCGCCTTCACGTAGGCAGCCGCCTTTTCAATCCCGCTGCCTCCCGGGCCCCGACCCTGACAGCTGTCAGAGGCCAGAATGCGCACATGGTCGGCAATCCTTTGTGCCTGAGCAGTGGTTGCCGTCTGGGCCACGATCGACTGGGACCAGAGTCCGCAGAGAATGGTGAGAATTGCCGTAAAAAGGGGGAGCGGGGTCCGCATGCGCATGGTGGTCTGCCTATGTTTGTAGCACTGCAAAACTACGTCCGCATCCCTTCGCCCCCTAACGACTTACGCCGCGCCGCAGAATGAGTTCCAAGATCGCCCGACTGGCATCGGACACCGTCGTGTATGGCATTTCGACCGTACTCTCAAGATTCCTGACGTTTCTGCTGACGCCGCTGTTCACGAACTATCTTAGCAAGAGCGAGATTGGCGAAGTATCGGGCATCTATGCGATGATCGCCTTCGTCAACATCCTCTACTCCCTGGGGATGGAACCGGCCTTCATGAGGTTCTGGCACAAGGATGATGGTACGGAAAACAACAGGGTTTTCGCGAACGCGTTCATGACCGTTGCCGTGTTGAGCGTCGTTGTCACAGCGCTGACGATCGCTCTGGCCGCACCCATCGCCGCTTCGCCGCTCCTTAAGCTGGGTAGGCAGGGGGCGCACCTGGTGCAGATCGCTGCGCTCATTCCGCTCCTGGATGGATTGGTACTCATTCCGTTCGCTCAGTTACGGATGCAGCAGCGTCCGAAGGTCTTCGCCTCGTTGCGGCTGCTTTCGGTGGTGGTGACATTTGCCTTTACCATGCTGTTCGTCGTTGGCTTTGGATGGCGTATTGAAGGGGCGCTATGGGCCGGAGTCATCGGTAGCGCGACAACCTTTCTGGTCTTTCTGCCGGGAGTGCTACGAACGCTTCGCTCGGTGCCGAAATCGGCCTCCGGACTTCTTCGGCAGATGCTTTCGTTCGGATTGCCAACGGTACCATCGAGTTTTTCGTCGATCATGGTCCAGGTGGCCGACAGGCCGATCATGATGATGCTGACGAGCAGCAGCGTGCTCGGCATGTATCAGACGAACTTCCGTCTGGCCCTGCCGATGATGATGTTCGTAACAGTGTTCGAGTATGCGTGGAAGCCGTTCTATCTGAACCATCGTCACGACCAGGATGCCAAACACACCTTTGCGAGAGTCTTTACGGCCTTCACGGCTGTGTGCGGGGCCATCTTTCTCATAACGGCGCTGTTCATTGAATATGTGGTGCAGTTGCCGTTCATCGGTGGACGGTTTGTGAACCCGGAATACTGGGACGGTCTGACGATCATTCCGGTGGTGATGTTTGCGTACTACTTCAACGGCATGTTCATCAACATGGCTGCCGGTCTGCACATCGAGAAGCGCACCGGCTATTTTCCGGTTGCCACCCTGGCGGCTGCAAGCGTGAGCGTAGTCGCCACGTGGCTGCTTGTTCCACCCTTCGGCATCATGGGAGCTGCCTGGGCAAAGGTCTTTGCCTACATCGTCAGTGCCGTGATGCTGTACGTCTTTTCGCAGCGCGTATATCCTGTTCGTTATGAATGGAGCAAGGTTGCGATGCTGGTAGTTGCATCCGGTGTTCTCTATCTCGGTGTTCGTGCTGGTGATCTCGAAGGAATCCTCTCGATCGCTGTTCGCATTGCCGCCGTTGCCGTCTACTCCATTGTCGCCTACCTGACGATGGGTGGCCGACGTTCCTCAATCAAGGGGCTATTCCGCAGATGAAGACTTCTCTCTACCTCGTCGTTGCAAGTATTGTTCTGGTGTCGTGCAGTTCGCAGCGTGTTCCGGATGGACCATCGGTGAATGGGCGTAAGGAGTTCGAGGAACTCAAGCATCGGGATCTCTCTCTCGGCACAGTCCCTCAGGACATGCGACAGCGCGAGCTGGCATTTGCTCAGCGTCTTGCCAATCAGGTGCTCGGAACAAAACCATCCGAAGAGGTTCAGTCGTACGCGTCATGGAAGTCCGGTGGACCCTGGAACATCGGTGGACGCACGCGGGCAATTGCCTTCGACATTCGTGACGCAAAGACGATCATCATGGGCGCTGTATCAGGGGGCATATGGAAATCCACCGACGCCGGTGCGACGTGGCAGATCTGTACGAAGCCAGATCAGCTGCACAGCGTTGCCTGCATTGCGCAGGACACGCGAAAGGGTTTCGAAAACACATGGTTTGCCGGTACCGGGGAGATCTACGGTAACTCTGCGCAGATATCCGGTAACGGTGTCCTGAAGTCGACCGATAACGGGGTCACATGGAGCCCCCTTCCATCAACCCTCAGCACAAGCATTCCGGCAACCCATCAGTTTGCCTACACGTGGCGTGCACTCGTTCATCCGCAGCGTGACAGCCAGGAGGTTTACGTTGCAACGGCACGGGCGGGACTGCACCGGACGACAAATGGCGGATCGGCATGGACACCAGTTCTTAGCAGTAACTCGCTGTTTTCCGATGTGATCGTCACAGGCAACGGCACCCTCTATGTGGCCTTCGGTGCCTTCACGGGATTCCAGGGGGCCATCGCCTCGCGATGGGGTGTCTTTCGCAGCACGAATGGTACCACGTGGACAAATGTGACGCCCCCCGACATGAAGAACACCGTGCGACGGATCGTTCTAACAGATGTTCCTCAGCATCCTGAGCAGATCGTTGTTCTGGCAGAAACGCCTAATGAGGGGGCAAGGGGCTCGACGATCTATCGTGGTGAGGAACGCTTCGAGTGGCACAGTCTGTGGAAGTACACACGCACATCTGCCGACTCCGGCATATGGGAGAATCGCTCAGCCAACATCCCGTTGACGGATGAACAGCGTGGTGACTTCTACTCTCAAGGTGGCTAT
>JBEIIK010000168.1:0-4084 GCA_040380835.1 Ignavibacteria bacterium | reverse complement strand
CGTGACCATTCTCGTCAATGGCCTGCCCCTTGTTCACGTCGAAATCAAGCGGCGGGGTGTGGACATTCGCGAAGCGTTCAACCAGATCGACCGGTACCAGCGCGAAAGCTTCTGGTCGGGCAGTGGCCTGTTCGAATACGTTCAGATCTTTGTGATCAGCAACGGCACGCTCACGAAGTACTACAGCAACACCACCCGCAACGGCCATCTGGCTGAATACCGGGGCAGTCGTAGCAAAAAGCAAACGTCCAACAGCTATGCCTTTACCAGCTGGTGGGCCGATGCACGCAATACGCCGATCACCGACCTGATCGACTTTACTAAGACCTTCTTTGCCAAGCATACGCTGCTGAACATCCTTACGCGCTACTGCGTGTTCGACGTGGATAGGCAGCTGCTTGTGATGCGGCCATATCAGATCGTAGCCGCCGAGCGTATTCTGCAGCGCATCGTAACGGCCACGCACCAGCGCACAGCCGGCACCATCGAGGCAGGGGGCTATATCTGGCACACCACGGGGTCGGGCAAGACCCTTACCAGCTTTAAGACCGCCCAGCTTGCCGTAGGGCTGAAGGAGATCGACAAGGTGCTGTTTGTGGTGGACCGCAAGGACCTGGACCACCAGACCATGCGCGAATACGAGCGGTTCAAAAAAGGCGCTGCGAATTCCAACACGTCCACGGCCGTGCTGAAGCAGCAGCTGGAAGACCCCGAGGCGCGCATCATCGTTACCACCATTCAGAAGCTCAGCCGGTTTGTTGCCACCAACAAAAAGCATCGCATCTACGATGCCAACGTGGTGGTGATCTTCGACGAGTGTCATCGCAGTCAGTTCGGCGACATGCATGCCGAGATCACCAGGCACTTCCGTCGGTACTTCCTGTACGGCTTTACCGGTACGCCCATCTTTGCCGACAATGCCGCGTCGGGCGGACGTCCGGACATGCGGACCACCGAGCAGGTGTTTGGCGCGCGTCTGCATGCTTACACCATCGTTGATGCCATCACCGATAAGAATGTTCTGCCCTTTCGCATCGACTACATCAACACCATCAAGGTATCCGACAGCGTCGATACCAAGCAGGTATCGTCCATCGATACCGAACGGGCCATGCTGGCCCCGGAACGTATCGAGCAGGTGGTGCGCTACATCCGCGAGCACTTTGCGCAGAAGACCATGCGCACATCCGCCTACGAGCATCGGGGCGCACGTGTGCTGGGCTTCAACTCGCTGTTTGCCACGTCCAGCATCGACGCGGCAAAGCGCTACTACTGCGAGTTCAAACGTCAGCAGGCTGCACTGCCCCCTTCCGACCGGCTCAAGGTGGGCATGATCTTCAGCTATGCTGCCAATGAGGACCTGTCCAACGGACTGCTGAGCGAGGAAGAGTTCGAGACCGAGCACCTCGACAAGAGTTCGCGCGATGTGCTGGACGATGTGATACGGGACTACAACGCCATGTTCGGCACCAGCTACGACACATCGGCTGATCAGTTTCAGAGCTACTACAAGCATCTCTCGGAACGGCTTAAGTACCGAGAACTGGACATCGTGATCGTGGTAAACATGTTTCTTACAGGATTCGACGCTACCACGCTCAATACCCTGTGGGTTGACAAGAACCTGCGTGCACATGGGCTTATCCAGGCCTATTCGCGGACGAACCGCATTCTGAATTCCGTAAAGACCTACGGTAACGTGGTGTCGTTCCGGAATCTGGAACAGGAGACCAACGACGCTCTGGCACTCTTCGGTAACCGCGATGCCAAGGGGGTTGTGCTGCTACGTCCGTATGCAGAGTATCACGAGGAATACCGCGCACTCGTCGAAAGGCTGGTTGCCATGTTCCCTGCTGGCCAGCCCATTGTTGGCGAAGAGGCGCAGAAGGAGTTTATCCGTCAGTACGGCGCCATCCTGCGCCTGCGCAACATCCTCACATCATTCGACGACTTTGCCGACGACCAGTCGCTGAGCGACCGCGACCTACAGGACTACCAGAGCACGTATCTCGATATCTATGCCGAGTTCCGAAAAGGGGCTTCTGCCGACAAAGAACACATCAATGATGACGTGGTCTTTGAGATCGAACTCATCAAGCAGGTAGAGATCAACGTCGATTACATTCTCCTGCTCGTAGAACAGTACATCGCGGCAAGGGGCGGATCCGATGTTGTGGAGATTCGCGCAACGATCGACCGTGCCGTGAATGCCAGTGTTAGTCTGCGCAACAAGAAGGACCTCATCGAGGACTTCGTCAACAGCGTTACGATCACCCACAGCATTGATGACGAATGGTCGCGTTTCGTTGCCGAACGTCGCGAGCAGGAGCTCGAACAGATCATCACCGAAGAACGCCTTAACCCCGAGGAGGCACGTGCCTATATGGCCAACGCCTTCCGCGACGGACAGATGACCACGGCCGGCACGGCTCTCACGAATCTCCTTCCGCCGGTATCACGCTTCTCGAAGAACAACGACCGAGGCCGCCTGAAGCAGCAGGTGCTCGATCGGCTGCTGGCCTTCTTCGAGCGATTCAACCGGTTGGGATAGGCGCGATTTATAATTACGGAGTTACGGAATTACGGAGGTACGGATCACTCTCCCTCTGGAGCGGTCCTTCACCGCTGCGCGGCTCAGGATGACGCAGTTGCTGCGCGCAGGTGTGAGGTGTTAGGTTTGAGGTGTGGGGTGTGGGGTGAATGCCAACCTTCTGCGCCAGTGCCGGAGTAATGCAACGATCAATATTAGCCCCGTGCCTTGGCCCGGAATACACAATTACGGGGTCATCAGTCATCAGTCATCAGTAATCAGTAATCAGTCATCAGTAATCAGTCATCAGTAATCAGTAATCAGTCATCAGTAATCAGTCATCGGTTTTCCAGCGTCATCACAAACGCGATAATGTCTTTGCGTTCAACATCGGTCAGGGGGCCGATGGCGCGCACGCGCGGGTCGGTGTGGTCAGGAAGGGCTGCGGTGTTGGAGTAGTGGGCTAGGACATCGCGCAGACGTTTGTACCGGCCGTCGTGCATGTAGGGATGGGTACGAGTGATGTTCCGTAGCGACGGAACCTTGAAGCGGAAAAGGTCGCGCTGATCGTGCGTGATGCGGATGCGACCGCTGTCGGGTGATACGGGGTTGGGCTGCAGGCCGTTGCTGGCAAAGCCGTTGTTGGTGAACAGCGGTTCGGTGTGGCATGTGGCACAGTGACGTCGGAAGAGCTGCAAGCCCCGTTGCTCATTCTCGGCAAGCGTGTCCTTGCCCTGCATGGCGCGGTCGTAGCGCGAGTCGGCCGAGACAAGTCCGGCCACAAAGCGTCCGAGCGCACGTAGCACGCGTGGGATGGTGATGGTATCTGTGCCGAAGGCAACTGCGAAGCGCTGTGGGTAGGTTGGGTGAGCGTTGAGCTTAGCGAGAAGATGATCCAGGTTTTCGGACATCTCTTCATGACCTGTGATGGGGCTGAGCGACTGCATGTCGAGGTTGGCAATGGAGCCGTCCCACATGAAGGATGTCTGCCAGGCAAGGTTCTGCAGGGCCGGGACGTTGCGACGTCCGATGCGACCCTCCACGCCGTGACTCAGGGCGTGGTCGATATGCGCAAACGCCGCAAACGGCTGGTGGCACGTCTGGCAGCTCGTTGAACTGTCAACCGACAGGATCGGATCTTCAAAGAGCATCGCACCGAGAGCCGCAACAGCTGAGTCGCTCGCGCACGGACCGCCGCGATACACGCGCCCGGGAAAGCCCACAGGCTGGGGAATTCGCGCGGTATCGGTGTTGTCGTGATTATGCGCAATCACAGCAACAGAGATGGCGATGAGTGCCAGTGCAAGTCCCTTGACCCTACCGGACACGGAACATTCCTCGAAGACGGTCGATGACGTCGGATGCCTGCCGTGCATCGGTGATGCTCGGACGCTTGGTGATGTCGAAGGCCGGCTCGGCATCGAAGAACCGGTCTAGCGACACATCCACAATCAGCGGTTCCCGCGACGAGCGACCCTCTACCGGAAGCGTTACACTGAACGTGTTCTGGTACGGGGCTTTGTAGCCCCCTACATGGATCTCATAGACGCGCCG
>JBEIIK010000167.1:0-4086 GCA_040380835.1 Ignavibacteria bacterium | reverse complement strand
CGCAGCTGGCCCGACCCATGTTCGGCCGTGCAGTCGTCTTCGCGCTATCCGTGCCTGATCTCGTGGCAGCAGCCCCTTGAGCAGTGTATCGGTCGTCTGCGAGTGTATCGATCTGACGGCGTCTTTGTTGCCGAGCTGCTCAATGGAGAGCTCATTGGCAATAGCGGAAGTGTGGTCTGGGACGTGCGAGATGCCCGAACCGGAGCACCGGCGGCGGTCGGCATCTACGTGGCCGTGCTCGAGTGCAGCCAGATTTCAACCCCCGGGATGCACGTCGAACGGTGCCTGATCAACGTCGGGCAAAGTGACGGACAAGCGCGAAAAAGATAACACGACAATGCACGAAACGATCGGTAGCTTCGTGGTCGATGAACATGAAAAAGCCGCCATCATCGAAACGTCGAACCTCGGCCAGACGCGCAGGTACGGCCGCGGTCGCACCCGCAACGCGTCCGGTTGACCTTGACGATGAGTCGCTGTATCTCAACCGCGAGTTATCGTGGATCGAGTTCAACAAGAGGGTGCTTGAAGAAGCCGAGGATCCCACCCACCCGCTACTGGAGCGGCTGAAGTTCCTCTCGATCTTCTCGACCAATCTCGATGAGTTCTTCATGATCCGCGTGGCTGGTCTGCAGGAGCAGATCACTTCAGGGGTTACGGAGCTTTCCGAAGACGGTATGACGCCGCAGGACCAGATCCGGGAGATCCGATCGCGACTGCTGCCTCTGTACAAGCGCCAATCTGCGATCTGGCGCACAGAGGTCCGGCCAGCCATGGCAAAGGAGGGAATCAACATCCACGAATTCACCGAGCTTACCGAGCAGGAGAAGGAGGAGATCGAACAGGACTTCGTCGATAACATCATGCCGGTACTCACGCCTCTTGCACTCGACCCCGGACATCCATTTCCACGGCTGTTGAACCGCTCGCTCACGGTGGCCTTTGTCCTCTACGACGAAGTAGCCGACGACGATGAGTCGAGAGTGGCCGTTGTTCAGCTCCCCTCGGCGCTGCCGCGCCTGATCAAGCTTACCCGCACCGGGGGGCATCATTATGTGCTCTTCGAGGACATCATCCGTGCGCATGCCGGTCTGCTCTTCCCGGGCCATCGAATTGCTGAAAGTCACCTGTTCCGCGTCACACGCGATGCCGATGTTGAGATTGCCGAGGACGAGGCCAATGATCTAATGACGGCTGTTGCCGAGGGAATCCGTCAGCGACGCTGGGGCACTGATGCGGTGCGAATGGAGGTTGCTTCTGATATGCCAAGGGGGCTCATGCAGTTCTTTACGCGTGCCCTGGAGCTGGATGCCACGGACGTCTATCACGTGGACATACCGCTCAACCTGCAAGACTTCATGGTGCTGCTGCAATTGGAGAAGCGCAAGCTCAAGGATGCCCCCTTCACCTCGCGAGTACTGACCGAGTTTGACGCCGAGGGGCAGAACATCTTCGATACGCTGAAAGAGCGTGATGTCCTTGTGCACCATCCGTTCGACTCGTTCAGCAACTCCGTTGTGAAGTTCATCGAAGCTGCTGCGGACGACCCCGATGTGCTGGCCATCAAGATCACGCTTTACCGCGCTGGCGGCCGTTCTCCGGTGATCGATGCGCTGCGTCGTGCTGCGAGTCTGGGGAAGAACGTCACGGCCTTTGTGGAGCTCAAGGCCCGTTTCGACGAAGAGACGAACATCGCCTGGGCGCGAGCGCTTGAGCAGGCCGGTGTTCACGTGGTATACGGCGTCATGGGGCTCAAAGTTCACTGCAAGGTCTGTCTGGTGATCCGTAAGGAAGGCCGTAGTGTGCTTACCTATGCGCATGTGGCTACGGGCAATTACAACCTCTCAACCAGCCGGCTGTATACCGATGTAGGGATCTTCACGGGACGTCAGGAGTTCGAGCGTGACTTCGTGCATCTGTTCAATCTGCTGACCGGTTACAGTCGACACGCGCATTGGCAGTACTTGGCTGTGGCACCCCTGAACCTTAGAGAAACGTTCATCGCGCATATTGAGAAAGAGATCGAGCATCAACAGGCCGGGCGTCACGGATACATCATTGCCAAGATGAACGCCCTGATCGATGCGCGCATCATCAAGGCACTGTATCGTGCATCGATGGCCGGTGTGAAGGTAGATCTCATTGTCCGCGGCGTTTGCTGCCTGCGTCCGGGAATTCCCGGTGTCAGCCAGAACATCGTTGTTCGTAGCGTTCTTGACCGATTCCTCGAGCATAGCCGGATCTTCTGGTTCCGAAACGGCGGCGACGAGACGGTCTATATTTCCAGTGCCGACTGGATGCCCCGCAACATGGAGCGGCGCATTGAGATAGCCTTCCCGGTTCTGGACCGGCGGGCCCGGAATAAGCTTCGGGAAATTCTCTCGCAGTATCTGGCCGATAACGTCAAAGCGCGGCTGCTGCAGAGCGATGGTTCGTATGTTCGCGTCGAATCCGGCTCGACGCCCCTGCGCGTGCAGGCCGACATGCTGGCACAGCTAAAACGACGATGAATCTTGACCTCACGATCGCCCTCCGATACATCCGCCCGCGTCGATTCTCTTTCATAGGACTGATCGGTCTGCTATCGGGCATTGGCATCATCATCGGCACGGCATCGCTGATCATCGTGATGTCCCTCTTTAACGGCTTTCGCGACGTTGCCCGTGACCTGATGACGTCGTTCGGTCCGCATGTACGAATTGCACCGTCCAACGGTGCTGCCATCAATACTGCAGCGCGGGGCTGGTCGCCCGTATGGACTTCCACGCTGGTCGTTCAGGCCCCGCAGGGAACATCGGTGATCACGGGCATCGGCATCGAGTCTGATGACACGTCCACGCTTGCGGCGCTCGCACCCACGATGCTGGCAGGCGCGGCTGCCCTTGGCGTGCGCGATGCCGTCGGCCGCGCGGTGGTAAGCGCCGGGCTGGCCCAATCGCTCAATCTGTATCTCGGTGACACGCTGCGTCTGATCAGTCCGCAGCAGATCGAATCATCCCTGACCATGATGTCATTTCCGATCGGTACGCCGATCGTCGTGCAGGGAGTGTTCCAGTCAAATGCTTCGCGAGAAGTTGATGCCTCGACGATCTTCCTGCCTGCGGAGACCATCAAGCCCCTTATCGGAGCTATTGCGCCCACCGAGTGGCATGTGCGTCTTGCCGATCCCGATGCATCGGAGCACACCGCTGCCGCGCTGCGCTCCGAGTTTGGCCCGTCGGCAACCGTCGAGACATGGCAGCAGATGAACCGCGGTGTGTACGACACCATGCGTCTGGAGCGTCTTGGTTCCTTTCTTGTTCTGATGCTGATTGTGGTTGTTGCGGCCTTCAGCATTCTGGTATCGCTGACCATGGGCGTGGTTGAAAAGCGACACGATATTGGTGTGCTCAAGGCCATGGGGCTTACCAACGCCATGATCTCGCGCATCTATGTCTGGCAGGGATTGATCATTGGTCTGGTCAGCTCCGGCATCGGAACGGCTGTGGGACTTACGCTGTGCTATGGACAGATCACCTATCGGTGGATCAGCTTCGATATGTCGCAGGGTTATATGATTCCGGCACTACCGTTGAGGGTGCATCCCGTTGATGTTGCGATCGTCTCTCTCTCGGCCGTCATCATCGCATCGGCTGCGGCCATCTATCCGGCCAGGCGTGCGGCTGCCTTGGAGCTGATCTCGTCGCAGACCCTGTAGCCTTCGGCAGTCAGAGACAGTAGCTCGCCATCATCCGATATGAAACCCGCTTCGATCCAGTAGCCGAGGTCAGGTGCCAGAGCCGTGCGTACGTCTATCCCGAAACGCTTAAGGGTTTGGGCCGGACGCAGACCGTCGGCACGCAGGTGAAGAAACACGTGCTCGGTTAGCAGATCACTCTCTGAGAGCTCTTCGTGATTGGCTTCCGGAAGTGCCCCCTTGATGACGTGCTCGGTCCAGGCTGTCAGAGACCGGTAGTTCCAATAGCGAGTGGTGCCGACAAAGCCATGCGCACTCGGACCCACTGCCAGATACGGCTGGCCGTGCCAGTATGTCATGTTGTGACGGCACCGACGTCCGGGACGGGCGAAGTTGCTCACTTCGTACTG
>JBEIIK010000166.1:0-4116 GCA_040380835.1 Ignavibacteria bacterium | reverse complement strand
TACATCCCTTGGCATGCTGTAGAGATGAATCCGCGATTCCTTGCCTTGTGCGTACTCTACGATCTGAGTAATGCAGGCATCACCAAGATTCTTAAGCACCTCAATAAACAGCTTGACCGATGCAGTTTGTTCAGGTGTCAGGTTGATCGGAATGATCTCCTTCCCATTATCATCCAGCGCCATCACCGGATTATTCCCCGCATACTGATATGGCTGCAGCGGCAGGTACTTCGACCACAACACATCCGTACTCAAGAACCTACCGTACTCGGGTTCGTAGAGTCTTACGCTCCCTCGCAAAGCCTCGGGACAGGCTCCAAAGCCGAGGTCGGTTTCCTTGTCGTGTTCACGGCCGATGTGGGAAGTGCATGATGCCTGGTCGGTGCTGAGATCGACGGTAGAACTACGTAACGAAGTACTCCATGACATCGGAAACTCCATCACGGCAATCCGATACTTCGAACCTACCTTCATGGGGTACTTTGCTTCATGTTCAATTCATAGCGGACGATAGTGCGTTGACACGGGAGAACGAGGATGCCCTCTCTACCAACAGACCAGCAGCCCTCGGTGCCTGTTGGGTCACACACAACAGTGTATGCTCCTGTCGGAACAGCAAACGACGATGAGCCATTTATCACAATCCACTTTTTATAACAGAACGTTTCATAGACTTTCGCATAGGCATTTGGAATCGGAAGCTGCGTGGCGACGTCTACAACTTCAAGGGCCAGTATTCCCGAGTCACGAGATGATGCCCCTTCAAGTGGCTCATGCCTAACGGATGTCGTTCCATAGAAATGATCTTGTCTTTGATATCCACCGAACAGCGCTGCCGAATCAATGGTGTAAGCCCCACCGAGCGCAATATCAACGGTTGCTGAATCTCCTGGTCCAAGCTTGAAGGGCTGTGGGAACTGCAACGTTGCCGATGTGCGAAACCGTGAATCGAGTTTCAATTCGATCTCACCCGGGTCTAACGTGAGGGTCGTCACAGTGTCGTCGATCAAGTAAGTCTCTCCGACAATACTGGCACCCGAGCCCAGATATGTGCGAAGAACGGCTCCGAACGGGTACGGGACACGAAGTGAGTCCCGAACTCGCAGCGTTAATACTGTCTTTGACTGTCCTGCTTGAGAACTATGAACGATTCTAAGAGAATGCAACTTAGTCTCCACGAATTCGAATTTCGGAAAGCCAATTTCATCGTCAGGTGTCTGATACTTGGCGGTAACACGTAGTCTCACAACCGATTGGGGAATCAACGGCACGTGCGAACAGCGAATCCATGAGGGACAGTCGGTGGGTCCCTTCAATGCTAATGCTATTGTGTACAATCCGGGAGCCACGATATACTTTGTCAGTCGTCTTGACAGTCCTCCTATTCGAGGCACGTAGATTCTATCATTCAGGCCCGCCAATTGTTTGGCCTCAGAAGAATCACGTTCCCTGTAGTATATCATTTTCCACCAGCTGTATACATCGACTGGCTCCACGATTAGCATGGCTGAATCACCGTGATTGGGATATCCGTTCGTATCTATCGTCACTTCAGCAGTGCCGAAGTAACTATCAGAGGTCTGATATACATCTTGCTGCGCATGGCACACGGTAGCCAACGAAAGCATCACACAAATCAGACAAAAGGCACTCTCGTGCTTCATGGCAATGGCCTAATAACTCTCCGCTGTTGCGGTCCGTTCAACGGCTCATCAATCATCTGTTGAAACATCTTCGGATTGACATACATGTTGGATAGTGGATCCTTCAATGATTCGGCCATGACTCCTGAACCGGTGTGAGCACCTCCCAGTGCATGTAGCATTTCGTGCATCATTGCTTTTACGTCAGATGCATGGGACTCTTTCACCTGAACTTCGCCAAGTCCATTTACAAGGCTTGCTGCAGCATTGACCCCTAAGGTACTGCTGTTATCGGGAACGGTAGTTATGCTGTTGACCGCGTGCACCCCCTGCCCTGAATATTCATCGGTGGCAACTACGTATCCTTCTTTCGCAGCATAGGCTTCCAATGCCGGTGCATCTGACCTTACAACCTCCACTTCAAATGCCAACGTGTAGGATATGCCGTCGATCGTCACCCAGGCTCCTTTCAATGCATTGATCTTGCCCGCGGCCTCCTTAGCTGCACCTTCCGCCCCTTCGTCAACATAGAACGTTGCCTTCACCGTCGCGGTCTTCGCTTGTTCATCAATGATGAGATCGTAGTCCTTCCCATTATCATCCAGCGCCATCACCGGATTATTCCCCGCATACTGATATGGCTGCAGCGGTAGGTACTTCGACCACAACACATCCGTACTCAAGAACCTGCCGTACTCGGGTTCGTAGAGCCTTACTCTCCCTCGCAAAGACTCGGGACAGGCTCCAAAGCCGAGGTCTGTTTCCTTGTCGTATTCACGGCCGATGTAGGAGGTGCGTGCGCCTGAGCCGAAAACTGACGGCTGCGCCGTGGAGAGACGGCTGCGCCGTGGAGGGGCAGCTTCGCTGCAGATGGACGACTTCGTCGCGGCACGCACAACGTTAGCTCTCATGGTCACACCACACCTCATACTACTGCGAAGCTCGAGCGTCTTCGTCGCGGATCGCAAAAGGTTGGTTCGCATGGTCAACTCACAGCTCTAGGATGGTTTCGATAAACCCAATTCAATCGATGAAGACCGAACAGACTATGATCAGTTTCTATCTGCTTCGTTTTGAACACGTCTAATCAATAAGATGTTCTTGAATAATGGTATCAGCAGGATCGACCCTGCAAGTATTCCGATTCCAAATCTGCCCGGATCGCTCTCTGTGTAAGCGCCGGCAAACAACGATACTATCGCAAACAGTGCCAATGCCGAGAGATCAATGATTGCCATCTTGGATCGTACTCTATTCTCTTGTAAATCACCAAGCTTGCTGCTAGCTATGCCTAACGTCCAGTCGATTAGACTTCCACAGACCAGCAACATGTGTATGAAACCACAGAGGAAAGAAGCAGGTCCGCTATAGTTTAAAGTATCCGGAATTATACCTGGAACAACTTGATACTCTGCAACGCCACGCAGAATACTCTCCTTATCCGAAAACGTCAGCAGCATGGTGATCGCGCCTCCGATAACGCCCAGATACACAGAACCCGCGTGATCGCGAATTCTCTTTGTCTGTTTGTCTTTCGCTCTCATTTCCTTTTTTGGACGTTAGTGTTATCACGCTGTATGGCTGGTGCAAGGAACGGCTCTAAAAGTCTGCTTGCTGCCTCCTTTGCTGTTCCCACCACTGCTTCCTCGCCTGGCCCTCGGCCAAGACTTGCAACACTCTCACGAAGTGATACCACGTTTGCAACATGAGACGCACGTGTTCGCCCATTATCAAATATGTTTTCCGCTCGTTTTAGCTCTCTAGACAGGGACTTACCACTTGATGATTTTGCAGCTGAAAAAGCCACCCAATCGGCCGCCTTACTCGCTACAAATCCCAATGTAGCATCGATGCCCAGCTTTTCAACATCGATGCCGCGATCACCATCAACCATACGTTTAGCGGCACCTTCCGCCGCGCTGATTGCACCCATGGCACCAGCTCTCACCGTCGCGTTCGCTATTGAAGATACTCCACCCGTGAGAGCACCGGCAGCACCGGCAATCAACACCTTCTTCCCATCGATTTCCGACGGCTTCTTGCCTTCAACTACAACCTGAAAACCAATCTCGATCGCTGCACCAATCGCAAAGCCGACGAGCGCAGTCGGCATTAGGCCCGACGGATCTTTCTTTGTGATCGGCTCGTTGTCGGCGTAGACATACGTCGATGTCTGTGGAAACTCGCCCCATAAGGGGTCCGTACTCAAGAACCTGCCGTACTCGGGCTCGTAGAGTCTTACGCCATAGAACCCTAAATCTGTTTCCTTGTCGTGTTCACGGCCGATGTAGGAGGTGCGTGCGCCGGAGCCGATAGCGGTGCGCTCGGTGCCGTAGGGGTGGTACGACGAGCTTTGAAGGGGCTCGGCGGTGGTGCTGAGGGTTATGCGGGCCGAGCCGAGGTAATCGCTGATGACCACTTCCGAGGTACCGTCGGCGCGCGTGATGATGCGCGTGTTGTTGGGTCCGTACGT
>JBEIIK010000165.1:0-4201 GCA_040380835.1 Ignavibacteria bacterium | reverse complement strand
GCGGGCAGCCTCGGCAAACGTCATTCCATTGGCCACCAGAAGAAACACGTAGGCCTCCATCATCAGCGTGAATCCACGTAGACGACCCGACCACGGCACCTCTATCGTCCGTTTGCTGCCATCCGGCAGTTCTACCCGTGGCAGACGCACAACTAGCTCACAACGATGCTGGAAAAAGTTCATATGCTGATATCGACGCTCCTCGGTATCATACACAGGATGCGTGCCCTCCACTTCTGGCACGACAAATCGGCTTCCTCGTGCGAAGTCGATCTCTATCAACAGCTCGCCGGCGCTCATGTTGAACGTCACCGTCTTTACGTACCACGGTGCTTCGATGTTCAATGCCTGTTCAAACAGTTTCTCTGTCACCTTGTTCTCCCGTTTCTTGCCTACAAACTTCTATATTTACCCACCCGATTTTCAATTGACCCGAAAAAAGTATTGAGGACTATAACAGGTTGTGATGAGGTATGAGATCCCTGCACAAGCTTTACACATGATCCCTGAATGAACTCTTGCGTTGTCCAGGCATCTGGGCATGGGTAAGACGCTGGAAGGTTATCAGGATCGTTTAGAAAAAAATATTCGCTTACCCTTGGGATGAGGTCGTTAAACACACCAAGTACAAAATCTTGATCTACTGGACCTGGATATCCAGACGGGAACATATCTGACTTCAGTCCAGCGCAACCTTGATCATTAACATTGATCGGGTGCCAACCTGTTGTGCGTAATCTGTATGCTAGCTTCCACTTTCCCATGACATTCTCCAAGCAAGCCCAAGCTCTGTAAGTAGCCATTAGTGGACAATTTGGGTAGTTCGGATGATTCAGGATGATTTGTCCAGGCCCAGCATTGCCCGGCAAATCATCTCCAAACAACTCGGGACAGTTGTTTACACAATACCAGCCCTCTTGGCTTGAGACAACAGGAGCGCAAAGCGAGAAAGTCAGGAAAAGAATCAAAAGTATTTTCACTGATGTACTATACTGGGTAGTGATAAGAAAGAATATTCCAAAACATACGTAAAAATAGCTGGTGAGTTATGCGAAACCAAACACAAGCTCGCTAAGGCATACCGGGGCAAGTTGATCCGCACTCTAGAATCACAGCAACTCAAGGCGCAGCAGCGCTCCAACCCCGTTAGACTGGAGAGATTGTCCCCAGCTGGTGAGGTGAAAGAACGGTGTGTTTGATCTCGAGGTGGCATTGTTACGGCTTGCATTTCGATACCGTGTTAGCGCAGCACTTCACCAGGGGTCCTACCGGAGATGCCGCAGTGAATGCAATCAAAGTTATAGAAGTCGACGAATCGACTCAATATTTGTCGCAAGGGCTCGAGCGATGTGAACTCGTCACTTCGTCACTCGTCACTCATTTCCTAGTGCGGTCCTTCGGCGCCTTCGGCTCCTCAGGATGACGCCATTGCGCCTCGCGCCGGTGTGAGGTTTTTGGTTTATTGACGTACTGCGTTTCATCGCACATTAGTCCACGACTTTAGCCGTGGGTGCGCGATGGGCGATACATAATCACGAATAGGCCCTTCTCGTAATCAGTCGCCGAAACAATTGGCATCCTGATACCACAGGTTAGGCGGTCAACGGGCGAGACTGCGTCTCGTCCCTACACGTCACTGGTCACTCGTCACTTTGTAACTCCGTAACTTGCCAGTTATGGGTCTTGTAGCTATCGTCGGCCGACCAAACGTCGGCAAGTCCACGTTGTTTAATCGCATCATCGAGGAGCGGCACGCCATTGTGGAAGGCGAGCCCGGGGTGACGCGGGACCGGCTGTATGCGAGGGCTGATTGGGGTGGAAAGCACTTTGACATCGTCGACACCGGGGGCATAGTTCCGCAGAGTGAAGACGTGTTTGAGAAGGCCATCCGTGAGCAGGCGATGCTTGCCATTGAAGAAGCCGACGTAATAATCTTCGCCGTGGATGGTCGGGACGGGATTACACCCATTGACGAGACCATCGGAGGTATGCTTCGTTCGTCGAAGAAGCCGGTGGTTCTGGTGGTGAATAAGTGCGACAATGCCATGGCAGACATGAACTCCGCGGAGTTTTATTCGTTGGGGCTTGGTGATCCGTATCCGATCTCGGCACTCAATGGCCGAAGCACGGGCGACTTCCTCGATGCCGTCATCGAACATCTTGATCAGGGCAATGATCAGGAAGACACGCGTCTGAAGATCGCCATCGTGGGACGTCCGAACGTGGGCAAGAGTTCGCTCACCAATGCACTGCTGGGTAAGGACCGCATGGTTGTGACGCCCGTTGCTGGTACCACCCGTGATGCCATTGACAGTGTGCTCACGTATTACGGAGAACAAGTTGTTCTCATCGACACGGCTGGCCTGCGCCGACGCAGTCAGATCAAGGAGAGCGTTGAGCTCTACAGCACCATGCGCACCTCTCGTGCCATCGACCGTTGTGACGTAGCCGTTGTGGTGATCGACGCCGTACAGGGTCTCGAGGCCCAGGATAAGCGCATCATCAACGAAGTAGAGCAGGCCCGCAAGGGGATCATCATTGCGTTGAACAAGTGGGATCTGATCGAAAAGGATACCAAGACTGCCGACATGTTCATGCAGAAGATCCGGGACGAGCTTCGCACGCTCGACTACGTGCCGATCATCACTATCTCGGCTGTGACCAAGCAACGGATCACCAAGCTCGTCGAGATGGCCAAGCAGATCCAGCAACGTCGGGAAGTTCGTATTCCAACGCATGAGCTGAATGAAGAGCTCATCGCAATGCTTGAGCGCACGCCCCCTCCGAGCGTCAAGGGTCGAGACCTGCGCATCAACTACGTCACGCAGGTTAGTACGGAGCCCCCTCTGTTTGCTTTCTTTCTGAACTTCCCCGAGCTGCTGCCGGAAGCCTACAAGCGCTTTATCGAACGTCAGTTGCGCAACCTCCACGACCTTGAGGGTGTGCCCATCAGCTTCGTGTTCCGCAAGAAGAGCGTATAGCCCCTTACAGCATCGGCAGGATCTCACGCAGCAGCACGGCGATGCCGATGGCCAGGACAGCCCAGCCGAAGCCCTGACGCAGCGTTGCTGCGTCAATGCGGCGTGAGGCGAGCATGCCGCAGATGATCCCGATCGTCGTCAGTCCAGTGAACGTCAGCACCAGCGGCCAGTCATAGACGACACCGCCCCAGAGGTCGGCCACAACGCCGATGGCGGAGTTGACGGAGATCAGTACAAGCGAAGTGGCCACAGCCCGCTTCATATCCAGTCCGGCCCAGAGCACCAGCGCCGGCGTCATCAGAAAGCCCCCTCCCACGCCGAGGATTCCGCTGATCGATCCGATGACAACGCCGTAGCCGGCCAGGTAGGTCGGTCGCTGCGTGTTTTTATCAGGGGGCTTGCCAGGACGCAGCATGCGTATGGCGGCCAGCATCAGCACGGCCGCGAAGGCAAGCATCTGGGGCGTGGGCGGCACCATCGGGGCCACATAGCGGCGCACCAGCAGAATGGAGATGATCGTGGTGCTACCGAAGGCCAGCACCGATGGGACATCGACGCGTCGGTTGCGCAGATGGTCGATGCTGACAATAGCTGAGGAGACGGCGACCATGAAGAGGGCATAGCCACTGGCAAGGCGTGGATCTATGCCGCCGATGTACACCAGAGCCGGCACGGCCACGATGGCGCCGCCGGCACCGATCAGGCCGAGCGAGATACCGATAATCAGGGCGATCGCGCCGAGCAGTAGCATCGGTGGACTTACCAGGCCAGCATCCCGCCGCGAAGATTCACGGGGTTTGCAAAGCCCTGCATCTCAAGAAACATGCAGGCCTGACCGCTACGATTGCCGGATCGGCAATACACGATGATCTCCTTGTCCTTGAGCTGCTCGAGTTCGACGAGGCGCGCCGGCAGCTCTCCGAGCGGGATGAGCAGGGAGTTCGGAATGTTCTTTGCGGCGTGCTCTTCGGGCTGCCTGACATCAAGAAGCACGAGGTTCTCGTTGGCGGCCAGGCGCGCTTTTAATGCGTCCGGCTGGATCTCGTTGATCATGGGTTGACTCCTTGTTCGACGGGTGCACCGGCGGCCTTCCAGCCGCCGAAGCCCTGTGGGAAATTGCGGATGTTGGTAAAGCCCTCGCGAAGGAGGTAGCTCGAGGCAATGCTGGATCGGTCGCCCCCTTGGCAAGCGATGACGACCGTCGAGTCCCGTGGGATATC
>JBEIIK010000164.1:0-4206 GCA_040380835.1 Ignavibacteria bacterium | reverse complement strand
GCCCGACCAGATCTCTTTGATCGAGCGGAAGTGCAGACCGACAAGTTCATATGCCAGTCCGCTGTAGTACGCCTCGATCTTGGTCGGCTCCGTAGAAGTCTGTCCCGCACGCAGGCCAAGGGGCAAACCAAGTTTATAGTTCTTCAGGAGTTCGAAGCTCTTGTTGAGCTCGTTAAGAAGCAGAGACACGGAGCTGCCGGCATCTGTGCCGTTGCGACTTACAAAGACTGCACGATAGGAAGATGTCCATTCGGCGGCAACAGCCGAAAGGTCGTTACTTGCGCGACGCAGTGCGGCGCGCAGGTACTCGCGACGGTTGCCCCCTCCAACGCCGGAGAGTGCGACCGCGATCTGTCCGGCATCGCGATCAAAGAGCAGATAATCTAGTGCCGCAAAGCCCCTTCCGTCACGACGAAAGTTTGAAGTCGTTGTATCGCCTTCAGCGATCCGTCGTTCAACCAGTGCCGTGTCACACGGAAACGTGGCGAGTTCCTGCGCCAGCGTTCCGAGATTGCCTTCGGCCGGACCGAAGTTGAAGCAGACGACTCCTTGCCAGTGACGAAGCACCGATTGGAACTGCGAGCGCAGCGCTTCCGCTTCGGATTCGGAGATATCTCCATCCTGCTCTGCCTGCTCCCACGCGGCGTACAAATCTGACAGCGCCGTGCGCGTCGAATCGTACCCAGGAATGATTAGCCTGTCGGCCAGCTGTGTGAGCATGGTGGATCGATCATAAGAATCGGGCAAGGGGGCGTTATCGCTCCCGCAGGACGAAATGATGATGGCTATCAGGAGAATCCAGATGGTCTGACGCATGTTCATCACTTGCGACCCTGCGCACTTACCCAGTTGGTCTTGAAGGAGATCATCTCTTCGTCGCTGAAGCGCCAGATATCCTGCAGGCGTTCCCGTACGGTGATGACATTCGGCAGGTGAGTGACCGGATCCTGCCAGAGCTGGTAGGATTTCCAGGGACCCTTCACGGGCGTAAACAAAAGACCTAGAAGTTCATCCAGTTGTGCCGTGGTCGTGCCACGCAGGGCTTCATCGATAAATCTCCACCCCATAAGAATGCCCACGCATTCACCGTACGAATGCATCGCTTTGGCACGGCCGGAGTCTGTCACGTTCGAAGCACTCAATCCCTCGGTCGTTGCGTAGCAGTAGTTGATTACCGTTGCCATTTGCGAACGCTCCCACATTCGCAGAATTGAGCGTACTGATGAATACGCCTGTGTTTGATCACCCGAAGCGATTGCTGCTTGTGCCCAGATAAACTCGTGCTTGATGATCGCGTATGGCCCCTTACCATCGTTGGGATCGCGGCGTGCACAGTATCCGGCCACGAGCATATCACGGTCGATCTCCGCCTGGTCACTGTTCCGGAACTGCGGACTAGCCCCATAGAGAGCCAGAAGTTGGTGCAGAGATTCCTTCGTTATCGGTTTCTGTGCAAGCTTTTCAGCCTGATGGTAGAACAGCGTCGAAAACAGCGCCTTGGCGATGAGCTCTTCAACATCAATTCCTGCTTCGTTGAAAATGTAGCCACCGTAGTTGCCACCCGTCGAATTTGCGTCCGGTATGGACTGCCAGTCATACATGCCACCGCTGGCATCAGCCAGCTCACGGGCATAGCTCGTGAGATCATCCTTGAAGCCAGGAAGTGTCTCATCACGAAATGAAGCCATGGCCGACGTCAGGTCCGAGAGCGAAACACGCACTCCCGGGGTGCGCGCCGACTCCATCAGGGACTCAAGCGATTCGAATGCTGCAATGACCCGGCGCTGATCCAGCGTAGCGAGGGTGAAACCCGTCGAGTCGTACGTCGTTGGCAGAGTCGGACCGGTTGGTTCCGTATCCGAGCACCCAGTGGCGATCAGAATGAGAGCGAGTAGAGCGTATGCAAGGCGCGACAGACGCATTTTCGAACCTTCATGGTGTGATATACGACCAATTCAGTCCGAAATTAGATTGTATTTGGATTTAGTCCAAATAAGGAAAGCGTTACGCTTCGTTGCCGATGACGCGCAGGTACCGTAAATGTGATGCAAGTGCTTGACGTACCGTAGGATACTCCAGATACGGGACGTTAAACTCACGGCATGTTGACTCCACAATTCCCTTGATTGCCGGGTAGTGGACATGGCTGATCTTCGGAAACAGATGATGTTCAACCTGGAAGTTGAGGCCACCAAGAAGCCAGGCAACGACCTTGCTGCGCGTAGAGAAATTTGCGGTAGTGGCCATCTGGTGCACTAGGAATTCCGCATCTACCTTGTTCGTATCAGGCTCAGGTTCGGTGAAATGCGTCGCCTCATTGACGTGCGCCAGCTGAAAGACCACGGCGATCAGCACGCCGGTAGTGGCTGCCGAGAGGAGATACGTTCCGATTCCGACGGCCCAGCCGTGCACCAGGATCGGCACACCGATGAATACACCGGCGTAGAATGCCTTGGATGCCCAAAAAATGACGTGCTCACGCGTCGTGAACGTCGTGATCTCCAGCGAGGCTACGTTGCGATGAAGGTACTTGCGTGTGTCGGCCCAGAAAACCCACTGCAGATAGGTAACGCAGTAGAGCGGCAAACCGTACAGGTGCTGGAAGCGATGAAACCAGAGACGGGGCTGATAGCTGCTGGAACGGATGAACGGCCAGACGTCGATGTCTTCGTCGTGGCCCTCAATGTTTGGAAACGTATGGTGGGCTACGTTGTGCTTGAGCTTCCAGAAATAGGTGTTTCCGCCCACAACGTTCAGGCTGTAACCCATCAGATTGTTCAGTCGCGGATTGGTCGAGAAGCTACCGTGCGCCCCATCATGCATCACATTGAAGCCGATCAGGGCATGATTGACCCCGAGAAGCATCGCGCTAAGCAGCATGGCCCAGGTCGGCAGGTCCAGCACGACCCATCCAAGGTAGAAGAGAACGCCAGTAACAACGAGCGTGAACGTCTTCGTGTAGAGTCTCCAGTCTCCGGTAGGTCGGATGTGCCTTTGCTGAAAATACTCGTTCACCCGCTGCTTGAGCACGCTTGCGAAGGTGCTGTGTGGTCGCGCAAACTTTGCGACAGCCATGTGTATTCCCCGTGTTCGTCGTTAGTACGGCCAGCCCTCGTGCAGATTGGCCGCGAAAATGCCGCGAAAAATACGAATCACGGCCGTGCGTTCGACATGATGATCAGATGACCAGTCGAATCGCCCCGGGGATAACCTCGATGGTTGCCGGGGTGAAACCGATAATTTCACCGTCCATTTCAACCCCAAGCGGGGTTTCTGTTCGTAATTGTACGTATTGGCCTGCAGCATACCCGATTCTGGAGTCGTTGATCACCAGCCCCTTGCGCAATTTTGGTAACAGACCCAGGAATCCTAGCGCGCCTATCTCATTGGCTGTTGTCAGGTTCAGCCGTCCATCATTCGGAATAGCTTGTGGAGCGATTCCGATGCCGGAACCAAACCAGCGGCTATTGGCCACGGCAACCACAAGCGGAGATCCAGTCTGACTTTCGTTGTCAATACTGATGTGCATCGGCTGGGCACGAAACCGGCTCAGGGCCAGAACTCCGGCGGCAGCATAGCCAACATCGGCCGGGAGGCGGCGCATCATCCGGTTGAAGATGCTCAGAACCTCGGCCGTGATCCCGGTGCTGAGAACGTTGATCCCGTATCTGATTCGGTTTTCCCTGGTTGAATTACAAAGCGTTACCTTCATCACATCCCAGTCAACGTATAAAGCCTGACGCAGACGCCGCTCGAGGTCGGTCGGGGTGCGTCGAAGTTGCAGCATGCGGGCTACGTCATTTCCGCTCCCGCCCGGAATGAGCAGCACGGGTGGACGTTGTTCACGTGGACGCAGCATCAGACCGTTCACGACCTCACTCAGCGTCCCGTCGCCCCCTGCCACGACAAGCAACGAAGCATCCGCGGGGAGTGCAACGGCAAGCTCCTCTGCATGACGTGGGTGCTGCGTGAAAGCAGGTGTAACTCCCAGAAGTTCGGACGCGCGTGCCACCACTGGACATTGGCTTCGTCGGTGCAAGGCGATGATGTGCGAGCTCACGGCCAGAATCTACGAAAGCAACGGCCCTGCGTAGCTTTGTCGCACTCTTCACGCTTTGGGAGAACAACGTTGCGGGTGGGCTTTGCATGTCAGTGGGATCGCACCGACCGTCGGCGGACGTGGTCTCACACGCCCTATCACCTGCT
>JBEIIK010000163.1:0-4226 GCA_040380835.1 Ignavibacteria bacterium | reverse complement strand
GTCACGTTTTGTGCAGATGAAAGCTCATGTCCAGAAATGGGGGAACAGTATGGCACTGCGCATCCCGAAAATCATTCTTACGGAGCTCGGGCTGATAGAACATCGTGAAGTTGAATTGCACGTAGCTGACGGTGAACTGCGAGTACGCCCAACCCCACCACCCAACTCCTACACGCTTGAAGAACTTGTCAAGGGAATCTCTCCTGATAACCGACATGAGCTCGTTGAGCTCGATGAATCTCGAGGAAAGGAGGTCTGGTAGTCCATGGCCTACACCCCGGATCGCGGTGATATCATGCTGTTGAGTTTTGACCCCACTCTTGGCAGCAAGCAGCGTGGGTTCAAGCCTGCGGTGGTTATCTCACCGAAATCGTACAATAGCGCCTCCGGCCTTTCCATGGTCTGCCCTATTACGAGCGTTCGCAAGGGGTACCCGTATGAAGTTTCGGTCACGACAGCCAAGGGTATCAATGGGGTGGCGCTCGTCGATCAGCTTCGGTGCATCGACTGGAAGGCCCGCTCCGGTAAGAAGGCAGGAACCCTTTCATCAGAGCAGCTCGCGGAACTCCTTGATAAGCTCGCAACGTTGACGGCGTAGTTTGACGAAGAGCGCGAGCACACAGGCTCGCCCCTACCGTAACTCCGTAATTCGGTAACTCTGTAGATTCCCTCATGTCTCGCATCATCACCGCCCCTCGTGGCTCGACGCTTACCTGTAAGAACTGGGAGATCGAAGCTGCCTATCGAATGATCCAGAACAATCTGGACCCGCAGAACGCCGAAAAGCCCGACGAATTGATCGTCTATGGTGGACTTGGCAAGGCGGCCCGCAACTGGGAAGCCTTCGACGCGATTCTCGAATCGCTGCGCTCCATGGAGGTCGATGAAACGCTGCTGGTGCAGAGCGGCAAGCCCGTTGGCGTTGTCAAGACGCACACCGGTGCTCCGCGCGTGATCATTGCCAACTCCAACCTTGTGCCGAAGTGGGCCACCTGGGATGAGTTCCGTCGGCTTGATGCTATGGGGCTGATGATGTACGGCCAGATGACGGCCGGCTCGTGGATCTACATCGGTACGCAGGGAATCGTGCAGGGCACCTACGAAACATTTGCCGAATGTGCCCGGCAGCATTTCGGCGGCACGCTCAACGGACGTTTCCTCCTGACTGCCGGTCTCGGGGGAATGGGTGGTGCTCAGCCACTTGCCGCAACTATTGCCGGAGCAGCTGCACTGTGCATCGAGATCGACGAGGTACGTATTGACAAGCGCATCCGCGACGGTTATTGTGATCGCAAGATGCACGACCTTGATGAGGCACTAGCCGTGATCCGTGATTATCAGCAACGCCGGGAGCCCATCTCCATCGGACTCGTGGGCAATGCGGCGGAGATCCTGCCACAGCTGCTCGAGCACAACATCATTCCCGACGTTGTCACCGACCAGACGTCGGCGCATGATCCACTCAACGGCTATTACCCGGCCGGACTCACAAAGTCCGAAGCAGATGCCCTGCGCATCAGCGATCCGGATGCCTATCTCAAGCGGTCCTACGCCAGTATCGGTGCTCACGTGCGCGCCATGCTTGGTTTTCAGGCCAAGGGGGCGATCACATTTGACTATGGCAACAACATTCGCGGTGTTGCCCGCGACTTCGACGGCGTGTCCAACGCGTTTGATTTCCCCGGATTCGTGCCGGCCTTTGTTCGCGAGCTCTTTTGTGATGGCAAGGGGCCCTTCCGCTGGGTAGCCCTTTCGGGTGATCCGGAGGACATCCGTGTAACCGATGATGCCATTATGGAGTTGTTTGCTGACAACCAGCAGCTTCATCGGTGGATCCGCGAAGCACAGGACCACATCGGTTACCAGGGCCTGCCGGCACGTATCTGCTGGCTTGGCTACGGTGAAAGAGCCAAGGCAGGCAAGCTCTTCAACGACCTGGTACGCGACGGCAAGGTCAGCGCTCCGATCGTGATTGGACGCGACCATCTCGACTGTGGAAGTGTGGCCTCGCCCCACCGTGAAACCGAAGCCATGAAAGACGGGTCAGATGCAGTAGCCGACTGGGTGCATCTGAACTTCGCTCTCAACGCCGTTGGCGGTGCCACATGGGTGTCGCTCCACCACGGCGGCGGTGTCGGAATGGGGCTGTCCCTGCACGCCGGCATGGTTGTGGTGGCCGACGGAACTTCTGCCGCAGAAGAAAAGTTGGCACGGGTATTGACTTACGATCCTCTAATGGGCATCTTGCGTCACGCTGATGCCGGGTACGAGCGAGCAATCTCCAACACACGAAAGTTTGGCATAGAATTACCACTACCTCCTACACGCTGAGTTTCTCACCGACTTTGGACAACATGGCATAACTGCTACGTCGTTTTAACAGTAAATCTGCCGTTCTGGCAGGATTTCACGACACCACATAGCGGGAGTTGCCATGAATAGCGTTGAATTCCGTCGTAAGACGGGCATCGTTCGCCAGAATCGGTCAAAAACCGAAATCACCACACAAGGAGGTAGTGCTATGGATCTCGCACTGCAGATCGAACAGCTGTTCCGTACAGACCGGAACAAGTATCTCGGATTCATCCGCCAGCGCGTTCGCAATCAGGAGGACGCCGAGGATATCCTTCAGGACGTTTTCGCAAACGTCATTGCCGCTTCAAAAGACGTCAACAAGCCGATTGACAATCTGGCTTCATGGGTCTTTACGTCGGTACGCAACCGCATAATTGACTCGTACCGTAAGAAGAAGACTGATACGTTTGCCGACCTCGGGACGGCTGAACAGCACGAAGAGGGCATGGACACGGTCGAGCGCTTCCTGGGCGACTACAGCTATTCGCCCGAGCAGGATCTGGTACGTGAAACGATCTGGCAGGCCGTTCTGGAGGGTCTGGACGAGCTTCCACCCGAACAGAAATACGTCTTCGTCAAAAATGAATTCGAGGGAGTTTCGTTTAGGGAGATGTCCGAAGAGATCGGTGTAAACATCAACACCCTTCTTGCCCGGAAACGCTATGCCGTCCTGTACCTTCGCAAGAAGTTGCAGGCGCTCTACGACAACATCAACGACTAACCCCCGATCATGTCGATTCTAACGACAACAGCAGCCCGCACGATGATGTATATCTGCAGCATCGGCGGGCTGTTGGTCGTTAATGGGGCGGCCGTCACCTACGTCTGGAACATGCTCATGCGGGGTCGTTCGAACGCCGAACCGCTGCATTTCCTTGACGGCGTCGGGCTCACGGCCTTTGCCTATGTGATCATATTTGCCATCAAGTTTGGGCGTGGGGCAAGCCCCCTGATCAAGAAGCCCCAGCGGGCTGACAAAAGTGTGGAACGCAAGTGCGCCGAAATGACTCCTGAACAACGGGGTGAACTACGTAAACATCTAGCCGCCACCTGCGGCCATGCGGATGATGAGGGGAAATCCTCTACATTCGTGCATGAGCATCGTATCTGAATTCAAAGAGTTCGCCTCGCGAGGGAATGTCATTGAGCTCGCGATAGGCGTTGTGATCGGTGGAGCCGTCGGCTCGATCACCACGTCGCTTGTTCAGGACATCATCATGCCCTCGATCGGCATGGTCCTGAATGGCATCAATTTTGCGGAGATCGTTACCACCCTCAAGCAGGCTGGACCTGATGGCAAGGGGGCTGTGGTACTCAGTTGGGGGAAATTCATTCAGGCGATCATCAACTTTCTCGTCATCGCCATGGCCATGTTCGCGGTCGTAAAGGCCATCAACACGATGAAGCGACGTCAGGAGGCAGCTCAAGCAGCCCCAGCAGCTCCGACTGAACCTTCAGATGAGGTAAAGCTGCTCACCGAGATCAGGGACGCGCTGAAAAAGTAGCGTAAACTGTCACGTGTGCGTCTGCTACCCTGGCAACAAGGATGACGCCGCCTTGGCCGCCTTCGACAAACTGTAGCCGCCCTCGAACCGACTCGGGATCTCTGTCCCAGCCGCGCTTCTTGATCACGGTGGTGCTACCCCAGGCGCGCCGACGTATTTCTTCCTGCATGCGCCGCACCGACACGCCCTGAACAATGGCGTCGATCCGGTAGGTTTCGAACAGCGGTGAGTGCTCAGGCTCCCTGTCGAGGATGCCATACCCGATCCTCGGATCAAGAACGCCAGCCCCCTGCTCAGCAAAGAATGCACCCACGGCACCGCTGGCGATGATGGCGTTGTGGGGCTCAATGAGAAATGCCCCTGTTG
>JBEIIK010000162.1:0-4286 GCA_040380835.1 Ignavibacteria bacterium | reverse complement strand
TACAACAATTTAAAGGAAAAAGCAAAAACCCCCATCTGGATGTTTTCCGGATTGGCTTTGCTCGCAGTTCTTATCACCATTGGTATTATAAGCGGCAAAAAGAATGATGAAAAAAAAGCAAAGCTTATCCTGAGTCCTAAGGCCGACGATATCTTTGAAATTAAAGTCAGCGATAACAAATATACCCTTTATAAGGTTAACGAGGTGCTGGGAGACTCCGTGTTTGTTCAAATAAACGACTACGAAACCAATAAGGTTACCGGCCTGAATGATTTAAAAAAGGAAGCGTATTCAGAAGAAGTACTGGGTTTTTCGAAAGCTGAACTGAAACAGATGCTTGAAAAGGGGGAGATTATTGATATTGAAAGGAATTAAGGATCAGCCGTAGAATGAGGTGCCTTTATTTCTTTTGGCTCTTGGGCAATAGTATCATTTCGTTTGGCATACCTCGCAGCATACATGCTGATTACGAATAGCTGAAGAGATGTCTAATCGTAACTCCGTAAGTCCGTAATTCTCTTACTCTCCTGCCTTCACGTCTTCTGTTTCTTTTTTTTTGCGGCAGGGAACAGGATGTTGTTCAGGATCAGGCGATAGCCCGGCGACGTGGGGTGGAGCTTTAGGTCCGTTGCAGGGTCGCCCACGGCATGGCGGTAATCTTCGGGATCATGTCCTCCGTACCAGGTGAATGTACCACGGCCGACATTGCCATGAATGTAGCGGACTTGATCGGTGCCCTCGCGTTCAGCCAGAACGATCACGGACTTCTTGACCTGCTCTTTGTGGAAGGCTGTTGTCTGTCCCAGAAATCCTTTGACGACGTTCACATGGCATTGTGTGAGCATGGTCGGAACCGGATCGTATTTGGCAGAGAAGTCGAACAAGGTGAAGTAGTCGCTGGACTCGGTCTGCAGGATGGTGTTGGCATCGACATCGATGCTTGAGTATTCGTACTGCAGAGGATTCATCACGAGTTTGAAGTTCTCGAAGGCGAAGCACCGGGAGAAGTCGAGCTTCTGATTCGCCTGCATGTCCATCGGGTCGCCGTCGAAGATCTCGGCACAGATATCCACGTCTCCGGAAGCAAGCGCAATGTCATACGTGTCGGTGGCCGAGCACATGGCAAACATGAAGCCCCCTGCCGCAACGAAGTCGCGGATCTTACTCACGACGGCTTTCTTGAGTTCGCTGACTTTTGCGTAGCCGAGTTTGCGGGCGGTGTTTTCCAGCAGGGCAACTTGCTGGATGTACCAGGACTCTCCGGCGGAGTTGGCATAGAACTTCCCGAATTGACCGGTGAAGTCTTCGTGATGAAGGTGAAGCCAGTCATACTCGGAGAGCTTTCCTTTGATGACCTCTTCATCCCAGAGCTTGTCGTATTTGACCTCGGCATACTCCATGACGAGAGTCACGGCGTCGTCCCAGGGGCGGAACCCCGGCGGGGCATAGACGGCTATGCGTGGGGCCTTTTCGAGTCGGACCACGTCCATGTTTGTCTTTTCAGACTGGACTTCGCTATAGATCGACGCTGTGGAGGCTCCATCGATGGACTCAAAGAACACGCCTCTGATGCGGCACTCCGAGGCGATCTCCTCTGCATAGTCCGTTACGAAGCTTCCTCCCCGGTAGTTCAGCAGCCAATCCACGGGCTGATCCCGGGTCAGGATCCAGTAGATGATCCCGTAGGCCTTCAAGTGGTTGGTCTGCTCAAGATCCATCGGGATCATAAGCTTCTGTGCCTGCCCCGTCGAAAGGGCAAGCAGCAATACAAGCAGGGTGGAACGGAAGCGGTTCATGCGGCGTTGAACCACGAACTTACGGCAGACATATTGCCCGAGCGCATTCGCGTGCTTGCGGTTAAGGGGTCAACACCGATTTTCGCAGGATCATTATGGGACTGGCAGCAGCCATCATCATCATCACACTGTGGCTTGCGCACCTTAGCTGGACGCTTGCCGCAGCGCCCCTTGAGACCGTTCAGGGAGCTGGCTGGCTCGTGGTGATTCTTCACGTGCTGGTGCAGGGATATCTTTCCACGGGACTGTTCATTACGGCCCATGATGCGATTCACGGCACGGTCTCGACGTCCCCACGTGTGAATACGATCATCGGCAGTGTGTCTGCATTTCTCTTTGCAGGACTCTCCTACAGGCGCTTGAGCATCAATCATCACCTGCATCACGCACATCCGGCTGATGACTCTTTAGATCCTGACTACCACCCGTCGAACCGCTACATCCCGTGGTTTGCCTCGTTCATGCGTCGCTACGCCACCATCTGGCAGATCGTGATCATGGGCACGGCGTTTAACATCCTCAAGATCTGGGTGCCGGAGCCCAAGCTCTGGGTGTACTGGATCATTCCGGCGTTTCTCGGCGCCTTCCAGCTGTTTACGATCGGCACCTATCTGCCGCATCGCAAGCCCCATGACCATGACATGCCGCACAATGCGCGTTCAATGAAGCTCAATCATGGTCTGGCCATGCTCTCCTGTTACTTCTTTGGTTATCACACCGAGCATCATCTCTCGCCGGGGACACCATGGTGGCGACTGTGGCACGTCAAGGAGCAACGGCAGGGGGCGAAGCATGCGCGTGGCGGGGAACTTTCGTAGTTTTTCGCCCATGTCCATCACGGTTACTGTCACCAATGCCTCCGGTGCCCGCTATCGCGGACAGCAGGCCATGATCCTAAGCGTCGAGCAGGCACTCAAGGCCCACAAAGTCAAGCACGCCCGTATCGATGTGATCCTGCTCACGGACCGGCGGATCAGGTCTCTGAACAAGCAGTACCTGCAGCACGACTATGCCACTGATGTGCTGACGTTTCCGCTTGAGGATCAGCCTCTCTATGGCGAGATCTACGTTTCACTCGAGACCGCCCGGCGTCAGGCAAACGAATATCGCGTCACCGTCGTCAATGAGCTCGCCCGACTCGCTGTGCACGGTGCTCTGCACCTGCTTGGCTATGATGATGCCAGTGCCGAGGACAGGCAGACCATGCATGAACTTGAAAACTCTTACATCGTGAACCCCACCCCCAGCCTATGACTCCTAACTACTCCGTCGAGCGCGTCATGGACGTGATCACACACATCATGCACGTGCAAGTTCCGGGTCGACCGCTTTCATCGGTTGACACCAAGGACCTACGCTCATGTGGCTTCTCGGATGTCGAGATCGCCGCCGCCATGTCGTGGATGATCGAGCGCTCACGTCTGGCCAATGACAAGCTCGATGGACGTTTTCGAATTCTTCATGGTATCGAGCAGAACATCATCACCCCAGAGGCATGGGGCATGCTGATGATGTATCACGACATGCGCTTTTTGAGCGGCGACGACGTTGAACAGATCCTTGAACGGGCCGTAATGCTCGGTATGGAACGCGAAGTCGATACACCGGAGATCAAAGCTATCATCGCTGCCTACGTCCTCTACTCGGCCACACCCTCCTCTGCTAATCGCAGAATGCTCCTGGGCGATGAGATGGTGAATTGAGGTGTGAGGTGTGAGGTGTGAGGTGTGAGGTGTGTCTATTCCGAACTTCGTCACTCGTCACTCGTCACTCCGTCACTCCGTAATTCCGTAACTCATTTTGGCCTCGTAGCTCAGTTGGATAGAGCGACGCTTTCCTAAAGCGTGGGCCGGAGGTTCGAATCCTCTCGAGGCCGCCAAGAACAGGTTTGAGGTTACAGGTTTGGGGTGTGTGGTGTGGGGACAATGCCATCCATGCATGTAGGGGCGACCCTACGTGGTCGCCCATCATCGTCCGCGTGGTCGCCCATCATCGTCCGCATGGTCGCCCATCATCGTCCGCATGGTCGCCCATCATGGTCTGCGTGGTCGCCCATCATCGTCCGCGTGGTCGCCCATCATCGTCCGCATGGTCGCCCATCATGGTCTGCGTGGTCATCCATTGGGGGCGTCATTCGTGCGAATAAACACATCATGATTGGTACCTAGGCCGCCCCACGTTTTCCCGCGCATTCTCCCCGTGCGGTCCTTCGCCGCTGCGCGGCTCAGGATGACGCCCGGCGCTTCGCGCAGGTTTTTTAGGTGTGAGGTGTGAGGTGTGAGGTTGCCAACACCTGACACGCAATGGATTTACTAGCTCCGGGCCTTGGCCCGGGGTGGGCGCGAACGATAAACAAAGCGCGATGCACAATCACGAACGATCAATATTAGCCCCGGGCCTTGGCCCGGGGTGGGCGCGAACGATAAACAAAGCCCGATGCACAATCACGAACGATCAATATTAGCCCCGGGCCTCGGCCCGGGGTGGGCG
>JBEIIK010000161.1:0-4299 GCA_040380835.1 Ignavibacteria bacterium | reverse complement strand
TTCTCCGGCTGCCGGAGCAACGGATGTCTCACCGGTCGTGTTGGCCTGGGAGCGTGTTCCGGGAGCCCTCCGATATGATGTCGAGGTGGCTGCCAATGCGGGATTCAAACCCATCATTGCCAGCGCATCGGCTCTTGCCGATACGACCTATGTTGTGCCGGGTCTTGAGAGCAACAAACGCTACTTCTGGCGCGTACGATCGATCGATGATGACGCCACCGGTGTCTTTTCCGAGCGTCAGTCGTTTGTGACCGGTACGATCACATCGATCACGGACCTGGGTGCGCCGTCCTCGCCGATGGTTGCGCCGAACCCTGCAGCATCGAAGTTCACGATTCAACCACCGGCGGAACAAGACGGTTCGTACGACATTGAGATCGTCTCATCGGACGGACGCGTCGTCGAGAGACATCCTGGCACGATCGGTGCGAAGACCATCGACATTGCCCATCTCGCAGCCGGACGCTACATCGTTCGGATCATCATCGACGGTGAGCCCCTTTCAGAAGCTGTGATCGTTCGGTAAGGGGCGGTGGGGTTCTTCCAGGTGGAGTAAGCATACTGCAACGGGGTAGATTTGTGCCATGTCAGACCTTGCATCTTCCCTCGAAGCGGTGCGCCATCGACTGCGCTTGGCCATCGAATCCTGCAGCCGGACCCCCGATGCGGCCCGGCTTATGTTGGCTACGAAAACGCAGTCCGTGGAGACGCTCCGCACTGTTGCCCTACTCGGCGAACATCTCTTTGGCGAGAACCGTGTGCAGGAGCTCGTACCCAAGACTGCGGCCCTTGCCGATCTGCCGATAGAGTGGCACTTCATCGGTCATCTGCAGACGAATAAAGTGCGTGACGTTATTGGACGTGTGCAATGTATTCAGTCGGTTGATCGTCCGTCCCTTATCGATGCCATTGCATCCGAGTGCAGCAAGCGTAACACAACGGTGGACGTGATGATCGAGGTGAACACATCCTTTGAGCCGAGCAAGCACGGATGTCATCCGGCTGAAGCTGAGCAGCTTATCGAGCTTGTAACAGCTCAGCCTGCGCTGCGCATTACCGGCTTTATGACAATTGGTGCACTGAGCGACGATGAATCGCTGGTGCGAAGGGGCTTTGCGATGCTGCGTGAGATCCGCGACAAATACGATGCCCAGCATGGAACCCGCTCTGAGCTTTCCATGGGTATGTCCCACGACCTCGAATGGGCTGTTGCCGAGGGCTCCACCATTGTGCGCGTGGGTACGGCGGTCTTTGGAGCGCGGACGTAATGCGAGGGGGCTATGCAGGCCTTTGACTTTCTGGACGAGCTGGCACTGCTCTGCGTTGCCGCCCTGGTGGTGATCCGCATTTTCCGCCAGGTCAACCTGCCCCCTATCATCGGACTGATCGTCACGGGGCTTCTTTTGGGTCCGACGGGTTTCGGCGTCATCCGGCAGGACCAGGTCATCTCCTCGATCGCCGAGATCGGTGTGATGCTCCTGCTCTTCACGATCGGTCTGGAGTTTTCATTCGACGACCTCAAGCGACTGCGTTCGATCGTTCTTGTCGGCGGTCCGCTGCAGATCATTCTCACGACATCGGCTACTGCGGCCCTCGTCATCGGTATCACCGGTCTTGCCGGCGCAGCGATCTCCATATCCGGAGCGGTTCTTATCGGGATGACGGCGGCACTGAGTTCGACGGCGATCTGCATCAAGCTTCTGAGCGAACTACGTGAGCTGTCGCAGCCGCAGGGCCGCGCGGCCCTTGGTATTCTGATCTTTCAGGACATCGCCGTGGTACCCCTGATGGTTATTGCTACCATCCTCGGTGCACAGGACGATCTGAACCCGGGCGAGCTGGCGCTGCGTCTTGCCATGCTGGTGGCTGTTACCTCTGTTATCGTGATCGTTCTTCGATATGCGCTGCCCCGCCTTATACCGCACCTGGCCGGTGTGTCAACACCCGAGGTACTTATCCTGGCAGCTCTTGCCCTGTGTTTCGGTGCAGGGTGGCTTACGTCGATCGCAGGGATCTCCATGGCTCTGGGCGCATTCATTGCCGGCATGGCCATTGCCGGTAGCGACGATGGTCATGCGATTGGAAAGGCGGTTGCCCCCTTGCGAGATGCTTTCACAAGCATGTTCTTTTTGTCTGTCGGTTTGCTCGTACATGTATCCTGGGAAACACTGCCGACCAATCTGCTGGTTGCCGTGAGCATTCTTTTGGTCAAGGGACTCGTTGTCAGCATCGTCCTGATGATAGTTCGTGTGCCTGTTCGAACCGCCATCACCTCGGGCATCATCCTGGCGCAGGTGGGTGAGTTCTCATTCGTTCTCGCATCGGTCGGTGTTGACTACAACATCATCTCATCTACGGACTTTCAGAACCTGCTCGTTGCCATTATCATCACGATGATCGTCACACCCCTGCTAGTGACCTTTGCCCCCATGATTGCCGAGCATGTAGCACCTCTTGCACGTTTTACCCCGAAGCTTCGCCGATGGACGACAGACCGTAACGATGGCTTCTTGCGCCTTGAGGAATCCGATGTTTCATCGGATCAGCCGTCCGTTCTGATCGTCGGTGCCGGAGTTCTGGGAGTGAACGTGGCTCACGTTCTGTCGCAGACCGGCATACGATATCGGCTTCTCGAGCTCGACCGTGCGAATGTTTCCACTCTGCGCGAGCGCGGCGAACCGGTGGTGGCAGGGGATCTGACCGACTTAGATGCGTTGCACGCAGCCGGACTCGACAGCGTTACGGTGGTCATCATTGCCATTAATCAGGACGCTGCCATTGCCGGTGGCGTCAAGCTCATCCGTGCACACCGCCCCGATGTGCAGATCGTCGTGCGCGCCAGGTACCAGCAAAAGAGCCGGGATATTGTTGATCAGGGGGCTGACTTGGTGATCATCGAGGAATTCGAATCAAGCGTCAAGATCTTCACCTCCGTCCTGGAACACTTCGGCGTCGAACCAGCCCTGATCGACTACCAGGAACGATACATGCGACTGAGGCAGACGTTTGGATGATAGTAGGGTCGAAGCATGCTGCGACGACCACGACCAATGACCCCTACTTCACCACAACACGGCAGGAGCTGAACCTGCCGCCGCTGATGGCCCGGACCAGATAGACACCTGTGGCAAGGTCGGTGGCGGGAATCGTCAGGGTTGATACGCCTTGCGGAACGTTATACCTGCTGTTCCGAAGTCCGACAGTCGAGCCGGTTGCATCGACAACCTCAAGGGTGATGCTGCGCTCAGTATCTGATTCAACAGCAAGGCGAATCATTTCCGCTGCAACGCTGGGCCATGCTTGAACACCAAACGGGGCTCCTGCGGTAACGTCATCGACTGAAGTCGGTAGCGCTGTCTCCATATCAAGTGTTTCATCACCCGGCTGAAACGGTAGCCAGTGGAAGTAGCACAGTAGCATCTCGTCAGAGGTGCCCTCGCCCCATCGCACCGTCTTAGGTGGACTGTTTGGATTGTCGAGGTTGTTGATCGTGTTGTCGTATGACGCCTCATAGAAAAGCTTCGATCCGCGTGGTATCCGAACAGGATTCTTGTAGGTATAGCCCCCTTGCCAGTGAAAGTCCCACTGCGGTACCGAGATCAGCCGTATAGTGTCACCCTTTGGTGTTGTGGCGTATGCCCGACAGTTCTTGCCCAGAAGGTGCATGTGCGGCGCGATGCCGATGACGCTGATCTCGTACGGCACAGTGAACGAAGTTGTGAACGGCTGGATCTTGTTCGGCGGGATCTCAAACTTCTGACCCTGCGGCAGGTTGCGGATGTTCATGGCGAATTGCTGAACCTGACGAACTTCATCACTTGGGTGGAAGAACACATTCAGTTTTGACCGATCCGTTTGCACAGTTGTGGAAGGGGCGTAATGAACCTGGATCACGAAGTCGGAGTTCGCGTACATCTTCGCGCCGATCGTGGGCGGGTAAAACCGCGTCTGAGCGCCCGGAACCCATCCAAGGAATGATGCAGCCGACTCAAATCCGGGATCGCCGAAACCGCTGTATCCGGGAAGGGGATCCTCAGCATCCTTCTTTAGGGCAGTACCCGACGTGTCGAGGAAGTACAGCACGTGATGAACAACGGCTGCGTTGCCCGGCCGAAACTCAATGGCCTTGACGTTACGGTCCTGCAGGAGCTTGGTCGGCAGCACGAAGTATCGGTACACGTCCTTGTTGTTATCCTGCACGGTCCACGTCTCATTCATCGTCAGCACCATGTCCGGCGTTCCCAGCTGTGATCCTTCGGGAAACACCGGTGGCTTTGGCGCTGACGTAAGGTCTCCAAC
>JBEIIK010000160.1:0-4397 GCA_040380835.1 Ignavibacteria bacterium | reverse complement strand
GCGCCGTGCTGCGCGGTTCAGAACAGCCCCATTCCCACCAGTCATCTGCACAACCGTCCCCGTAAGGAGAGAACTATGAGTCAGCTCTTCAGCGCCGAACCCCAAAGCGAGTACGAACCGCAGTCATTGGCGGCAACACCAATCTCGGCCGATGCAACCGCACAGGCCTCAGCCGAGGTGCAGTTAGCCATGCGCAAGTTCTGGGATGTTGTCCGCTCGTCCGCAGAGACGATCGTTACACTACGTCAGGAAGTTGCTCAGCTCAAAGCACTTAAGCCAGCCATTGTAGAGGTCGAATCGAGCCTGGCAAGTGCGCGAATTGCGGAGTTGCAAGGGGCTTTGGATGATGCCCAGCAGATGAACACGCTTCTCGAGGCAGACCTGTTGTCGGCGAAGAATCAGATCTATGCGCTCGAGACGGACCTATCGTCGACAAAGAACCAGGTCGCGGACCTTGCGGCTGCGCTGGAGGATGGTCGCACAACGCAGATGCAGATGAGAGCTGACGTAAGCGAGGTGATACAAACTCTCGAAGGCGACCTTGCAACAGCAGCACAGCAGCGAGCCCAGCTCGAACAGGAGCTCGCCGGTATGAGTCTGCGTGTGGCCGAGCTTGAGGCGCGCCTGGATGAAAAGGCCGAGCAGCTGACTGACGCGACGGAGCTTGCGGTGCGATTCGAAATCATGCAGCGTGAGCGCGAAGAGCTAGAGCAGCGTCTTGAGCGTCTCCAGCAGCGTGCCAGCGATCTCGAGGGGCTGGTTGACGAGAAGAATGTCCGCAATGAGGAACTCGGTACAGAACTTGCCCGCTCGCGAAGGGAAGTAGCCGAATTCGAGCTGTTACTCAGTGCTCGCCAGACCGAGATTCAGGATCTCCAGCAATCGCTTGCCGAGCTCTCTGAACGACTGCAGACGATCGAGCTTGGCGCGTCGGAGACGCAATCTTCCGAGTCCGTGGCCGAGATTCGGAAACTTAACGACGAAGTGACAGAACTCCAGGACGAGCTCCGACGGGCCATGTCAATTGTTGAGATCTATCGCGCTGCGGGTTTGCGCCATCTTGAGGATCCGTCGCAACGCGATCAGATGTCGCTCTTTGCCGTGCCTGCTCGGCAAGCCGCCTCGGCTGAAGTATCTGAAATGACAGACACGCAGGCTTCCTCTATGCCGGCGGATCACACGCTGATCTCGCATGCCGAACTCCTTGGCGTGGCTGACCGGCTGGAAGATTTGGCTACTCGGGTCGAAGAATTGCTCAGGATTTCCTAATTTCTGCCTCGGAACAACGAAACATTTCATTCCGATTCCCATGTCGAAAGCGATTCGAGTTACCATAGCTGGCAAAGACCTTACTCTTCGTGGAGAAAACGAAGAGAAGATCAAACAGTCCGTTCGAGAAGTCAACATCCAGTTTCAGCATCTTCAGCAGACACTCCGGGAACAATCTACTCCCACACTCACTGTACTGGCCGCCCTCAATGTCGCAGAGAGATATGTCGAGGCGCGTGATCAGCGTCAGCAGGACGTGCAGTTTGTAACTGATGAATTGGAAGGTATGACACGCTACCTTGAGCGGGCAGCGCAACAACCGCTATTGTGATTCGTCATCTTCGATCCTTGGGCGTCGGTAGGAACGCGTAGCCGCATTCCGCTACTGTTTTCGCACGCTTGAAAAAGAATCATACAAATTTTTTCACTCCAGGGAATCAGTCTCTGACCATCAATGGCAGGCCTCACCCGCTCGCGCGGGAATGGTCCGGACGCCAGCGGCGCCGGTGTGGTTCGACCACGACCATTCAGTGGAAGTCAGCGATGGCCAGGATGATACCCACCGTGCGGTACCATTGGTTCTTTTCCCAATCGAACACATCGGATTCTTTCCGAAGTAGTGGGATGCGGCTCCTTTATTTATTACCGATCACCGGCCAACCGTAAGGGGGCTTGTGGCGTACCGCTCTCGGGAGCGGAGAAGGAGTTATGATCATGATGGACCCAATGATGATGGCCATCATTGCCGGGGTAGCCGTGGCGGCGGTGGGCTTCCTGGTGAGTTACTTTGCTGGCGCAAAGGTTGCGGCCACGAAGAAAGAAGCCGCTGAAGCCGAAGCAAAGATCGTTCTGCAGGAGGCTGAAAAGAAGGCCGAAGCGATCAAGCGGACCAAGATCGATGAAGCGGATGACAAGTTCCGCGAGCTCAAGCGTAAGTACGATTCGGAACGTGACTCGAAGGAGTCCAAGCTTCGAAATCTGGAAAAGGAACTGCGTAAGCGTGAAGAGGGTATCGAGCAGAAGCTTGAGGTGATCAATAAGAAAGAAAAGACCCTCTCGACGATGGAAGCCGATGTGACGCGCAAGGCCTCGACGATCGATACCAAGGCTAAGCAGGTCGACGTCCTGCTCGAAGAACAGAACGTTCGTCTGGAGCGCATCACAGGCATGAGCAAGGAAGATGCCAAGAAGTTTCTTGTCGACAACATGGTCAATGATGCCAAGGCCGACGCGGCGCAGCTGGTCAAGAACGTGCGCGACGAGGCAAAGCTCAATGCCCGCAAGGAAGCCCAGCGCATCGTGCTTATGGCCATCCAGCGCACGGCTTCGGATCACTGCGTTGAGTCAACGGTCTCGGTCGTCAACCTGCAAACAGAAGAGATGAAGGGGCGCATCATCGGCCGCGAAGGCCGTAACATCCGCGCATTCGAGGCGGCAACAGGCGTTGACCTGATCATTGATGACACACCGGAGGCCGTGGTGGTATCTGGCTTTGATCCGTTCCGCCGCGAAGTTGCCCGTGTGTCACTCGAGCGTCTGATGGGTGATGGACGGATCCATCCGGCACGTATCGAAGAGGTGGTAGAGAAGGTTCGCAAGGAACTCGAAGAAGAGGTCGTGCGTGTAGGCGAGAACGCCCTGATGGAGTTGGGCATTCACAACATCCATCCGGAAATGATCCGGTATGTCGGACGCATGAAGTACCGCTCGTCATACGGGCAGAACCTTCTGGCCCACTCGATCGAAGTCGGTTTCCTGACGGGCATTATGGCTAACGAACTCGGCCTTGATGTGAACCTTGCCAAGCGCGCCGGTCTGCTCCATGACATAGGCAAGGTAATCGACCGTGAACTTGAAGGACCGCACGCCCTGCTCGGCATGGAACTCGTCAAGAAGTACAAGGAGCATCCTCTGGTGGTCAACGCCGTAGGTGCTCACCACGACGACATCGAGATGGAATCACCGATCGCCGTGCTCGTGCAGTCAGCTGATTCGATCAGCGGCGCCCGCCCGGGTGCCCGCCGTGAATCCCTGGAGAACTACATCAAGCGTCTGCAGCAACTCGAAGAGATCGCTACGTCATTCGATGGTGTCACTAAGACCTTTGCGATCCAAGCCGGACGTGAGGTTCGCGTGATCATTGAGCCGGACCGTATCGATGACCTGCGCGCCGATCAGCTGGCAAACGACATCGCCGGCCGCATCGAAACCGAAATGGAATACCCCGGTCAGATCCGCGTTACGGTTGTGCGTGAACGCCGCTCGGTAGCGATAGCCAAGTAGGTTTGAGGTGTGAGGTTTGAGTTTTTGGATTTGAGAATAGCCCCGGGCCTTGGCCCGGGGTGAATAAAGGGCCATAGCCCCGGGCCTTGGCCCGGAGAATTGACGATAAACGAAAAAGAGCTCCTCGCGCGTAATGCGCGAGGGGCTCTTATGTTTTGAAGGTGTCGGTTTCGGCGTGCAAGTCTGCATCCCGACCGTGACTTCGTAATCAGTCATCAGTCATCAGTCATCAGTCATCAGTAATTAGTCATCAGTAATCAGTCATCGTCTCCTTCCTCTTCCAGCATTGCCAGAACGTCAAACCAGAAAGCCCCTTCTGTCAGGGCGCGTGGGTCGATGCGGTCGACGGCGCGTTCAAAGCGTTCGATGGCGTCATCAATTTCGTTCGCATCGTCCTGTTCGAGCACGCGCCAGGCTTCGAGGCACTGTAGAAGGTGTCCGACCGATGAATTGACGAACTGCTGTGCATAGTAGCCCCACTCAGCATCAAGGAGAATGACGGCGCAGTCGGCGCGCTCATCAAGGCAGAGAACATCACCGTCGTCGGTTTCGCCGATCTTCCAGAATGTTGAGAAGAACTCCTTGCTGGAAGCATCATCGACTTCGTCTTCGGCCAGCTCAACCATGTCGGAGAGTCTGGTTGGGGGCAGGGAAAACGTCAGCTCAGGATCGGCCTTGGCCGGTAGTCCAGCCTTGGTGAGCACGTCCAACGTCTGACGTGGCGCGATGATCTCGCGCACGGACTCGGCATCACAAGACAGAAGCAAGCCCCCTCCCCAGGAACGAACAAGCACCTGTGCAGCCGGCAGATCGGGGATCTCGACATCCGATGCGATGGCCCGCAG
>JBEIIK010000159.1:0-4421 GCA_040380835.1 Ignavibacteria bacterium | reverse complement strand
TGGTATCATCAGTTCGTACGCTGCACGAGAGACCTTTGTTGCCGCCATGGGGCAGATCTACGCCGCCGATGTACAGGAAAATGATGCGCAGCTGCGCGATGTGCTGAGCTCGCGATATTCGCTATCGGTTGGACTCTCCCTTCTGGCCTTCTACGTGTTTGCACTGCAGTGCATCAGTACCATGGCAATCATGAAGCGCGAGACCGGTTCATGGAAATGGCCCGCTCTGGCCTTTGTCATCACGTTCGTTCTGGCCTATGTTTCGGCCTGGATCGTTGGCATCCTCAGTCGATAAAGGGCCCGTTTACAGAAGAACCCCTCGAAGCAACAGCGTGGCGATCGTAAAGTAAATGATGATGCCCGTCACGTCACTGAACGTAGCAACGAACGGAGCGCTCGAGGCTGCGGGGTCAAAGCCCAGACGTTTCATCAGAAGCGGAAGCATTGATCCGGCAAGTGTGCCGGCGATGACGATGCCAACGAGGGAAATAGCGATCACGGTGGCCACCAGTGGCGTGCTTGCCGCATCGTAGGTGCCGTCCATGGACTGACCGATCATGATCCGGGCAAACCCAAGAATGCCGAGGATCACACCCAGGACAAAGCCTGCGGCCAGCTCGCGACGCATAATGCGCCACCAGTCGGAGAGTGTGACCTCTCCGAGTGCCAGGGCACGCACGATCAGCGTAGCGGCCTGGGATCCAGAGTTACCGCCGGAGGAGATGATAAGGGGCAGGAACAGCGCGAGGATCACGGCACTGTCGATGGTCGACTCAAAGGCCGACATCGCGGTGGCGGTAAGGAAGCCCCCTACAAAGAGCACGACAAGCCACGTGGCGCGCTTGCGGATGAGTTCGCCCAGGGGCACGTCGATGTAGGTGTCATCAAGCGCCTGCACGGCACCGAACTTCTGCATCTCTTCCGTGGCCTGCTCTTCGGCAATATCCAGCACGTCGTCAAGCGTCACAATGCCGAGCAGCTTGTTGTCGATGTCCACCACGGGCAGCGCAAAGCGGTCCGTGCGCTTGAACTCTGTTACGGCCGACTCCTGATCGTCCGTTGCCAGGAGCGACTCAAACCGATGGTCCATGATCTCGGCGATCTTTCTGTCGGCCGGAGCCAGCAGCACTTCGCGAATGTGGATGTCATCGAGCAGCGTTCCATGTTCGGTCACATAGACATAGTTCAGCGTCTCGGAATCTTTGCCGTAGTTGCGGATGTGATCAAGAGCCTGCTGCACTGTCCAGTGCTTCTTTACGATCACGTAATCCGGCGTCATCAGACGTCCGACCGAGTCTTCAGGCCAATTCAAAAGCGCTAGAGCGATTGAGCGCTCTTCGACGCTGAGCGAGTTGATGAGCTCCGATACAACGTTCCCGGGCAGGTCCTCAAAGAGCTGCGTCCGGTCGTCAGGTGACATTTCATTGAGCAGCGCACCGACCTCTTCGCGGGCCATGTCGTGGACGAGTTCCTGCTGTGTATCAAACTCACAGTAGGAGAAGGTCTCAGCAGCGATGTGCTTGGGGAGCAGGCGGAATACGACCACTCGGCTTTCTTCATGAAGCCCGGCTACAAGGTCGGCAAGTTCCACCGGGTCCCACTCAATGCACACCTCACGGATCGTCGCGAAGTCCCTCGCGGCAACCAGCTGTTCGATGTCGGGTGCAAGGAGTTTACCAACCATGCGGCAAGTTACGAGTGCCGCCTCTTACTCGTACCGTAGGGCCTCGATAGGGTCGAGATTTGCCGCCCGCCACGCCGGGTAGGTCCCGAAAGCCAGACCGATGACCGAGCAGATCACCACACTGAAGAGCACAGTGGCCGTCGGGAAGACATACGTGATTCCCGGAGAACTTGCACGCAGCAGCTCGGTCACGCCCCATGATGCAAGAATGCCACCAAGGACACCGACGAACCCGCCAAGCTGACATAGCGTGATACTCTCGATAAGGAACTGCCGGATGATCCAGCGCTTGCGCGCTCCCAAGGCTTTGCGTACACCGATCTCGCGCGTGCGTTCCTTGACGCTGACCAGCATCATGTTCATGATTCCGATACCGGCGGCGATCAGTGCTCCTAGGCCACTGATCCAGGCTACAACGAGCAATGCTGTGGTAAAGCCGGAGAACTGTCCCGTCAGGGCGTCATTGGCATCTATCTCAAAGTTGTTCTCCTGCCAGGGCTTGACTCCTCGCAGGGCACGCATGATACCCGTCGCTTCATCCTTTGTTTCGGCCAGCATGGGTTTGTTAATGGCCTTGACCGAGATGTCCACGCTGGCGTCCCATTCCCAGGTGTAGTATTTGTTGAAGACGCTGATGGGGATGAGCACGCGATTGTCCTGACTCTGGCCCATCACGCCCCCTTTCCTCGTCAAAACGCCGATCACAAGAAAGGACTGGTTCTTGAGTGTGATGGCCTGTCCAAGGGGGCCTCCCCGCGGGAACAGTGAAGCCACGACATCTTCCCCGATGATGGCAACGGCACGCGATGTGGCCACCTCGGCCTCAGTGATCGGTCGTCCTGCTGAGACCGAGACGGCATTGACGATGAAGTACATGTCATCGATCCCGATCAGCGTGACGTCCGGATTTGTTGAGAGCTCGCCACACTTGACCGTCATGCCCGGATTCTCGTTACTGATCGCGATCAGATTGGTCGTGGCCATGCGCTGGCGGAACTCTTTCGCCTGCATGTACGTGATGTTCTTGCGCCGACGCATCTTGGCCCAGTTCGTACCGAAGTTGATCGACGGAGTACGCTGAATGAGGATGGAGTTTTCTCCAAGATCTGCCAGCTCGCTTGTCACAGCACGGTTTAGCGTCTGCATGATCGACGTAGCGGCGATGATCGCAAAGACGCCGATGGCGATGCTGAGGAGGGTGAGACCAGACCGTAGCTTCTGTGAGCGTACGGCATCGACAGCGATGAAGACCGATTCCAGGGCGTTCATTGCTCGTACCTCAGAGCTTCCACAGGGTCGAGTCGCGATGCCTTGATCGCCGGGAGCAGTCCGGCCAGCAGACCGACTATGACCGACACGGCAATGGCGATCATCAGCAGGTCAAACGGGATAAGGGGGCTGACCACTGTTGCCCAATCCTGCTGGAGCAGGTCAACGGCCACAAAGCGCGCCGTGCCGACGATCATCTGAGCGAACGGAAATGCGATCAGGGCACCTATGACGCAGAGCAGCGATGATTCGATCAGAAACTGCAGCAGAATCGAGCCGCGCCGGGCACCAATGGCTTTGCGGACGCCGATCTCCTTGGTCCGCTCCGTGACCGACACATACATGATATTCATGATTCCGATCGATCCGACGATAAACGCCAGGATCGTAAGCCCCATGCCCACGATCCAGATGCCGATTCGGATGTTCTTGATCTGTGCGTCAAAGGCCTGCGTCTCGTTGATCGAAAAGTCGTTCTCTGCCTCTGCCGGCACATTGCGTATGGCACGCATGTGTCCGATGGCTTCCGTGCGGACGATGTCGAGCATGGTCTCGCTGCCGGTCTTGATACCGACCGAGACGCTGCGCTCGAACATTCCGACGGTCGAGCGAAAGGCCTCCAGAGGGATCACGACCTGGTTGTCAACGAAGTCCATAAAGAGGAAACCGCGCTTCTTGATGACGCCGATGATACGGTAGGGCTCAGACAGGATCTTTATGGTCTGTCCGACAGGATCCTCACCGGCGTACAGCCCCTTGAGAACGCCATCGCCAATGACCACGACCTTGGCGCCATGTAGGTCTTCGATCGAGGTGAAGAACCGTCCGGAGGCGAGCTCACCCGACGACGTCGTCCCGTAGTCGGTCAACGTGCCAAGGATCCCGCACCGCAGACTGGTGTTGCCACGCACGACCGAGCCACTCCAGAGCCGAACCACAGGCATTACGCTTTCTGCAGATTCCATCCGGCGACGCAGCTCCTGGGCCTGATCAAGCGTGATATCCTTGCGGGCCTCCATCAAACGCCAGTTGCCTCCTCCGCTCCAGTTCCACTTATCGACGTAGAGCATGTCCTTACCCATGATCGAGATCGCCTGCTCCCACACGGCGTCGAGTCCGCCAATGGTCCAGCCCATCACAACAACGAGCACAACACCAACTACCACACCTGAGGTGGTCAGGATCGAGCGCAGCAGATTCATGCGCAGCGACTCGACGGCGATGCGAAGGGACTCGGCAATCTCGGAGGACCTACGCATCGGGGTTCACCGTATCGGATTCAATGCGTCCGTCGCGCAGCCGGATGATGCGCCGCGCGTGGCGGGCGATCTCTTCTTCGTGCGTGACGAGGATCACCGTGTTGCCGGCGCTCCAGAGATCACGAAACAGCGCCATGATATCATGACCCGTCTTCGTGTCAAGATTCCCCGTCGGCTCGTCCGCAAGAATGATGGAGGGGGCGGTCACG
>JBEIIK010000158.1:0-4487 GCA_040380835.1 Ignavibacteria bacterium | reverse complement strand
CACGCCAATCAGACGCTCGACGCCAAGACGCTGCTGGTCGTTCAGTTTGCTCTTGTCGATCTCGTACTGGCGAAGGACCTGCACAGTGCCTGCGTGAACAAGCTCGTGCATCACGGTAGTAGGCGTTACTTTGTCGCGACGTAAATAGAGCGTGTTGTCAGCCGGATCGTACTCAGCCAGCTTTTGCTCTTGCTTGAGACGTTTAAATATCTCAAGGTTGGCGTTGGGTGTGGCTTCAGTTTGAATTTTGACGTTGGAAAAGTCGGTGTCGTTTAGCTTACGAGCGACAGCCGTGAAGATCGGGCGATAGCCTTCCAACTTCTTGGGATAGGCATCTGTAGCAGCACGCGCATCGACCAGCAACTGGGTCGCACTTTTAACGTCATTGACCTCTAGCGCATTACGCATTTTCAGCGAGTGCGGGGTCAGGATCTCTTCGTCGCTCAGGGCACGGTCTTCACTCGATGTCGACTGGTCGATGCCCATAAGCTTCGGTCTCGGCGTTGGCATTAACATCCCCATCGCCCCCGTCCTAGATCTCGAGATCGATCTCGGATATCGCAACATTGCCGTTGCCGACGGGTATAATCTCCTCGGCTTTACCAACGTGCCGGATGTGCGACGCATGGATTCGTTTCAGTTACGATTCGGAGTGATGTACTGATGAGACACCTTACCATCATTCTATCGCAGGTCCTGCTATCTGTCATGCTCGTCAGTTGCTGCTGCTTCGAACCGGTACCGGTCGACCCGCAGAGTACGCCCATCGTGCGCGAGGCAACGATCGCCGAGTTTAACAGTCAGTTTGTGGGTACCGACCCGGCGCCTTCTTTCAACATCGCTACGTTCAAGTTTCCGGCATCGACGGCGTCTTCGGGAGATCTGCCAAATGATGACCGGTTTCTCAAAGGTCCGTGGAGTTTCTCGCAGACGAACTATCCTCTCAGGGGGCTGACCACGAATTATACGTTCCGCTCTCCTTCGAACAGCCTGCTTGCCGGAGACATCATCGTCGATACTATCATCATCTCGCAGTTGGACACAGTGGCCATGATCCGCGTTCGCGGATCGCTCTTCCGCCTGCCACCCAATGCGTCCCTCCGTACTGATGACGCGCAAGTGGTGGTTGCCGAGATCCAGAAGTTCTACAAGTCCGCTACGCCCGATCCCGGCAAGAGTATCTGTGCAACGCTCGAAGCCAAGGCCATCGAATTCGGGACGGACACGATTAGCTCGCAGACCGACTACACTATCAATGTCACTGAGAACGGTCAGCCGACCACGTGGTCGTATCCCACAAGCTGGCCCACCGACAGCAAGGGGAACCTGCTGCCACCGATCAAGCAGCCGCTCACCTCCGATATCGGCTATTACACGCTGGCAATGCGTCTGGGCGACTGGTTTTATTACCGTGCCGTTAACGGCATGTCGTTCATTGTTGTCGTTACGAATATTCAGCGCGGTACCATGCCGCCGTTTATCCAGAGAATGACGATCAAGTTTGCCGAGAGCTATGGATGTGAAAACTGTAAGCCGTAACCACTGGTACTATCTCGTCGCCATGCTGGCGATCATCGGCTGCGAGTCCGCCTCGGATGCTGCCCGCATCGGACCGTCCAAGCGTCCGCCCGGAGCGTTCGGACGTGCCGTGAACACCCGTGGGGATGAGTTTGCCGCTGTCTATGAGAGCACCCAGCAGGACTCATTTCTGATGTTCACCTCGAACGTCTCCGGACGCGAGAGTGTCTATCGCGTGCCACTGCCACGCGTCACGTCGGACGATTCGGTGCGCACCGTGGGAGCCCCCTATCACGAGATGCCATCGGCCCTTGCGCGCAATACGGGTACCGTTGCTTCGAATGATCACACTACGGTCTTCGCCATCTCGGCAGCCGTGCAGAAGGACCTCGCAAAGATCCTGAAGACGTCCGGTGCCGTGGTTGGTGGCAGCGACATCTTTGAGCGACGCAAAGGGGGCGAAACACGAAACATCGAAGAGCTCAATAGCTCGGCCTGGGATGCCCAGCCGGCGATCTCGCTGCTGAAGAACATGGAAGTAATGGTCTTCAGCTCCGACCGAATGAGCACTGACGGATTCTCGGCCCCGTATGACGGTGTGGAGTATCAGCTCAATGACGGACGCGTCATCCGCGGCAATGCCGACCTGTGGTACAGCTTCCGCGCCGTCGGTGCCGAGCGCTGGTCGGCGCCGCAGAACTTCCGTGGCATCCAGTCCACGGATTCGGTCAACACGCCATCAAATGAGTACTCGCCATTTCTGTATTGCATCGGCGGCACGCCCCATCTGCTCTTTGCCTCCAACCGCTCCGGTAGCTACGACATCTATGACGCTTCGGTCGTGATCGATCCCGAGCGCCGGTCGATCTCGGTGACGTCTGTTCGCCCCCTGCCAACCGGACCTGATGCCGTGAACAGTCCGGCGCGGGAGATGTTTCCCTTCGTGCCGTTTCCGCATGCCAATGCGGCCTCGCAGCTGCTGGTGTTTTCATCCGACCGGTTTGCCATGCGCGATTCTGCCGCGGCCTTCAGGGAAGGGGCTGGCGGACTTGATCTGTACCGCATGACCACGCAGATGATGTGCGAAGTGCCGGATACAACGCCGAAGCCACCGGTCATCACCCGCGGCAGCATTCGCTACATCCTCACGATGATCGACGGATCGACGGGTCAGCCGACGGTACGCGAGTCCTTCATGAACACCATGATCTCGGGCACACAGGCAAAGGTTTCCCTGCAGGCATCCGATCGAGATATCGACTTCGTGATTCCGCCAACAGACTCGATCATCGATGGCGACCTTGTGACGTTTGAGTCATCCGGGGTATCGACCTACAACAAGCGTCCGTGCACCGAACGCGAGCCGATCATTACCTCGTATGCTCGGCGCTTGATCTCGGATCGCATCCGAAAGGTGAGTCCACGCCAGCGCATCATCACCTACGACACCACGATTCAGGATGCAGCGATCCCCGTGCGACGTGTTGTACGGCTGTACGATACTCTCACGGCCGGTCAGGAATTCATCCCATCAAGTAAACGTCGGGAGTTTGTCGAAGCAACAGCCGACGGCCGTCTTCGAATCGGTCGCGATACAACCGTCACTGTGGACTCGCTTCCACCGGTGCGCACTGTTTCCCGTCAGCGTGCTGACTTCTACAGCGACACAACATTCCACTACGACACGACCTACATACCGGCTTCCGATCTCCGTGTACCGTCGGTGCTGACGTCCTCAAGGAGTCTGGTCGTGCGACGTCCGCAACGTGACACGGTCATTCATGACACCGTGATCGTCTTTCCGGTGATGGAAGCAGGAGCCCCCTGCATGCAGATCTTCGCCACATCAGACAGTGTACGCAACGTTCCATATTTCCAGACCGGATTCTGGGAGGTGAATAACACCATCGGCTATGAGCGTCACCTCGGTCGCCTACGTAAAGGCGATCTCGAAGATGCGTCATGGATCGAACTGAACTGGCGCAATAAGTACTGGGGAAGCCGTGCCCCGGGCGAAGTATCGGAGCGACTCATCCGACGTCGGGCCGAATATCGTAAGAAAGCGCAGATCATCGACGACAACATTGACAACCTTGTTGAGCGGACGTCGCAGATGCTCAAGCGCTTCTGGCGCGACCATGCCGATGATCCCAACGCCAAGGTGATCGTATCAATGATGGCCTACTCTGATGTGCGCCCCATCATGGCCGGACGTTTCATCTCCGATACCAGCGTGCGATACATCGCGGCCTCATACGATAGCGTTCGCCAATCCTTCGGAACACCCGTTGCTGTTGGCATTCCACCCAAGGCCTCGCTCGTGGGCACCGACAACGATACCCTGTCCAAGCTCCGCGCCTACTTCGGCTACTCTGCCGTGTACGAACGCCTTTCAAAAGACTCTCTCTTTTCCGCCCTTCATGATAAGGGGCTTGTGGTTCTTCCAACGGATGCCGCCACGCCAGAAGAATATCTTCAGCGCGTCCGCTCGGCACGCATTATCGTTCTGGCCGAAGGCCGCAAGGTGGACATGACTGTTAACCCACGGGTTCGCGGTTACGTGGGTGATGATGACGATTACTACGACCTCGACGCCGTCCGCCGCGTCGACGTCCATGTGCGCCGCATCGACCTGCGCTCAGCATCCTGGGTGCTGCCGGAGTGTTGCCGGTAAGACAGGCTTTAGGTGTGAGGTTTGAGGTGTGAGGTTTTGGGTAACGTAGGCGCGCAAAGATAAATGCGTGGTGATAACGATCAATATTAGCCCCGGGCCTTGGCCCGGGGAATGCGTGGGAACGCATTGGTCGATGCGTGATTGTATCCGCACAATAGCCCACGGCTTCAGCCGTGGGAACGCGTGGGAATGCGTGGGAACGCGTGAGATAACGTAGGCGCGCAACGATGCATGCGTGATGATAGCGATCAATATTAGCCCCGGGCCTTGGCCCGGGGAACGCGTGGGAACGCGT
>JBEIIK010000157.1:0-4554 GCA_040380835.1 Ignavibacteria bacterium | reverse complement strand
TGGTGTTGCCGCCAATGACTGCGGTTCGTACTCGCTTTGGGGTTCGGCGCTGAAGAGCTGACTCATAGTTCTCTCCTTACGGGGACGGTTGTGCAGATGACTGGTGGGAATGGGGCTGTTCTGAACCGCGCAGCACGGCGCTAAAGCGCTTTGCCGCTTCGGCTTTGATGGCCGCAATGGCCGCATCGACGTCGGCATCAACAAGCGTGCGCTCCATCGACCCGAAGGCCATGCGCAGGGCAAGTGATTTCCGTTGCTGACCCAGGGCCTTGTCATGGTATACATCAAAAACCTCGGCCGAGCGGATATGAGGCACACCGTGGGCGAGTGCCAGATCAACGAGATCTCCGGCATTGAGATCGGACGAAACGACAAATGCAAGGTCGCGTTCGGCGCTTGGAAAAGCCGACACCGGCGCGTAACGCCGCCTGGTGGTCGGCATGGAACGCAGATCGATCACAGCCGCCACGGCTGGCCCCTCCAATCCACATGCCGCGGCAACCGCGGGTTCAACCTGCCCAGCATATCCGATGTGCACGCCAGCACAGCTGACGGCCACAACGTTCGTCGTAAACATCGGCACGGGATCGGTCACCGCCTGCGTGACTGCGCCCGAGGAAAGCGCCAGCACATCGCCGACAATATCATAGAGGTCCAGTGTGCGCCCCTTGCCACTCCAATGCGCAGGCTGCTCACCGGCAACGACCATCGTCAGTAGCTCCTGCTGACGCAGTCCGAACTCGGCTGTCGTATCACGCACGAACACGCAACCGACCTCGCTCAGACGCACTCCCGGAGTGCCGTGACGCAGGTTGCGAGAGGCCACGCGCAATAGAGATGGAACCAGCGACGATCGCATTGCGGAGAATTCACGACCAAGAGCATTCCGGAGTGTTACGGTAGCCTCATGCTGACCGTGATGATCTTCAGGAGACCCAAGAACATGGGTAACGCAGTCGATATACCCGCGAGAGGTCAGAATGGTGCGCACCCGCTCTCGCTGGGCATGACCGTGTGTGCCCCCACTTCGCAATGTTTCCGGAAGCCGTGAGGCACCAATGGCGATGTGTGCACGCTCGGCTGACGGCACGTTATCAATGCCGTAGAGACGCATGACTTCTTCGGCAATATCGATCTCGGCCGCTATGTCCATGCGCCATGACGGTGCAGTGACGGAGCACGATTCCGGGTTCACCGAATGCACGGTGCATCCCACCGCGCGACACACCTGCGTGATGTAATCGTCAGAAATATCAATGCCGATGATAGACCGTACGCTCTCAAAGCGAACGTCGAACGAAGCTGGCACAAGCCGAGCAGGATAGGCATCTATGCGGTTGAGTGCCTCGCCCCCTGCGAGTTCAAGCAGAAGCTGCGTGGCACGATCCAGAGCCCATTCAACACCATCGACGTCAACGCCCCGCTCGAAACGGTACGACGCATCTGTACTCAGGCCAAGAACCTTGGCTGTTCGGCGAATTGATGAAGGGGCGAACCATGCGCTCTCAAGCAGTACTGATGTGGTATCTCCGGTGATCTCCGAATGCAGGCCGCCCATGACGCCGGCAATACCGACAGGCCCGCGGGCGTCACAGATAAGCAGCATCGAACCATCAAGCTGACGGAGCTTGCCGTCCAGCGTTGTGTACTGCGTTACGCCGGCCTCGGCGGCGGTTTGGACGATAAACGTCGATTCTGTGATCGTTCGGGCATCGTAGGCATGCAGCGGCTGACCACATTCATGCATCACGTAATTGGTCACATCAACGATCACGTTGCGCGGACGCAGTCCAAGTGCGGTCAGACGGTCCTTGAGCCACGTAGGCGACTCAACCACGCGCACGCCGTCGATTCGACGCGCCATGAAGCGTCGGCAGAGGTCGGCATCACGGATCTCGATCTTCACCTCCGGCCCTGCATCAAGGTGTGCTGGCACACCCGACACATCGGCGCGGCAGAGAGCCCCCTGCATAAAAGCTGCAAGGTCGCGAGCAATACCAAGGTGCGACAGACAATCAGCCCTGTTCGGCGTGATGGCCACATCGTAGATCACGTCATCAATTCCGAGCGCTTCGGCAAGGGGCGTCCCGCTTGCCGCCTGCGAGTCCATGACCCAGATGCCGTCATGGTCTTCTCCCAGACCGAGTTCAGCCTGCGAACAGATCATGCCCTGCGAGGTGACTCCGCGAAGAGGTCGCTCTTCAATGGCGAACCCGGCCGACGGCACAACCGCGCCGACGAGGGCTACCGGCACCGTCTGCCCGGCCGCAACGTTGGGAGCACCACAGACAATGGTCTTTGGTTCGGCCTGCCCGACGTCTACCGTGCAGACCGAAAGCTTGTCGGCCTTGGGATGAGGTAGCTTCTCCAACACCCTACCAACGACAAACCCCTGCAGAACCGAAGACATATCGAGAATGTCCTCAACTTCCAGACCGATGTCCGTCAGCACCTTTTGCACCCTCATAGGCGTCCACTCAGATGCCGGCAATGCCACAAACTCCTGCAACCACCGATGCGAGATTTTCATCTCAAGAATTTTCTCCGTTGAATCACCACAAAATTAGACCTCACAAAGACATAGCAGGGGGCGAGTTATGCACAGTGACAAGTGACAAGTGACGAGTGACAAGTGACGAGTGACAAGTGACGAGTGACGAGTGACCAATGAAGATTACTCTCAATCGTCGCCGGCTAACGCCTGCCTATCTTACGAGTCAATCACAACAACGAAAGTACCTGCATCATGGACACAAGCACTGACATCAAAGAAGTGGTTCGCACGGCGTATGCCGGCATTGCCGGTCAGTCAAAAGAACAGAACGCGGCATCATGCTGTGGTGTCGGGGGATGCTCCACGGTGGACTATACCATCTTCGCCGAAGACTACTCGAAGCTGAAGGGATACGTTGCCGACGCCGACCTGGGTCTTGGCTGTGGCGTGCCGACCGAGTTCGCCCAGATCCGCGAAGGCGACCTCGTGGTCGATCTCGGATCGGGTGCCGGAAACGATGCCTTTGTTGCGCGTGCTATCGCGGGCCCAGAGGGAAAGGTCATTGGCATCGACATGACTCCGGAGATGATCGACAAGGCCCGCATCAATGCCGATGCCCTGGGATTCAACAACGTTGAGTTTCGCCTTGGCGACATCGAGAACATTCCAATGGCGGCAAATCGCGCCGACGTGGTGATCAGCAACTGCGTGCTCAACCTGGTGCCCGAAAAGGCGCGTGCTTTTCAAGAAATGCATCGCATTCTCAAGCCTGGTGGCCACTTCAGCGTAAGCGACGTGGTGCTTCAGGGCGAGCTGCCGGAAGGACTTCGAAACGATGCCGAAATGTACGCCGGCTGCGTTGCCGGTGCTATTCAACTGGAGACATACCTGGAGCTTCTACGTCAGGTTGGCTTTACCAATATCACTCTTCAGAAGAAGCGTCAGGTCGGTCTTCCCACCGAGATCCTCTCCTCGTACCTAACGCCAACCGAGATCCAGGAAATGCAGTCGAACGATACCGCCGGTAAAGGCATCTACAGTATCACCGTCTATGGTGAAAAGCCCCCTGCCTCATGCTCACCGGACTCTGGCTGTTGTTAGGCGACAACTCGTGATGCCCTACCAGGTCCAAGAAGACGTAAGGGGCGGACCACATGGAGTCGCCCGATCTCGATCCATGATGACATAAGGGGCGACCACATAGGGTCGCCACTACCGTCTCGTCCGGATTTGGGTAACATTTTAGGATGGTTCAAAACAAGGACCACAAACGAATACATCCGTGGTGTAAAACACCATGGCTGGCCATCAATCAACGGAAGATCGAGGCAACGCAACTACTACGATCATATCGTCCGAACACCTGAGTCATTGTCACGAATCTGCCGAAACATCATGGACAATCCCCGTAGGGGCGACCCTATGTGGTCGCCCAAATCGTACCAAGCGGAGTCGCCCAAATCGTACCAAGCGGAGTCGCCCAAATCGTACCAAGCGGAGTCGCCCAAATCGTACCAAGCGGAGTCGCCCAAATCGTGACCTCGGGTGTTGCAAGGGCCACCATTGCATAACCGCGCACCAATTCATTATGGACGGGCACCGATGCCGGACACATGCAAACATAACGCCATGAGATACCGATGAATCTCGTTAGCCAAGAAGTGAGCCAAAACGTAAGCCAAAAACGATTAAGCCCCTGTAACTGCTTGAGTCACAAGGGCTTAACGTTTTCTAGATGTAGCGGGGGCAGGACTTGAACCTACAACCTTCGGGTTATGAGCCCGACGAGCTACCAATTGCTCCACCCCGCGATAGGGATGCGAATATAGGGTATCGCGGTGGATCTGGCAAGGGGCGAGGTGGAGAAGGACAGATTACAGATTACTGATTACTGATTACTGATTACCGATTACTGATTACTGATTACTGATTACTGATTACTGATTACTGATTACTGATTACTGATTACAGATTACTGATTAGAGTTACTTTCGAATGTTGTGGGTGAGTCGAGCGGCCCGACGTTTTTGGGAACAAAAAAAGGCGTATCCTGTGGTTGA
>JBEIIK010000156.1:0-4577 GCA_040380835.1 Ignavibacteria bacterium | reverse complement strand
GCAACCCGACCCGCATCAACGACCACATTGGCAACATCCCAGATCGTCTCCCATATCGCGCCCGACGGATCTTTCTTTGTGATCGGCTCGTTGTCTGCGTAGACATACGTTCCAGTCTGTGGAAACTCGCCCCATAAGGGATCCGTACTCAAGAACCTACCGTACTCGGGTTCGTACAGTCTTACGCCATAAAAGCCGAGGTCTGTTTCATTGTCGTGTTCGCGGCCGATGTAGGAGGTGCGTGCGCCGGAGCCGGTGCTGGTGCGCTCGGTGCCATAGGGGTGGTACGACGAGCTTTGAAGGGGCTCGGCGGTGGTGCTGAGCGTTACGCGGGCCGAGCCGAGGTAATCGCTGATGACCACTTCCGAGGTGCCGTCGGCGCGCGTGATGATGCGCGTATTGTTGGGTCCGTACGTGTTGAACTCCACGGGCCAGAGGCGCACGCCGTTGCGGCCGCACATCGACCCCTGCAGGCCGTTGTACGTGGCAAGCTGACGTCCGTCTGCGCCCACAAGCGTGTACACCCAGGCCAGCGCCATACGGCTTCGCCGTGGAGGGGCGGCTACGCCGCAGGTGTATACTTGCTTCGAAAACACTTCAATTCACCTCACACATAGACCTTACACCCCAGCCCTGCGCATACAAGCATACGCCCAAGTCCGATTTATTCACAGACAACCATCCGCGATTAACTTCATCAGTTGACCAGCCTGCATTCCTTTAAAGACGTATTTCTTTGCTGAATCCCATTCTGTCCTTTCGCTCAGGACGATCTTATCGTGAGACACTTCAACAAGCAATTCGTGCTCGTCTTCGACCAGACGGAGAAAGCTGCATCTAGTTTCCGGACCATCATTAGCGAGGATTGCTTTCCCGGCTCGCACTTGGGCATAAAGTGTTGCTATGAGTCTGTCAAGTACGCCACTTACATTGGGGATAATGGCCCTATTCAATGAATCAACCTGTAGTAGGTACCTTCGCGTACCCGCTCTTGCCGGGATAGTGTCACTCGCATCCTGCTTAGGATACAACTGCGAGACATCAGCCATGCGAGTCAATGCGCCGGTCTTAATGAATAGAGAGTTAGCATCTAACGACTCATCGACAGAGTCTTCAGCACAAATCACGATTCGTCTTGATGGCTCACAGTCACATGTTTCACTCATGACCTTTGTTCCGAGCCCTATATAAGTCAATCTGGGTAGCAGCTTCAGAAAAGAACACGGAAACGCGGATGATCGAGTGTTGACACTAAGACCCGTAAGTGCAGGCAAGGCTCTTGCCATGAACGGCACACTATCGCCGGTCAAACAATCGAATCGAAGGAACTGCAACTTCCTCATCGACAAATGCATGAACAGGGAATCCGCCAGCTTACAAGTATTTCCATGTAATGTTAGACTCTCAAGATCAGGAAGAACTCTCAGCGCTTCAACTATCGCAAATACAGGGGTCGACGGCTGCAGTCGTAGAGATACGACCAGACCTCGGCGACCTAAGGCACTATCACAGTACTTCTTTAGTTTCCAGGGGTCGGCAACGGTGGCCTCGATTTCCCTTCCTCCATCCCTGCACAGGATGCGGATGGACACACTATCGGCCCAAGCTATGCCACTACATATTAAGAAAGTCAACAGTGGTGTGAGTTTTTGCAGGAGATAACGCATACTACTTAGCACCATTTGTAACGATCTTCTTGACCGTTTCGAGACTAGTTGTGACATCTTGAAAAGCTTCACACGAAATAGGACAAGCAAGGAAAAGTTGTAAGCAATAGATTGGTGCTGAACTCGCAACGAAAGGAACGGCGATGACAGCTAAAGAGCAACGGCGGCATTACAGCCCTGAAGAGAAGGTCAAGATACTACGCGAGCATCTTGAGAAACGACGCCCAGTGTCGGAGATCTGCGAGCAGTACGGGATCGATCCGAGTCAGTTCAGTCAATGGAAGAAAGCCTTCTTTGAGGGAGGTGTAGCGACGTTCTCCGCTCGATCTGGACGTCCCGGCGGATTCACGTCAGAGCAGCGCAAAGCGCAACAGTCGGAAGCGGAGATCCGCAGGCTCCAGGAGGTTGTCTCCGAGCTTGCATCCGAGGTTCTGTCGCTAAAAAAAAGGACTGGCAGATCATGAGTGGAGTTCATGTGCCAGAGGCTGTGAGTCGCGATGTTGTGGTGACCATTGAGTACCTACAAGGCCTCACAGGCATTTCCCGTCGCATGTTGCTGGGCTGGGTTGGACTGCAGCGCAGTCGCTACAATCGGTGGCGTGATGCAAAGCCCGCAACGGCAGCACCGGACAAGCTCGACGTATGCTCCTGGGAGCTCTTGGAAGAAGAGCGTCAGGCTATTCTGGCCTATCACCGTAAGACAGTCCAGCAAGATCGCAGAGTCGGATATCGAACACTGACCTACGAGATGATCGATAATGACGTAGCGGCATGCAGCGAGTCTTCCGTGTATCGGACACTCAAGAACGCCGGCAGGCTTAGCAGCCGCGTGATCGAGCCATCCAAGAAGGGCACAGGATTCGAACAGCCAAAGGCGATTCACGAGCATTGGCATATTGACATCAGCTATCTCTGGGAGTTTGGCCACAGGGCATATCTGGTGACGGTGCTTGACGGCAAGAGTCGCTACGTCCTGAGCCACAGCGTACTGACAAACATCAAGGCAGGCTCTATCGAAAAGGCTCTCCAGAAAGCCACAGAGCGCTTTCCGGATGCACGTCCAACGCTTATCACCGACAACGGCAGCCAATTCGTTAGCTCTCAGTTCACGTCACTGCTGGCCGACTACGGCTTTCAGCAGCGACGAACTTCGGTCAACTATCCGCAGGCGAATGGCAAAATGGAGCGTCAGTTCCGGACGACAAAGGAGCTTCTAAGGTCTCGATCGATCATAAACTTCAAAGACCTTCTCGAGAACATCGACGAGATCATCGACTTCTACTGCAACCGAAGGTATCACTCAGCACTGGGCTACATCACGCCTGCCGATGCCTTCTTTGGCAGGGAGTTGCGGATCAAACAACTTCGACGTCAGAAACTCGACGATGCAAAACACCGACGCAAACTCGTACATTCACACTTGTTCAACTGAGCGACGCACCAATTTGCTTAGAGATTTCTCTTGGTTGTCCTATTTCAGCTGAAGCAGTACAATCTGTCTGTGTTCCCTTTGAGTTGGTCTTGTTTGCGCCGAAGAATACAACGAAGGATGAACTCCAAGGAAACTGGGGATAAAATAACATGCCGTATTGCATTGGATTTTTTGAGTTCAGCATCTTACGATCGGCGCCACTGGGGTTGATCGTACCAGCCATACTGGTTGAAGATGCCTTCAGACCGAAGTTTACGTGCGAGTGAACAAATGTCGACACTTTCGCACCGTCCGTGGCAGCCTTGGCTTCGGCCGGTCCAAGATTGATCTCTGGATACTGTGATTCTCCTGTGGCGATCGGTCCGGGTGGTGCCGTATAGTATTTACCATTATCTCCGACTACTCCACCATATTCTCTTCTCGTATCATCGTTGCTTTTTCTCTTGACAGGACCAAGCACATTATTGTCTATCTCGTTAAGAACCTGCGCAGACGGCAACTGATAGATTCCCTGCTGGCCACCCATCATTTCCCAGTTTACACCAGCCGCAATCGCCTCATTGTATACTTCTCTATTCCCTATGAACTTGTACCCATCATCTGCGCCATCGGTCCCCGCAAGCTTTCCATTCTCATCAAAGAAGTCAGCCATTCCAGTGCGGTCCGTTCGAGCAATCGGATTGTTACGACAGTACTGATAGGTCTGTAACGAAAGAAACTTCCCCCACAACACATCCGTGCTCAAGAACCTGCCATACTCGGGTTCGTAGAGTCTTACGCTCCCTCGCAAAGCCTCGGGACAGGCTCCAAAGCCGAGGTCTGTTTCCTTGTCGTGTTCACGTCCGATGTACGAGGTGCGTGCGCCGGAGCCGGTGCTGGTGCGTTCGGTGCCATAGGGGTGGTACGACGAGCTTTGAAGGGGCTCGGCGGTGGTACTGAGGGTTACGCGGGCCGAGCCGAGGTAATCGCTGATGACCACTTCCGAGGTACCGTCGGCGCGCGTGATGATGCGCGTGTTGTTGGGTCCGTACGTATTGAACTCCACGGGCCAGAGGCGCACGCCGTTGCGGCCGCACATCGCCCCCTGCAGGCCGTTGTACATGGCAAGCTGACGTCCGTCGGCACCCACAAGCGTGTACACCCAGGCCAGCGTGGTGTCCGCGCTGCTAACGAGCTGACGCTTCTGCTCGCTCTCATGAATGGGGCCGAAGCGGTACGTCCACACGTCCGCCGGAGAGGTGGATGCATCCGGCCTGCACGCGCTGAGCCCGTCCACAGGTACGCTTGTCCGGCGCACGCGATAGCCGCGCACGAGGTTGAAGGCATCGTAGGTGTACTCTTCGATGCTCTGCGATGCAAAGCCCCCTTCGACGCGGAACTTGGTCCGGGATATCATTGATCCGTCGGGGTCGTAGTTCAGCTGGTCGTCATACGTGGCAAATCCGGTAGCAATACCGTTTATGATTGTTACATCCGCT
>JBEIIK010000155.1:0-4636 GCA_040380835.1 Ignavibacteria bacterium | reverse complement strand
GCCTACCCCGGGCCAAGGCCCGGGGCTAATATTGATCGTTCGTGATCGTGCGTCACCTAATATTATTCGTTCGTGATCGTGCGTCACCCATTGCCTACCCCGGGCCAAGGCCCGGGGCTAATATTATTCGTTGGAATGTGTCACGTTTTTCTAGCTATTCGCTCGATAGCAGGAAATGGCACACTCTCATTACACGCTTTGCTATCATCTTGTTTTCGCTACGAAGAATCGCGACTCGCTGATCGACCCGTCGATTGAGAGAGCTCTATGGTCGATTCTCTGGAAGACCTGTATACACCTCGGATTTCATCCGTATGCCGTAGGTGGGGTTGAGGACCATGTTCATCTGGCACTCTCGATTCCACCAACAGTTACTCTAGCCGAGGCTGTGGGACGGATCAAGAATCTGTCTACTCGTGAGATCCGCAGCACGATTGAACAATGCGACGGTTTTTCATGGCAGGTAGGCTATGGCCTCTTTACGTTTGGGTATCGAGATCTCGACAATGTCGTTCGATACATTCACAATCAACGAAGTCGACATTCCCGCAAACGAAACACCAGCGATCAACATTAGCCCCGGGCTTCATCCTGAGCCGCGCAGCGGCGAAGGACCGGCCCGGGGTAGGCAATGTTGACGGCGTACGAATCATTGCCGCGTTGCAACGTGATGACGATCAATAGTAGCCCCGGGCTTCATCCTGAGCCGCGCAGCGGCGAAGGACCGGCCCGGGGTAGGCTCAGAACCGATATGCATGGCCAGCGTCATCAGTAATCAGTCATCAGTAATCTGTCATCGTTAATCAGTCCCCGCCCCTTCGTATTTTTCGCGGAGTTTATTTTTACCAGGAGCCATCACATGGTCCGTCTTTTCGCGTTTCTTGTTCTCTGTTCCGCCGTTGCCCATGCCGATCCGAACGGCAAGACCGGTTATACATCCAAGACCAGTACCGGTTGCGGCACCTGCCATGGCGGTAATGCCGGGGCGGCCGTGACGGTGACGCTTAACGGACCGCGCAGTGTGAAGCCTGGCGAGAAGGTTGATTTCTCCATTGTGGTGGGTCATGCCACGGCACGCTCGGCCGGTGTGAGCGTTACGATACGGTCGGCCGCGACAGCGCCAACGGGTGCCGTGGGTGAGCTTTCGGTTGCTGCCTCGGGCAGTGGTCTGCGCGTGCGCACGCCCGGCTCTGGTCAGGAGATTACCCAGGCTGCTCCCAAGACAATCGTCGATAAGCAAGTGACATTCAATTTCTCATGGACGGCACCGGAGACACAGGGTTCCTATTACGTACAGGCGGTGGCCAATGCTGTGAATGGTAATGGCGGTCCCGACAATGGTGATGACTGGACGTTCCTTGAACCTGTGGAGATCAAGGTCGAGGCCACATCAAGCGTTGAAGACCTTCCGGCCTTCTCCGCGCTGTATCCCAACCCGCTGGCCCCTTCACAGCTCCTGCATCTTGATGCCGAGTTCATCGGTACAACGCACGTAAGCGTTGTGAACGTCCAAGGCGTGGTGATGATCGACGAGATGATGGACCTCTCCAATGGGGTGCTGCCTCGCCCCCTGGCTGAGCTGCCGCGCGGTGTGTACATGATCACGGCGCGCAACGGCACGATGCAGCGTCGGGGTTCCTTCATCATCGAGTGATCGCCGATGCGCATTCTTCTTTCCCTTGCCCTCGCGGCTGTTAGTCTCTGCGCGCAGACACAGATTCCTGAGAATCAGCGAGAGGGGGCTGAGCACAAGCGTCAAGCCGAGGAGTTCTTCGAGTCCCTGCACGTGGTGCCGCCGGGGATGAACTGGCGTGTGATCAACGAAGCCGTGCGCGATCAGCGCTTTGAGCGCGCGCGTGCGCAGCGCATGCCAACGGCCTATGACGTGATCGGAACGTGGAACGAGGTTGGAAGCGTCAACCAGGCCGGACGTGTTGTGGCCGTGGAGTATGACCATGCCACCGGACGTGTCTGGTTGGCCGGAGCAGGGGGCACGATCTGGTCAGGTGATACAACCGGCCGCACGTGGACGTGCCACACCGATGCACGGCGTATAGAGGATCCGCAGCTGATCAAGCTCGTGCGGCGTCCCGATGGAACGGAGTACCTTGTCGTGGTCTCCCGGGCCTGCCGCGTCTGGCTGATGGACCTGCCCACAAAGGCGTGGTGGCAGGCAACGGGGCTTACCGATATGCAGCGCTGGGGGTCGTTTGAAAACGCCACGGCGTGCGTTCGCGACGGACGTCTGGAGATCCATGCCGTTGGTAACGAATGGGATCACTCTGCGGCGTGGAAGGCGCGCAGCGTGTGGTACCGAAGCATCGACTCCGGTAAGAGCTTTCAGCGCATGCGCTGGATCGATGGCGAAGCTCAGCTCTGGTCGGACGGCACAACAAACGTCTGGCTGTACCATAGCGATTCACTCTCGCGCGTCGAGTCGTCAGGCTCGCTGTCGCTGATCTCCGCCAAGCCCTTCTCGGCTATCAAGAACCTGGGCGTTGTGATGTTTGCAGGCCCTTCTCCTGACTACGTCATGGCGGCCTGTTCGCGCTCGGATACCACCACCTTCCTGCTCAGCGTGGACGGCGGACGCACCTGGGAGCAGCGAGGGGGCGTAAAGTTCGGTGCCTTCGACCAGCAGAGCTTCGGCTATGCGCACGAGAACGGACAGTGGCTCTTCGGTGGGGTGGATACATACAAGTCCGGCGATGACGGTTCAAAGTGGTTCGTGGTCAACGGATGGGGCGAGTACTACGCCGACCCTGTCAATAAGCTCCATGCGGACATCCCGGCGATCATGGGTTTCCCGAGCGGGGTCACCTTCATCTGCACGGACGGCGGACTCTATCTCTCGCGCAGCGGTGGCAACAGGGTCCGTAACATCTCTCTGCGGAACCTCAACATCAGCCAGTACTATGGCTCCTACACCAGCCGCGACAATGTGCAGGTCGTGAGCGCGGGTTCGCAGGATCAGGGCTTTCAGCGCAGTCGCGTCGATAGCGGTGGCGTGCGGGCCTTTCAGCAGATGATCAGTGGAGACTACTCCAACCTCGTCTCCGGTGACGGAGGTGCATCGCTATTCTGCGTCTATCCGGGCTTTACCATGTACATCCCGAATCACGAGGACGGCTGGGAGCCCCGTGGACAGGACTTCAAGCACAAGAACCACCTCTGGCTTCCTCCTCTGGCTGTGGGTTCATCGCGTCCGGACGAAGCCTGGCTCGGTGGGGGCACCAACAGTGGCAAGGGGGCGTACGTCTACCGCCACACGCCCGGTGGCGACAGGCTGAACGTGGATTCGCTGCCGCACGATTTTGGTGAAGGCGTCAAGGACGTGCGGATTACGGCGCTGGCCTTCGCCCCTTCCAATGATAACGTGTGTTACGTTGTCACCTCTGCGGCCATACTCTGGCGCACCACCGACCGCGGCACTACATGGACCAAGCTCAAGCGTCCGGACAAGATCACGGGTCACTACTTCTCCGGCAATGCGTTATGTGTTTCGCCTACCAACCCGGCGCGCGTGATCATTGGTGGCTCGGGATATGACGGACCATGTGTGTACATCAGCGAGGATGCCGGCGAGACCTTCACGGCGCTGCCGCGCCTGCAGCCATGTCTGGTGATGTCGCTGGCGATGACGCGCGACGGCCGCTACATCGCTGCCGCCACCGATGCCGGGGCGTACATCAATAACACGGAGAACGGCGAGTGGACGGATATCACTGCACTTGGTGCACCCGACCAGGTGTACTGGCATGTGGACCGCGTTGAGCCCATTGACATCTTTCGCTTCTCAACCTACGGTCGGGGGCTTTGGGACTTCAAGATCGACGGTATCATGAGTGTTTCCCAGAAGGGCGACGCGCCCCTAGCTGCTGCTCCGAATGTGCGTGGTGTGGTCATCAGCGGCACTGCGTACGTCGAGATCAACAGTACCATCAGTCACCCGATCACGCTCTCCTGGTACGACCTCGAGGGTCGGCGTTACGCCCAGAGCACCGTCGATCTCCCAGCCGGACTCACGCGGATCGCACGCCCATCCACGCACGCAAGTGCCGGTCCGCTCACCTGCGTCGTCACCACAGCTACCGGTCACGTATCGGGTTGCGTGGTCCCGTGATTTCCCGCGAACATTGCTAACTTGCGGCCCCTTTCGAGGGAAATCAGCGTATAGCGCAGCCCGGTAGCGCGCCACTTTGGGGTAGTGGAGGTCGTGGGTTCGAATCCCGCTACGCTGACGTAAACCCTTTAAAATCAATGGTTTAGAACGGTTTTCTGTATGGGCTTGTGACAGAAATGAGACAGAAAGTAGACAGTCGGGGTGTTGTCTGGTTGGTCAAGATCATCAATGACGATGGACGATATTGATGTTTAGTCAATCAAGCTCAAGGGCAGTATTCACGTTTGAACGTTGTCTAACGCTTGATATGCTTTTTATGTATCGAGTAGGTGCTGAGTTAAATCGACCCATGCATCCGCTGATTTCACGGTAGTTGAGCTAGCCCGTAACTTAGCTGCTGTGCAATAAGCGCAAGTTTTCTAAATCGGATTGGCCATGGATCACAGCGAGAAGATTACGCGGAAAATGCTGGTTGAGCAGGGATTTGAACCTGAATTTGAGCCCAATGGACCT
>JBEIIK010000154.1:0-4667 GCA_040380835.1 Ignavibacteria bacterium | reverse complement strand
CTAATCCGACGCAAGACGAACTTCGGATTCAATCTGTCGAGCCGGGATCGACGATACGCGTATTTTCGCTGCACGGGCAGATCCTTCGCACGCGTGTTGCGGAGGCAGACGATGTAACAATCGACGTATCATCGCTCCCGCAGGGAGTCTACCTCGCTACGTTGGTGAGTAATGGATATGTTGTTAATCGCCCCTTTACAATCGTGCGATAGATGTACGTCGACCGAATGAACTTACCCCTATATATTCACAACCATAATCTCGCGAGGTAAATGATGAAGCCTACAAATGCTGATCAATCGTCGGATTCGCTTGTCGGGCGAGTTGCAGAACTACTCCGTAAGTATGATTCAACCACTCTGCCGCCCCATTTGCTCAGGATTGAAGCCATCATCAATGAGCTTGGCGATTACACACCAGAGCCGGATGTTATCCCACTTGACGTTCTTGCAGGTAACTCGCGGCCACTAACAAAAGATCTCATTCGCTTGCACTCCTAGGCTTGATGATTCATCAGCAGAACATCGATCTCTCCACCCGCATGACTATGCACTGCCGTGCTGTAGCTCAGCATTTTGCAGAGGTGACATCCGTTGATGAATTGCGCCAGGCGCTGACTATGGCTGATGAGAACGGCTGGAGTGTTCGCATTCTCGGAGGGGGCAGTAACATCGTTCCCACGTCGGATGTTGACGGGCTTGTGATCTCCATGCGCATTCGTGAGCGTAGTGCCTGCGTAGATGGCGACGTCGTGCACGTGCGCTTCGGCGCCGGCGAGATCTGGCACGACGTGGTGGAGTGGACCGTGAATCAGGGATGGGGCGGCATGGAGAACATGGCGCTGATCCCCGGTACGGTGGGCGCGGCTCCGATGCAGAACATCGGTGCGTATGGCGTAGAGCAGGCGGGCATCTTCGAAGAGTGTGAGGCGCTGGATAGGGAGACCGGAAAGATTGTTCGATTTCTGTCGCAGGATTGCGCCTTCGGGTACCGCGAGAGTGTGTTCAAGCACGAACATCGCGATCGGATGATCATCACCTCTGTTACGTATCGACTCAGCACGAAGCCCACGGTCAACACGACGTATCGCGACGTGAGTGAGGAACTCGCTTCAATGTCCGTCACCGAGCCAACGATCATGGATGTTATGAACGCCGTGGTTTCTGTTCGACGTCGAAAGCTACCTGACCCTGCCGTTATCGGTAATGCAGGCTCGTTCTTCAAGAATCCTGTCGTTTCATCAGATGTTGCCGAACGTTTTCGGTCGGCTCATGCAGCGGTGCCAATGTATCCTCAACCGGACGGCCGGGTAAAGCTAGCGGCAGCGTGGCTAATCGATCAAAGCGGGTGGAAGGGGGCTCGCCGTGGCGATGCCGGCGTGCATGACCGTCAGGCGCTGGTGCTTGTCAATCATGGCGCTGCATCGGGCGACGAGATCCTCGCTCTAGCCTCGGCGATTCAGTCGAGTGTGCTTGAGCGCTTCGGTATCTCGCTCGAGCGCGAGGTCAACGTCTGGTGATACTGGCCACGCGTCCGGCCGACAATTCAACGATCATGTCCGCGTCGGCCACGGTGTCAAGTCGATGCGCGATGGTCAGCACCGTAACGTCGCGGAATTCTTCACGGATCGTCTGCTGGATCAGAGCATCCGTTGCAATGTCCACACTCGCTGTTGCCTCGTCCAGCACAATGATGCGAGCACGGATGAGGATCGCGCGTGCCAGGCAGAGTAGCTGACGCTGACCCTGCGAGAAGTTGGCGCCCCCTTCAACGACGGGTGCATCGAGACCACCCGGAAGTCCTCGCACGTGCTCTGCCAGTTGCACACGGCGCAGGGCTTCCCACACCTCGGCGTCTGAGCACTCACCGAACCGGTCGAGGTTGAGCCGAACAGTACCGATGAACAGCGTCGGGTCCTGCGGGATAATGGCAATGCTTCGACGCAGACGATCAAGTGGAACCGATGTAATGTCGACCCCATCAATCAGGATGCGTCCGCGCTCGGGTTCAACAAAGCGGAACAGCGTTTGAAACAGCGTTGATTTCCCCGAACCTGTGCGGCCGATGATGCCGACGTTCATGGCCGGTTCGACCTTGAAGCTCACACCGTGCAATACCGTGGGAAGATGCGACGCGTAGCGCACATGCAAGTCGTCGATCTGCAGAGCCCCCTTCGTGGGCCATTCGCTGCACGCGCCGAGTGGAGGAGTGAGTGTGACATGGGGCTCACCCGGCAGGTTGGCAAAGGTCTCCAGGCGCTCCACGCTGGTCATGCGTGACTCGACCTCGCTGAAGGCACGAATCGTCCAGTTGAGCGTTCCCCAGAAGCTGATGGCATAGGTCAGCACCAGGCCTGCTACACCGGGGGCGATAGCACCATTCCATGCAGCCATGATGATCAGCACGCTTGTTGAGACTCCTACCAGCCCGCCCGTCAGAGGCACACGCGTGGAGAACCAGCGGTTCAGCATGATGCTGCACCAGTAGGACCGCTGATAGCGTGCAAGGATGGCGCGGTGCGTATCGATGAAGTGCTTCTCGCGTGCAAAGCCATGGATGACGTCGAGTCCGGTGACCAGTTCCTTGAAGTGCGCATAGCGTGACGAGCGGCTGATCGACTCCAGGCGCTTGGCTTCGCGCGCGCTTCCACGGTAATCGCGTTGCAGCCGGTAGTAGATGAAGAAGACCGGTATGACCACGAAGATGATCAGTGGCAGAACGCTCATGATGAGGATCATCGAGCCGAGTGTATTCGCCAACGACTTGAATGACTGTTCGATGTTCCAGGAAAGCTGATCGTCCACACCCTCCATGTCACGGGCGAAGCGATTCAGGATGCGGCCCATCGGCGTGCTGTCAAAGAACCGCAGCGGTGCTTGCAGAACGCCCGTCAGCGCGCTGTCATGGATAGTGCGTGATGCCGCCGCGGCGCGCGATAGCCATACCATGCGCTCGGAGAACAAGGCAGTGAGCACGGCCGTCCCGAGCAGTCCGTAGATCGCGATGGCCGCCGGCGCGCTCAGTACGCTGCTGCCCAGCACCGGAGAGAACCATGCCCACAGTCCGGTAGAAATGCGTCCGGCTGTCACGTCAGACCAGTAGCCAAGCCATGAGGTCTGCAGCATCGGCATGATGGTGATCATGATCACCGAGCCCAGGAGTGCAAACAGGAGCACGGGAGCCGTCCAGCGGCGTCCGATCATGGCACGCAGGTAGGTTATGTAGACGTCAAAGCCCACGGAACCGGTGACGCGGTCCTCATCGACCGTTAGTCTTGAGGATGCTTCATCCAGTGTCGCCGGCGTCACACCGCTGGAGTCAATCTCCGCCGGTGCAGGAACGTCTGCTTGCAAGGGGGCGACCGGTTCGTCTGCCTCATGACGCATCAGTTCGGCGAATGCCGCATGGTCGCGAAGCTCGTCGATCGTTCCGCGGGCAATAACAGCCCCCTTCTCCATGAGCAGGATCATGTCGAAGCGGTGCAGGTGCGCAAGGCGGTGTGTGACCACAACGCGTGTGATGTTGCGCCACTGACCGAAGAGCAGGGAATCGACCAGCGTGTTTTCGGTGCTGACGTCTACAGCCGACAGGGGATCGTCGAGCAAGACGATTCCGGGACGGTAATACGCCGCGCGGGCAAGTGAGACGCGCTGCTTCTGCCCCCCTGAGAGATTGACACCGCGCTCGCCGATCTCCGTGTCGAGTCCAGCCGGCATGATCGCCAGATCGGTCTCCAAAGCGCTATTACGCACAGCCCCCTTCAGGTGATCTTCATGGAGTTCCTCGCCGAAGAGAATATTCTGGCGCACCGTCGCATTCATGATGAAGGCTTCCTGCGGCACGTAGCCCATGCGCGGACGCTGACTCGGGTCGATCCCCAGGGGGCTTACCATTCCGCTCGTCGGGACATGCAGTCCGGCCAGCGTGCGCAGTAGCGTGCTCTTACCTGCACCGACGGTGCCGATGATCGCCACGCTCGCGCCGGGCGGGATCGTCAGATCGAGTGCCTGCAGGGCAGGTTCGGTGGCATCGGGATAGGTGAGCGAAAGACCCTGGGTGGTAAGGCCTACAGGCTTTTCGGGACCTGATTCCGGACGATGGTCTTCCTCTCGGACTGGTGCCGTAAAGAACCGATGCAGACGTCCCGTGGCTACCCGCGCATGCTGCAGATTCGACAGCAGGTGGCTGACGATGCCGAAGGGCTCTTCGAGCATGGCAAAGAGCGACAGGCAGGCAAAGATCACGGGCGTGGTAAGCTCTCCGCCCATGAGAACAAACGCACCGAAGCCCGAGAACCCTACAAGCGTCGTGGTACTGACGAAGATCATCGTGCTGAGCGCGTCGGTGCGAGAGATGCGAACCTTGGTCGAAACTTCACGGTTGCGTACGCTGCTGACCTCGGAGCGAACGCTTTGTTCCCAGGCGTGGAACTTAACCACGCGAATGCCCTGCAGGATCTGCGACATCAGCGTTACACGCTCGTCGCGAAGTTCCATGAGTTCATGGTCGAGCCGCCGAAAACGTCGGGCAACGACGATCATTAGGGGGGCGATCAGTGCGAGCGTGGCGAAGCTGGCCAGTGCCGCCGGACCCAGGTACCACCATAGCATGGCCATCACGGCCACGGTTTCGATGACGGTGTTGTAGAACTCAGGAATGAAGAACAT
>JBEIIK010000153.1:0-4702 GCA_040380835.1 Ignavibacteria bacterium | reverse complement strand
GTAATCAGTCATCAGTAATCAGTCATCAGTAATCAGTCATCAGCAACCTGCCCTATGGCATCGCCGACATTTCCTCCAGGGCTGCTGCGGCCTGATCCTTGGAAGGGGGCTTGCCATGCCACTCGAATTTGTCGTTCATGAATGATACGCCGTGACCCATGTAGGTCTTGGCGATAATGGCCGTTGGTTTGCCGGACTTATTGCGCTGATTCTCCAGGAACCGGTCAAATCCGCGCATCAGATCGGCGTGGTCGTGACCGTCGACAACGATCGTGTCGAACCCGAAGGATTCACACTTGGCATCGATCGGGTAGACATTCATCACGTCAGGCACCCGACCGTCGATCTGACAATCGTTGTTATCGATAAGCCAGCAGAAGTTATCCAGGCCAAAGTGCGAGGCTGCCATGGCGGCCTCCCAGACCGAGCCTTCCTGGAGTTCACCATCACCGGTGAGGGAGAAGACCCTACGGTCATTCTTGTCAACTAACTTATCACTCATGGCCATGCCGACGGCGATCGAGATCCCCTGACCAAGCGAGCCCGATGAGGTTTCAACGCCGGGAAGGCGCATATCGCGTCCCGGATGCCCCTGCAGGCGGGTGTTGTACTTGCGCAATGTCTCCTGCTCCTGCTTCGGATAGCAGCCGGCATTGGCCAGGGCGGAATACATGACCGGGGCCATGTGGCCGGCAGAGAGCACAAACCTGTCATGTGTGGTATCGTCCATGGTGGCCGGATTATAGCGCATGTACCCACCGAAGTACAGCACCGCAAAGATGTCGGCAGACCCGAGAGGGCCGCCACTGTGACCCGAACCGGCGCGCACAAGCATCCGGATGATGTCGCGACGGATCTCATTGGCGATCGGAGCAAAATCCCCAGCGGCACGGCGTTCGTTGGTGAACGTGGTCGTATTGAAGTCCAGCGAAGCCTTGGTTTCCTGTGTCATGGTGAATCAGGGAGAAGGATGAAGAATTGGCCCCGAAACTACGGAATTCCCACCGAGAAGTTTGCTCCGCGCCTGTTCATGGAAGCCCCCTACAACCTCTGAGAACGCAACGATGATCAAGACTACCATAAACATGGCATAATCTTTGCAAACCGCGTTATCAATGGGCATTTTGCCCCGGTCTGCTGTTGTCTCTCCCGATACGCTCAGAATAAAAGGAGTCCGCCATGCGCATTTATACAATTTTTATCATTCTGTGTGCCCTACTGCTCACCCAGGGCCCTACGCGCCTGGCCGCACAGGGCAAGCCTGAGGTCGTTCAGGCTGATGCCTCTGGTACAGAGTTCTTCATTGCCATCCCGCCGAACGAGATACTGCCCTTTCCTGTGGAAGGTCTCGAGATATACATCGCATCGGCCTTTGATGCCACCGTGGAGTTGTATGACTATGCCACAGATAAGGCAACTCGATTTACGCTAAAGCCCTTTGAGATACGAACATTGAGTGACCGTAAAGAGCTTAACTGGTCCATGGAGGTTCGCGATGCGGAACTACCTGTTCGCAAGGCACTTCGCATCAAGGCCGATAAGCCAATCGTTGTCAACGTCATCAACTCCAAAGCACTGACCACCGATGGGTTTCTGGCAATCCCCACTGCAAAATGGGGGACGGAATACATAGCGGCTTCCTACTGGGACTTTCGCGAATTCAAACCCTGGCCAGGGGGCTTTATCATCATTGCCCGCGAACCCACCGAGGTGAAGATTCAGCTTCGCGGTCAGGGTAAAGACGTAGCCAGCACCTCCAACGGTCGGAAGATCGGCGATGAATTTACCGTCGCACTTGATGAGGGAGAGGTCTATATGGTCCACGGTGACGGCCAGACACGAGGCCAGTTTGACCTTACCGGTTCGCTCATCACCGCGGACAAGCCCATTGGTGTGATCGGCTTCCATATGCGCACCACCATACCAAACCTCCTGATCAACGGCAATGGCCGGAACCACCTTGCTGAAATGCTACCACCAACGAATCGCTGGGGCCGTAGTTACTCTACAATGGAGTTCAAACGGGCCCGCCTGCTGGCAGGTCGAGGTGATGTGTTTCGGGTCGTCGCCAAGGACGCCGACACCCGCTGGACATGCAAGTACTATGAGAAGGCATCCGGTAAGCTCCTGGGGCAGCGCGGCGGTTTGATCACAACCGCTGGGGGATTCGCAGATGAACAGCAGGCTACCATGCCCACGGCTCTCGTTGAAGGTTTCTCGGTGTGGGAGGCAGATAAGCCGATCCTGCTGATGCAGTATTCCTGTTCCTCCTCGTGGGATGGCGACGACATCCTCGACCCGTTCATGATCTGCGTCACGCCCCGCGAGCAGTTCGTCTGGGATGCAACATTCCAGGTGCCCACGATGGCGCAGTTCACAAGACACTACGTGAATCTCGTGATTCAGGTCGATTCATCCGACACCACATCGACCGAAGAAAACCTCAAATCACTGGAGATCGACGGCGTTCCGGTTTGGAATCATCCAAAGGCATTGAAGCCCACACTGTTGAACTCAAGAATGCCAAACGGAGACTACTTTGCGACCATCGACTTCGGAACCGAAGCTCGCAGCCACAGCATCAAGAGCAATGGCCTTGTGCGATTTGGAGGCTATCTCTATGGATTCGGAGCCGTCGATGCCTACGGCTGGCCGCTCTCGTCAGCGCTGCGAACGGTGAGTCCGCGCGACACCAAACCACCGATCATCTCCGGAACTGCATCGTGCGGAGACTACTCGCTCGAGGTCACAGACCTCCGCAATATGCCCGATCCGCCGGCAAAGGCCCCGCAAGATGCGCACCAGGTCGAGCAGGGCATCGCCATGATCGACTCCGTCCGCGGCAAAGGCAACAGCAACTACCGTCTGGTTCGCGTAACCGATCAAGTCTTTCCGGAGAGACAGACATACAAGAAGTTTTCCTACCGCTGGGAAGTGATCGACAAGTCGAAGGATGCACGGGTGGTATACTACGCCGTCGACTACGCCGGCAACATGACCCTTGACACCTGCACGCACAAAGCCGTGCAGCTGGCTACATCAGCTGCGAGCATTGAATACGGCAAGATCCGACTGGGTTCGACCTCTACGAGAACGATCTCAATGACTAACGACGCCAGCTTCCCTATTCGGCTCACAGGCTCAGAGATCATGACAGGGTCGCGATTCACAATCCTGTCGGGCCAGGTCGATCCGAAGAATGGGATCGATCTCGTACCCGGAGCATCACATACCTTTGGTGTTGAATACACAGGATCGCGCGAAACCTGGGACGTGATCAACAACCCCGACAGAGATACGCTGGTAATTACCACTTCATGTGGTGACCGGAAGTTCCCATTGAGTGGTGCTGCTGTTATCGCACGCATTGCCGTGGCCAACTGGGATGCCGGTAAACGCGAGATCGGAGAATCGCATTGCGCGCCTCTCATGGTTACGAATCCTGGGTCAGATACGCTCTTCATTACAGCAATCCAAGGCTTTGAGAACTCGGCGTTTTCCCTGTCATCGAACTTCACGCCAGCGCTACCGATCGTGATCAAGCCGAGAGATTCGGTGGCGATCCGCAACGTGTGCTTCAAGAGCGATGCCTCGGCGGACTCAAAAACTGACGTAACCTTTACCAGCAACGCCGACGGGCCGGACTCGGTTTCGACATGGACCGGGACCACGCTTACGAGCTCAGTGGACGACGAGCTTCAGACGCCTGAACTCTGCGCCGGCCTCGACATTCGCACCAGCGGCAGGACCATTCTGTACTCGGTCATCAACGCCCCCTTGGATGCCCAGCTGACCATCCATGACCTGCAGGGTCAGGTGGTTGCCACGTCCGCACCGGGCCGTAGCAGCGATATACCAACCCGTGTCGGCCCCCTTCCGGCAGGCACATACATCGCTTCCTACCGCACAGCATATTCATTCTGTAGCAAGAAGATCTCGGTGGGATTGTAGCACCACACAACCGTCACACATCGAAGGAGTACCCTATGAGACACATCACCTCGGCCGTATGGCTCGTCATTCTTAGCTGCATGGCCTTGTGTTCAGCCGCGCAATTGGTAGCCCAGGTGCCGACTCCACAGCAGCCTCAGGCACTATCAGGAGGCATGGAGGGTACTGAGTTCTTTATCGCCATCCCGCCGAACGAGATACTACCCTTCCCCGTGGAAGGACTCGAGATCTACGTCGCCTCGGCTTTTGATGCGAATGTGGAGCTCACTGACTATTCGGGTGATAAAAAGACGCGCTTTAAGATCAAACCGTACGAGATCCTAACCCTGTCAGACAACAGCAAGACAGGCAAGGCCGTTCTGAACTGGTCGATGGAAATGCGCGAAGCAGAGATCCCTGTCCGAAAGGCGCTCAAGCTCACGTCAGACAAGCCCATCTCGGTATACATGATCAATTCGAAGTTCGTGACGACCGACGGTCTGATGGCCATCCCAATCAATGGCTGGGGCCTGGAGTATATCAACTGCTCGTACTAAGATTTCAGCGAGGGTCGGCGTTGGCCGGGTGGCTTTTTAATTATCGCTCGCGAACCGACCACCGTGAACATTCTCCTCAGAGGCACTGGTTTGGGGGCGGCGACAACGTCCAATGGGCGTAAAATCGGCGAGCGTTTCACCGTTAGCCTCGACGAGGGAGAAGTCTACATGGTCCACGGTGACGGCTCCACTCGCGGACAGTTTGACCTTACCGG
>JBEIIK010000152.1:0-4724 GCA_040380835.1 Ignavibacteria bacterium | reverse complement strand
GTTCATCGAACCAGGTGCAAGCTTTGCCGTCCAGGGGTTCGATATCGGACTCGGTATCCAATGCGGGTACGTCACCGGAACGTCATTTACGCAGAAGGAGACGATCGCCTCACCATCGTCGATCACCTATCGCGATGGGTCACGTGAGCGAAATGTTCAGGAGGGATTTCTCTCCGACGTCCGCAACATCCAGTTCGGCGTCAACGCCGGTATCAGCTATGACTTCGAGGTACCTAACATGCCCGCCTGGACGATCGCACCCGAGGTGCAGTTCACCTACGCCATCACGAACATTCTTTACAACCGGGACTGGAAGACGAATGTTCTCAGGATGGGTCTGGCTGTCAAATACGCACTGGATCTTCCACCAACCTATCATGACAGGTACGGAAACTGAGCGGCTCAGAGCGCAGCCGTTCGGCGCGCAGGGGTCAGTTTGAGAGCTGACCCTTCAGGAGCGACCAGGTCGACTCGACGGTGTCACCTGGTCGCTTCGCGTCGCGCCAGCGGGCAATGCTCCAAAGTCCGCTCTTCTCGGGCAGAATGGTAAGCGCCATCGTGCCCGTAAGCAATGATGGCAGAGTACTGATGTTGAGCTGTACACTCAGCTCATAATCGCTCACCCACACCAGCGAGTCCGGCGAAGAAAATGCTACCTGACTGTTGGTGAACTGCAGATTCGGACGCTGGTCAAGGGGCAGGCGGCTGGTCATACTTAGAAAGGCCTGACGTTCCTTGTCGGCCGACCATGATGCGAAGACTGCCTGGTAGCGGGCACCCACCTCGGCCGACGGTTCGAGAGCAAAGTCCGCACTGCTGCGAGTTGGGTCGGACAGACACAGCATGTAATTCTGGGTGTTCTTCTCGATCACGGCATTGCGAAGATTGTCGATGACGATCAGCGGACTCGTCGGCGGCTCGTAGGTTCCGCGATCACCGGATGGTTCCTCAGGTGTGCGCGTTGCACAGCCCCCTGCAACGAGCAGCGTTATCAAGAGTCCCGACAAAGCAGAGCGAAGGTCGTTGCTGGGAGTCACGATCAACCATCTGTTCACGATGGCCTCTCGGCTACGATGATCACACGCTCGCAGCGGGACTCGTCAAACGGGGCTCCATCATAGGAACCAAACTCCTGAACGATGGTGAGTCCTGCCTGCTTCATCATCGCACGTAGTTCATCAGGTGTGTACATCCAGACACGTTCCTCGAAGGTATGCTCTGCCTGACACGGGACGTTGATCGTTATGCGCTTGCGCACGTAAGGCTCGTCGATCCAGCGCTCCTGAATGACAGTGGTCTCACCGATCATCGACATTGACTCCGCGACCAGCGTCTTTCTCAGAACGGTCGCGTTGAAAAAGTCCATCACAAGTCTTCCGCCGGGTATCAGATGATCATGTATAGTCGAGAACACCCTGCGGTGCTCGCTGTGTTCTTCAAAGTATCCGAAACTTGTGAACAGGTTGGCGATCAGAGCGTAGGCACGCCAAGGGTATGGACCCCGGATGTCACCCACGACATAGGTCGCATTGGGGTGTGCGTTGTACTCCCTCGCATGCTCGATCAGCCGTCGGGAGTAATCCAGTCCGGTTACTCTGTAGCCCCGTTCAGCAAGTGCAATGGTATGACGTCCGAAGCCGCAGCACAGGTCCAGGATCTCGGCCCCGTGGGGGATGTGCATGGTAAGGTCGATCAGCTGCACCACCTGACGCGCTTCGTCATTGCCGCGGTGGCGATACAGCTGCATGTACCACGGCGACTCAAACCACGATGCATACCACGCTGGTGTTTCAGTGGTTGGCACGTTGCTCATAGAGGTGTGCGTCCCTGGAATGCCCGTGCCAGCGTGGCATCATCGGCAAACTCCAGATCGGACCCCATCGGCACACCCCGCGCGATGCGCGTGATGCGCACGCCGAGCGGTGAGGCCATCTTGGCAATGTACTGTGTGGTGACTTCGCCTTCGACGTTCGGGTTGAGAGCCAGGATCACCTCCTCGACCTCGGGAGTAAGCCGGGCAATCAGTTCCTTCATGCGCAGATCCTCGGGACCAATGCCATCGAGTGGACTCAGTGCGCCGTGCAGAACATGATACCGTCCTCGGTAGTCTCCCGTGCGTTCGATGGCCATCACATCCGAGGGCTGTTCGACAACGCAGATCAGCGATGCCGTGCGCTTTTCGGAAGAGCAGATCCCGCAGACATCCGCGTCGGTGAAGGTATGGCACACCGCGCATTCTCTGACGCGGGCGCGCATCTCGACCAGTGCCGTAGCAAACTGCTCAACCTCGTGCGGGGTCTGCCGCAGCAGATGAAAGGCCAGACGCCTGGCTGTTTTCTTTCCAATGGTGGGCAACGAGGCGAACAGTTCAACCACGCGTTCGATCGATTCTGACGGGAGCATGACGCAAAAATACCACCGCCCAGCCCCCTGACTGCTGTATTTTCGTCAAACAAAACGGTTGATGGTTCGTTCCTCGACCGCACGTAATGCCGAATCATGCAAGGGGCTTTCCATGGGTATCTTTTCACGCATAGCCGACCTTTTCCGTGCCGGTGCCAATGACGCACTCGACCGTGCCGAGGATCCGGAGAAAATGCTCAAGCAGGCCGTGTTGGACATGGAGGAATCCGTCAACAAGACCACACTGGCCGTGGCCAATGCCATTGCCAATGAGCGAAGCCTTGAAAAGAGGATCTCGTCACAGAAAACCGAAAGTGCCAGCTGGCAGGAAAAGGCCATGCAGGCCCTGAACGCCGGACGTGAGGACCTAGCCCGCGCGGCGCTTGAGAAGAAAGCCATTGCAGATAAGAACGTCGCCGAGCTGATGCCGACGCATGAGCAAGCGCGCGCCACCACGGCCAAGATCCGCGAGCAGCTCGACGGTATCAAGCGCAAACTCGATGAAGCCCGCTCGCGTCAGAGCACCCTCATTGCGCGCTCGCAGGCAGCCAAGGCCCAGGCCCAGATCGCCAAGTCGGCCGCCGGAATCGGAACGGACGCCTTCGGCAAGTTTGATAAGTACGAAGCCAAGATCGAGAAGCTCGAAGCGGAGGCTTCAGCCTTTGAGCAGCTGGCCGGTGAGAACACTCAACTAGACGAGGAGTTTCGCAAGCTGTCTTCAACGGGCAAGGTCGATCAGGATCTTCTCGAACTCAAGCGTCAGATGGGACTTCTCGAGCCGCCCAAGGAGTCGTGATCAGCGCACGCGGATTCGAATGTTCCGGTTAAGGAATCGTCCCTGTGGTGTGGCGTCGCTAAACGGTGAGGCCTGCGATGACGTCACGAACGTAAAGTTCTTGGTCGTGATGGTTCGCATGTAGGTCTCGGTGTTGGCTGCCCGGTTGCCCGAGAGCTGACGGTTGCGCTCCTGTGAGCCGAGAATATCGGCGCTTCCTTCGATTACGATCGTTGCCCCTTCGGGGAGCTGCTCAGCGAGCTGACGTAGCAGTGTCCTGACGTCATCAAGCAGTTCGGCGCTGTTGTAGTCAAACCGAAGGACGGCCTCAAAGCCCTCTGTACTCAGTGCGATGCGGCGCCGTGTCAGCTTTTCAGCTGGGATCATCAGTTTCATTTCGGAGTACTGTCCGCCGGCGCTCGACGATGTTGGAACGCTGAAAGGGGGCTGACCGGAATTGTCTAGTCGCATGATCACCGGAGCAGTAACCGTGGCATCAAGGGAGCTGACAACCGTGTCACGTCCGCTGATGGTGATCGTCTGCCCGTTCGGCTGCGCATCCGGCGCTCCACCCTGAAAACGGGAGCGCACCGTGGCCGCTCCTCGCAGTTCGGCAAACTCTTCGGTAAGGACGAAGCGCTGCAACGGCGCATTCTGCACCACAATGTCAACGCGGCGGTTCTCGGCCCGGCCGCCCGGCAGGTCTGCGTTCGAGGCAATGCGCGGCGCCGCCAGTGCGATGAAGGTGATCGACGAGTTCGGCACACCGAGACCAAGCAGTGCTGTGCGCACGGCTTCTGCCCTACGCTTGGCAAGCGCAAGTCCCTCGGGTTCGGTGCCAGGGCCGCTTGTAGCCCCTTCCAGAACTATTCGCGCCGACGGGTTTGATGCAACGATCGCCGCAATACGTGGCAGGATCCAGTCGTGAGCGGCAACGGCCTCTGTGCTCATGTTGCTGCCATCGGCGCTGATGAAATACGACGACGGGATCTCGGCCCGTGCGCTGTCGAAGAAGACGGCATTGACGATTGGTGTTGATGCGAGGAGCATGTTTCCGGTGACGATCTCGCCGCTGAACGAGCGAGGCTCGAGCACCAGAGCCGGTGGCGCATAGACGACGGGCCTGACAACGTCCTCGACGATCACGGGTGGTGGCGGCGGCGGAGCCATCACGGGCTTCTTTGTGAAGGCGAAACGAAGGGCCAGGTCTGCCCGCAGGGTGAGGGGCTTCCACGATGCATCGGTGACGAGGTCGCCAAGGAAGTAGTCGGCACTGATGCGCGGTACGAGGCTGATGCGCTCCGATAGGGCGATGAACGATTCCAGTCCGGCTGAAAGAGCGATCATCAATGTGGAGCGGGACTGCAGAGCCCCCTGACGGATCGTGCGCTCTTGAACCGGCTGGCCGGATTCATAGAACACGGCCGTTTCGGGACTGACCACGATTTCGCGCTGAACGAAGCTGGCTGTCATGGGCAAGGCCAGCCGGGGTCCAACGCTCAGTCCGAGCGTTCGGCGTTGAAGTGTCCCGATGATGGGTATCTGC
>JBEIIK010000151.1:0-4755 GCA_040380835.1 Ignavibacteria bacterium | reverse complement strand
CTTCGGACCATAGAAGGCCGCTTCGCCCTCGCCGATGAAGTACTCAAGCCCCATCTCGTCGGCTACTTCCTTGATCTCACGCTGCGCTCGTTCCCAGTACTCGAGGTCGCCGCCATACTTGGCAGCGTTGTCGTCACGGAACGAAAGACGCGTCGACACGTCCATGTCGAATGTGCGGAACACATGCTGCGTGAGCTCGACGACGTTCTTGATCTCGTCCTTCAGCTGGTCGTGCGTGCAGTAGATGTGCGCATCATCCTGCGTAAAGCCGCGCACGCGTGAGAGTCCGTTCAGCTCACCCGACTGTTCGTAGCGGTACACGGTCCCGAACTCTGAAAACCGCAGCGGCAGGTCACGGTATGAACGGGGCTTATTGGCATAGATCTGATGGTGATGCGGACAGTTCATCGGCTTTAGCAGATACTGCTCATCCTCGACCGTAATCGGGTCGTACTGCGAGTCCGCGTAATACGGGTAGTGTCCGCTGGTCTTGTACAGTTCAAGATTCCCGATGTGCGGAGTGATCACTTCCTGGTATCCGCGGCGCACCTGCTCATCACGCAGGAAGGCCTCGAGGCGACGTCGAAGCGTGGTACCGTTTGGTAGCCAAACCGGCAAGCCCCCTCCCACCATCGGCGTGATCATATACAGTTCGAGTTCCTTGCCAAGCTTGCGGTGATCGCGACGTTCGGCTTCCTCGCGCTGCGTGATGTACTCTTCCAGCTGCGCTTTCTTTGGGAAGGCAATGCCGTAGATGCGCGTCAGCTGTTTACGCTTAACGTCTCCGCGCCAATATGCGCCCGCCACGCTGAGCAGCTTGGGATACTTGATGTGTCCGGTCGATGGCACATGCGTGCCACGGCAGAGGTCTGTGAATTCGCCCTGCTGATAGAAGGTGATCTCAGAGTCCTTCAGACCCTCAAGAAGCTCGAGCTTGTACTGATCGCCCTTTTCCGTGAAGTACGCCACGGCATCGTCCCACGTCTTCTCGATGCGCTGATACGGCACATCGCGCTTGGAAAGCTCCGTCATCTTGGCTTCGATCTTCGGCAGATCGTCAACGCTCAGCTTCGTATCGCCTGGCAGGTCAACGTCATAGTAGAAGCCCGCTTCGATCGGCGGTCCGATACCGAACTTGACGCCCGGATAGAGCGCTTCCAGCGCTTCGGCCATAAGGTGGGCCGTCGAGTGCCAGAAGATCTCCTTGCCTTCGTCATTGTCAAACGTCACGATGCGGATCTTTGCATCCAGCTCGATCGGACGTGAAAGATCATAGGGCTTTTCGTTCACGATAATACCGACAGCCATGCGCGCAAGGCCGTCAGAGATCGATTTGGCAACGTCCATACCCGTCGTTCCGACAGGGTACTGGCGCACATCGCCATTGGGGAGGGTAAGGGAAATCATTTTCAAATTTACTCAGGTTTGGGGTGTGAGGTGTCGGGTGTGAGGTGTCGGGCACGTCAATCCTGTGAATGCAGGAATCCAGGTATCATTCCTGCGATAGTTTGAAAATCGGCTGTCACTCGTCACTCGTCACTCGTCCCCTTCTGTCACAACGGCATACACCACCCTCTCGCAACTGCCGTAATGACTGTGACTTAGCATGCCATCCTGCCATTACGGCAGTTTTTCGGGTTTGGCACGATTTTCCAAGTCGTTCGTCATCAGCACAGTTCCACCAATGGCCATTGGGAGACACAAATGTCATTCCTCATCACCACTAGGAGACCGACAATGTCCCTGATCAAAGTTGATCCGTTTCGCGGAGTCGATACGGTATTCCGTCGCATGAACGAACTGTTTGATGGCTTCAACGATGGAGGCCTGCAGTTCGAGATCGGCGATTTCACTCCACGCGTTGACATCTGCGACGAAGCCGAGGGCGTTTCCTTCCATGCCGAGCTTCCGGGCCTGGAAAAGAAGGACGTCAAGATCACCGTGACGGACGACCGCGTGCTGACGATCCGTGGCGAGAAGAAGCGCGAGGAGAAGCAGCAGAACAAAAACTACACGCGTATCGAGCGCAACTACGGCTCGTTCTCGCGTTCATTCACTTTGCCGAGCGACCTCAAGCTCGACTCTGTGAAGGCATCATTTGACAAAGGGGTTCTGACGGTATGGGTGGCAAAGAAAGAGCCGGCCATGCACAAGGAACAAGAGATCAAGATCTCGTAAGCAACTCACATTCACACACGTTTAGGTTCAAGGATTCCCAATGGGAAAGATCATCGGAATTGACCTCGGAACAACGAATTCCTGCGTCGCCGTCATGGAAGGCACCACACCCGTGGTGATCGCCAACGTCGAAGGAATGCGTACCACGCCGTCGGTCGTCGCATTCACAAAGAGCGGAGAGCGCCTTGTGGGCCAGTCGGCCAAGCGCCAGTCTGTCACCAACCCGAAGAACACGATCTACTCGATCAAGCGCTTCATGGGTCGACAGATGAATGAAGTCTCGGACGAGGCCAAGGGCGTACCCTACGCCGTTGTTGCCGGAGACAACAACACTGCTCGCGTGGATATCGACGGGCGGCTCTACTCGCCCCCTGAAATCTCGGCCATGGTGCTTCAGAAGATGAAGCAGACGGCCGAAGATTATCTGGGTGAGAAGATCACCGAGGCTGTCATTACCGTCCCCGCCTATTTCAACGACGCGCAGCGTCAGGCCACCAAGGATGCCGGCGAGATCGCCGGTCTCACCGTGCGTCGCATCATCAACGAGCCGACGGCGGCTGCACTGGCATACGGACTCGACAAGAAGGGTCAGAACCAGGTTGTTGCCGTGTATGACCTCGGTGGTGGGACGTTTGACGTGTCGATCCTTGAGATCGGCGACGGTGTCTTCGAAGTCAAGTCTACCAATGGTGACACGCACCTTGGCGGTGACAACTTCGATCAACGATTGATCGACTTCCTGGCCGACGAGTTCAACAAGACCGAAGGCATTGATCTGCGCAAGGATCCGATGGCCCTGCAACGTCTGCGCGAAGCAGCCGAAAAGGCCAAGATCGAACTCTCGCAGATGTTGCAGACGGACGTGAACCTGCCGTTCATCACGGCAACGGCTGAAGGTCCGAAGCACCTGAACGTGAACATCACGCGTGCCCGCTTTGAGCAGCTCTGCACGGATCTCTTTGATCGTTCACTCAAGCCATGCGAAGCAGCACTTCGTGATGCAAAGCTCACTCCATCGCAGATCGACGAAGTGATCCTGGTAGGGGGCTCAACACGCATCCCGAAGATCCAGGAGCTTGTGAAGAACTTCTTTGGCAAAGAGCCGTCGAAGGGCGTCAACCCTGATGAAGTTGTGGCCGTCGGCGCTGCTATCCAGGGCGGAGTTCTCTCTGGCGACGTCAAGGACGTGCTTCTGCTGGACGTCACTCCGCTGTCTCTCGGTATCGAGACGATGGGTGGTGTGATGACGCCGATGATCCCTGCCAACACGACCATTCCGCATCGCAAGACGGAGACGTTCTCAACTGCATCGGACAACCAGCCGTCGGTCGAGATCCACATCCTTCAGGGCGAGCGGTCGATGGCCGCTGACAACAAGACACTCGGCAAGTTCCACCTTGACGGCATTCCTCCTGCTCCACGCGGTGTTCCACAGGTCGAGGTCACCTTTGACATCGACGCCAACGGAATTCTGAGCGTCACGGCAAAGGACAAGGCCTCGAACAAAGAGCAGAACATCCGCATCACCGGCTCGTCAGGTCTGGATAAGACCGAGGTGGAGAAGATGAAGCGCGATGCGCAGGATCATGCTACTGAGGATAAGAAGCGCAAGGAAGAGATCGAACTCCGCAACCAGGCTGACCAGCTGGTGTACAGCACCGAAAAGCAGCTGAAGGAGTTTGACGAGAAGCTCGACGCCGACACCAAGGATCGTATCACGAAGGCTAAGGATCGCCTTGCTGATGCTGCCAAGAACAACGCCGCCGATATCCGTCCGGCAATGGATGCTCTGAATCAGATCTGGAGCGAAGCCTCCACGAAGATGTACGAGCAGGCATCGTCAGCATCGGCCCAGCAAGCCCCTTCCGAAGAGGGTCCTGCGCCAGGGAGCGATGGTAACAAGGTCGAGGACGCCGACTATACGATCGTCGACGAAAAGTAATACTCACCCTGCCGGACGCTAACGTACCGGCATCGTGGCCCCCGCCAACGCCCGCACTGATTCACCACCGGTGCGGGCGTTTTTTATTGGGCATCGCGAGAATACCCGGGAAGGAACGGAACACGTAATTTCCGCGCATGAAAAGATCATTCTTTGCCGGCATGCTGATGCTGACCATCGGCACGTTCCCGCCAACAGTGGCTGGACAGGAGAACATCCACGAGCGTCACATGGAGCGGGCTCATCCTACGCCGGTTGTAAGTCCCGAGCCGGAGATGATGATGTTGCCGTTCATTGAGGAGTCGGCCCTGCCGACGCTCTTCATAAATGCAAACATGATCACCGCCGCCGAGAACGACCAGCTCCCGACGCAGAATGAATCCTCGATCGCCATCAGCCCCCTGAACCCGAAGTTGATGATCGGATCCGCTGTGGATTACCGCGGCTCGTCGTCCACATGGGCGTATTACTCCACTGATGCAGGGCACACATGGAACAACGTGAGCCTCGGTACGGCACGTCCCGGCTGGGCATCCACCAACGACCCATCGGTGTGCTTTGACCACAACGGCAAGGGCTACCTGTGCTATGGTGGTTTTCGCCGAACAGGCAACGCACAGTTCGGCGAGAACGGG
>JBEIIK010000150.1:0-4808 GCA_040380835.1 Ignavibacteria bacterium | reverse complement strand
CACCACCGGACAAGATCATTGTGCCGTCCGTATGCATTTTCGAAGTTTATCGCTCGATAGAACGCATCGTTTCCGTTAAAGAGGCACTTGCCGTAACGATGAGCATGCAGTTGTTTCATGTCGACCCCCTTTCGACCATTCGTGCTCGAGAGGCGGCAGCGATCAGCAGGCTGCATAGTTTGTCAACAGCCGATGCCATCATCTACGCCACCACGCTTGCCCACGAAGCGGAACTCGTGACGCAAGACGCGGATTTTATGAAGTTGCCACAAGTCAGGTATTTCAAACACATTCGATAACCAACAGCATGTCGACCCAAGACCTTTCCATGATCGAGCGCACCTATGCTGCGCTCCCGGGCAAGATCGCCGCGGCACGCGGCGTTCTGCAGCGCCCCCTAACACTTGCCGAGAAGACCCTATACGCCCACATGGCCGAGATGCCAGCAACACCCTATGGGCGTGGTAAGGCCTATGTGGACTTCAACCCGGACCGTGTGGCCATGCAGGATGCAACGGCCCAGATGGCCCTGCTGCAGTTCATGTCGGCCGGCATCCCCAAGGTGGCTGTGCCCAGCACGGTGCACTGCGACCACCTGATCCGTGCCGAGCATGGCGCTACGCAGGACTTGAACACCTCGCTCGACGAAAACCGCGAGGTCTTTGACTTCCTGGCATCGGTCTCCAAGAAGTACGGCATCGGCTTCTGGAAGCCGGGTGCCGGTATCATCCACCAGGTCGTTCTCGAGAACTATGCCTTCCCGGGCGGCATGATGATCGGCACCGACTCGCATACACCCAATGCCGGCGGCATGGGCATGATCGCTATTGGTGTGGGCGGAGCCGACGCTGTGGACGTGATGGCCGGCATGCCCTGGGAGCTGCAGATGCCCAAGCTGATCGGCGTGAAGCTCACAGGCAAGATGAACGGATGGACGAGCCCGAAGGACGTGATCCTCAAGCTGGCTGGCATCCTGACGGTCAAGGGCGGCACGGGCGCCATCGTCGAATACTTCGGCGAAGGCACGGCCTCGTTCTCGGCCACCGGCAAGGGCACCATCTGCAACATGGGTGCCGAGATCGGCGCTACCACATCGGTGTTCCCGTATGACGCATCGATGGAGCGCTACCTGCGCTCGACGGATCGCAATGATGTGGCCGACCTTGCCAACGGCGTTGCCGAACACCTGCGCGCCGATGCCGACGTCGAAGCCAATCCCGAGCAGTATTACGACCAGGTCATCCACATCGACTTGGACGCGCTGGAGCCACACATTAACGGTCCCTTCACGCCTGACCGTGCCATGGAGCTTTCCGAATTCGTGAATGCGGTCAAGGAAAACAACTGGCCCGAAGAACTCCGTGTAGGCCTGATCGGCTCGTGCACCAACTCCTCATACGAAGACATGAGTCGCGTGGCCGCCATTGCCGACTACGCCTCCAAGAACGGTCTCAAGGCCAAGGCCGAATTCACCATCACGCCGGGTTCGGAGCAGGTACGTGCAACCATCGAGCGTGACGGCATCCTGGCAAAGATGGAAGCCATTGGCGGTCAGGTGCTGGCCAATGCATGCGGACCGTGTATCGGACAGTGGAAGCGTCATGACGTGCAGCAGGGCGAACGGAACTCCATCATCACGTCCTTCAATCGCAACTTCACCGGACGTAATGACGGTATCAAGGAAACGCATGCCTTCGTGGCCAGCCCTGAAACGGTTGCCGGCTTTGTGCTGGCGGGCAAGCTCACCCACAATTTCATCAAGGAACCGATCGATGGGGTGATGCTTCAGGCCCCTGTGGGCGACGAACTGCCCGAGGGCGGCTTTGTTCCTGATGCTGTCGGCTTTATCGCGCCTGCGGCCGACGGATCGGGCGTAAGCGTCATCATCGAGCCTACCAGCAGCCGTCTGCAAGCTCTTGAAGCCTTCAAGGCTCCGCAGAAAGAAGAGTATCAGAACATGCCGTTGCTGCTGAAGGCAAAGGGCAAGTGCACCACCGACCACATCTCGATGGCCGGTCCCTGGCTGCGCTTCCGGGGTCACCTGGACAACATCTCGAACAACATGTTCATCGGCGCCATCAACTACGTGAACGACACGGCCAACAGCGTCAAGAACGTCTTCACGGGCGAGTACGCCGAAGTGCCGGCCACGGCACGCGACTACAAGGCACGCGGCGAAGCATGGGTTGTGGTGGGCGACGAGAACTACGGCGAAGGCTCATCCCGTGAGCACGCAGCCATGGAGCCTCGCTTCCTTGGCGGCAAGGCCATCATCGTCAAGAGCTTCGCTCGTATCCACGAGACCAACCTCAAGAAGCAGGGCATGCTGCCGCTGACGTTTGTGAACCCCGCCGACTACGACAAGATCCGCGAAGGCGACCGCCTCTCGATCGACATCGAAGCCCTGGCCGTAGGCCAGGAGGTCACACTGGGCATCACCCACGAAGACGGCACCTCGGAGTCCATCCAACTGAAGCACACCATGAACGAGCAGCAGCTCGGCTGGTTCCGCGCCGGCTCGGCGCTGAACCTGATCGCCGGACGCTAACAATAGCCCCGGGCTTTAGCCCGGGGACGCCGGAATAACCCCGATTTCATTCGGGGATTGCGAATTCAAACGGCCCGTTACTCGACAGAGTGACGGGCCGTTGTGGTTTAGGTCGTGTCACACTTCGCGCCATGCGTGCACAGGAAGGAAAGCGGCAAGCCTGCAAAAGGCAGACTGCCATGATCTACTCTGGAGTACAGCATGAGCAATTTCGACAGGCAGATTCGCGATAGACTTCGGCAGCAGGCAATTGCTATTGAACAGGAACTCGCTGGGGATGTGATGTTCTTTTACGGCCCGATCTATCCAGACGTACAGGGACATTTTCGTGAGTTCATCGAGAGGCTACGGAACGACGCGGACCGGAGAGATCGACTGATTGTGTTCTTAAACACTCCCGGCGGTAGCGCGGAGACAGTTGAGAAACTCGTGGAGATGATCCGATATCATTACGAGGAGGTCTTCTTCGTTGTCCCAGATGAGGCTATGTCCGCCGGCACGATCTTCTGCATGTCGGGGGATCGGATATACATGGACTATACATCGTCATTGGGTCCAATTGATCCGCAAGTTCACAATGGCAAACAATGGGTTCCCGCACTTGGATACTTAGATCAGGTTGAGAAAATGATCGAGAGGTCCGCACGAGGTCTATTGACCGATGCAGAAGTTCTGATTCTGGGAAATCAGGATCTTGCCATGCTGAGTCGATATGAACAGGCTAAGAACCTCACCATCACATTGATGAAACGATGGCTTGTCGACTACAAGTTCAAGAAATGGTCTGTACATTCAGACACATCAACCCGGAGGGGTCAAACCGTTACAATGGAGGAGAAGACTCACCGGGCGGAACAGATTGCTACGATGCTCTCGGACAACAAAAAGTGGCACTCTCACGGACGAATGATCGGGATATCAACATGATCTTCCCCCTGTTTCATTGACAGTGAGTGCGATCGGTTGATTGTGAAAATAGTTGTTCTTCGAATTCTACCGGTGTGAGATGTCCAATGCCTGAATGTAGACGTTTTCGATTGTAGAACAGGTGTACCCAACGATAGACGACGGTGCGCGCATGACGCAGATCATCGAACATCATTTCTGATTTGAGCTCTGTCTTCATTCGAGCCCAGAACGACTCCATTGGCGCATTGTCATAGCAGTTGCCAACACCGCTCATACTCTGCTCGATGTTGAGAATGGCAAGCTGGCGTCTAAACGTTTCGGCATTATACTGACTGCCACGATCCGAGTGAAAGATTAACGGCTCTTCAGGCAAGACGCCGCCTCTGACCTTACAAGCCTGCTCGAGAGCTGTCAACAGTGTTCGCGTTTGCATCGAGTGCGATACCACACACCCAAGTATCCTACGTGAGCATAGATCCATGATAGCCACAGCATAGGCCTTACCATTGCGGCAGGGCAGCTCTGTAAAGTCACTGAGCCATACTCGATCTGTTGTTGTTACTGTGAATGATCGCTGTAGACGGTTTGGTGCAGGTGCAAGCGTCTTGGATGAATCCGTTGTTGGACGATAGCGCCTCTTGGCGGTGGCCCGCAGACCCTCGCGGCGCATTATCCCAGCCACAGTCCTCTCGGTGACCACATCGCCAGCCTTGCGCAGCACAAGCGTCACACGTGGCGAGCCATAGCTGCCGTTACTCTCAGCATAGACACGCTTGATCTGGCGTGTGCGTTCACGCATGCGTAACGTCCGCTCTGCCGGCTCACGTCGCTTCCATGCATGGTAACCTTGCCTGCTCACCTCTAATACCTTTGCCATGGCCACAAGTGGCCATACCGCCCGGTGTTGATCAATAAATCGGTATCTCATTTCGGGCGTTGACTGAAGATACCGACGGCCCCCTTTAGGATATCGCGCTCCATCCGAAGGGCTCGCAGCTCCCGTTCCAACTCTCGTATTCGCTGCTTGTCCGACTTCTCTGAGGTCTCCTCTTGACGTCTACCGGAAGCTTCTATCCAGATTCGCAACGTCTCGTATGCTACACCAACGTGTTCTGCTGCTCGGCTCACTGGCAACTTCTTATCTACCACCAGTGCAACTGCTTCAGCTCTAAATGCGTCGTCATATCGACGACCACGGTTGTCATTTCCCATCGGTTCCTCCAACCCAAATATGTGATTAGAGATCGACTTACTGTCATCTTATTGGGTGGAAGATCAGATAGTTACTTACCCAATTTGACATTTTCACGTATTCATCGAGTTAACAAACGGACTACCGAGTTGGTCTGAT
>JBEIIK010000149.1:0-4809 GCA_040380835.1 Ignavibacteria bacterium | reverse complement strand
TTCCTCAGCTGCCGGTGCAGGAGCTTCCTCAGCTGCCGGTGCAGGAGCTTCCTCAGCTGCCGGTGCAGGAGCTTCCTCAGCTGCCGGTGCAGGAGCTTCCTCAGCTGCCGGTGCAGGAGCTTCCTCAGCTACCGGTGCAGGAGCTTCCTCAGCTACCGGTGCAGGAGCTTCCTCAGCTACCGGTGCAGGTCCTTCCAATTCAGATGGAACGACAGGTGCGGACTCGCCAGCGGGTTCGCCGGCCGGAGTGACGGTGCCTTCGGCATCGTCGAGTTGCTGTTCAGACATGGTTGCTGGAACGACTGATGAGAGTAAAAAGATTTCAACATGCTCGCCGTTGTGGCGATCGCTTGTCCCTGGTGGATTGACGGCCTGTACATGTGGTGACACAGTCAACGTGGGAGGGCAGTAAAGATAAGGGAAAAAAGGTGTACCGTTCCACGTCTGTAGCACCCTGGGGGCACCTTTACCGTGTCGTTACAGGAAGGGGGCTATTCAGGAAAAACCCGTAGGGCCCATCGTAAACATCCTGTCCTGGTTTGGGAAAACCGTTCCGCTACCGTAGGTTTGCAGGCTCAATTCGCAACAACTCATCCTGTCGTCGGTTCGGACGCCGACGACTGCAGTTCGCAACCACAGGAGTTCCACATGAGCGATCGTCGTCTGTACGAAGCCACCTACATCATTAACGCTGTTCTCGAGGACAACGACGTTGAGGCAGTGATTGCCCGCACGAGCGCATTCCTTGAAGAGAACGGATCCACGATCGTGGAGCTCAACAAGATGGGCCGCCGCCGCCTGGCATACCCCATCAATAAGAAGTTCAACGGCTACTACGTGTATGCCGCCTTCGAAGCTCCTCCGGCCACGTTACCACTTCTCGAGAAGTATTTCTTCCTGGAAGAAAATGTGATGCGTCACCTCACGGTACAGCTTGATCCAAAGCTTCGCGAGTTCCGCAAGGTCCGCGCCGAAGCTCAGGCTGCTCGCGCTGCCGCTATGGCTGAAGCTGCCAAGACTGGATCTCCGGTCTAAGGCCCTCCGATTCTGAACACTCAATACGGCGCAGTGCGCCCCCTGAATTGAAGGAACGACAATGAAGATCATCCTGCGACAAGACGTTGAAAATCTGGGCAACATCGGTGAGATCATAACCGTAAAGGCCGGCTATGCCCGCAACTTCCTGATCCCTAATCAGATGGCTTATTACGCCACGGTTGGTGCGATACGGGCGCTAGAGACCGAGAAGAAGCACTACGAAGCCAAGATGGCGAAGGCCCGCCAGCAGGCCGAAGCTACTGCAAACCAACTTGGTGAAATGCAGATCACGATTTCGATGCCGGTTGGCGAAGAAGGGCGTCTCTTCGGCTCGGTCACAGCACCTATGATCGCTCAGGAGCTGGAGCTGCGCGGCTTCCGCGTGGACAAGCGCCACGTGATGATCGAAGAGCCGATCAAGACGCTCGGCATCTTCGATGTGAAGGTCAAGCTTATGACCGACGTGATCGCCCCACTGAAGGTGTGGGTCATCGCCCAGGACTAACCATCCCTTTGCCTGCGCTACAATCGAAGCCCGTCCGAACTCTCGGGCGGGCTTTTTCGTTATCATCTGCCTATGAGCTCATATCTGATCGTCGGCGGTTCGGGATTCCTCGGACGCCAAATCGCCGCGTCCGCCATTGCGGGCGGACATGTCGTTACTATTATCTCCCGTTCGCGCCAGTCTGTGCCGGGCTGTTCGGTCCTAGGATACGACGGACTTGATTCTGCCGTGGCATCGTCTGACGTGGTGATCAACCTTGCAGGGGAAAATGTCGGCACGCGCCGATGGAGTCAGAAGGTGCGCCATGCGATCCTGGCCAGCCGGGTAGATACCACAAGGCAGATCGTTGCGGCGATCCGCAAAGCCCCCTCCAAGCCGACACTGATCAATGCCTCGGCAATCGGCTTCTATGGCGACACGCATGTTCCGTCGAATGAGGGCATGGGCGCAGGGCAGACCTTTCTGGCCACGGTCACTAAGGCCTGGGAGGATGCTGCTATGGAAGCCTCGGATATCACGCGCGTGGTGCTGATGCGCATCGGTGTTGTGCTTGACCCGGCCGATGGCGCTTTGGCCAAGCTGCTGCTGCCGATGAAGCTCTTTGTAGGGGGCGTGCTCGGCAGCGGACGTCAGATGTTCCCGTGGGTACACCGTGATGACGTGGTCGATGCCTTTCTCTGGGCTGCCGCCACCGCATCTGCCGCCGGACCCTACAACGTAGTGGCACCGCAGTGCATTAGCATGCGTGAATTTGTCCGTGAGCTGGGTACCGTGATGGGCCGCCCCACATTGTTCCCGGTCCCGGGTTTTGTTCTTCGCCTCCTTCTGGGACGTCAGGCCGACATGGTCCTACACAGCCATAACATCGTACCGATGCGCCTTATGGGGACGTCCTTCAGGTTCCGTTTCCCGGAGCTGAAGGGGGCTTTGCAAAACCTTCTCGGGTGATACGTGACCATGGCAAATCATCGACGTCTGATCAACGTCGGGTTCGCCGAATTGGTTAGTTTCGTAGTCCGTTTTCCTGTCGAACGAAGTCGCACGAACATTTCGCCAAGGTCGAATTCATGAGCATCGAAGTCGTCATGCCCAAAATGGGCGAGTCCATCCAAGAAGGTAAGATCCTGCGCTGGGTCAAGAATGTCGGTGACAAGGTCGAGCGCGACGAGGTCATCCTCGAGATCTCAACGGATAAGGTTGATACCGAAGTGCCGTCACCGGCCGCCGGTGTGATCAGCCAGATTCTGTTCCAGGAAGGTGATACGGTAGAGGTGGGCAAAGTGATCTGCATCCTCGGCAATGCCGCGGGTGCACCGGCTCCAGCTCCCGCTGCAGCGGCTCCAGCTCCAGCACCTGTTGCTGCCCCTGCACCAGCACCGGCACCGGCACCCGCACCAGCTCCTGCTGCGGCACCTGCTCCAGCGCCTGCTGCTGCCGGTGGAGCGACGGTGGATGTGGTGATGCCGAAGATGGGCGAGTCGATCCAGGAGGGCAAGGTCCTGCGCTGGGTCAAGAAGCCCGGAGATAAGGTCGAGCGCGACGAGGTGCTCCTGGAGATCTCCACGGACAAAGTAGATACGGAAGTGCCATCTCCATCGGCCGGAACGCTCGTTGAGGTTCTTGCCGCCGAAGGTGACGTGGTAGAGGTCGGTAAGGTTATCGCCCGTCTCTCGACTGGTGCTTCCGCCGCCGCCGCTGCAGCAGTCCCTGCGCCGGTTGCTGCAGCACCAGCACCAGCACCAGCCGCTCCTGCTCCTGTGGCAGCTCCTGCTGCCGCAGCCGTACAGATTAACGGTGCTGCCACCTCAAGCGTACCGCGCCAGTCCGGTGCCCGGTTCTACTCGCCCCTTGTGCGCAGCATCGCCGCAGCCGAAGGCGTGTCGGTTCAGGAACTTGACGCGATCTCCGGAACGGGGCTTGAAGGACGCGTTACCAAGAACGATATCATGGGCTTCCTGTCGCGCCGTGGCTCCGGTGTTGCAGTCGCTCCGGCGGTTGCCGCCGCACCTGCCGCTGCAGCAGCTTCGGCTGCCGTCTCGGTGGATGCGTTCCCGACGCTGAATATTCCGGCCGGCGCAGACACGGAGATCATCCCGATGGACCGTGTGCGTCAGCTGATCGCTGAGCACATGGTGCGTTCAAAGCACACGTCACCGCACGTGACGTCTGTTGCCGAGGCTGACGTTACGGGTATCGTCAAGCTCCGCGACAAGATGAAGGATGCCTTCGGTGCACGTGAAGGATTCAAGCTGACGTACAATCCGTTCTTCGGCTATGCCGTGTGCGAAGGCGTCAAGGCTTTCCCACGCATCAACGTCAGCGTTGACGGTAAGAACATCATCCAGCACCGTCGCGTCAACCTCGGCATGGCCACGGCCCTGCCCGATGGCAACCTGATCGTCCCGGTCATCAGGGGCGCTGAGAATCTCAATGTCACGGGCATCGCCCGTATGATGAACGAGCTGGCCAACAAGGCACGCACAAAGAAGTTGTCCCCGGACGATATCGCCGGCGGCACTATCACGGTCACCAATGTCGGTTCATTCGGCTCGCTCTTCGGCACGCCGGTGATCAATCAGCCACAGACGGCCATCGTCGGTATCGGCGCAATCCAGAAGCGTCCGGTCGTACGTGAGCTCGATGGCGAGGATGTGGTCGTCGTGCGCAGCATGGTGTACCTGTCAATCACCTACGATCACCGCGTAATCGACGGTGCTCTTGCCACACAAGCTCTTGCTGCCATGGTCCGTGCCCTGGAAAGCATCAACGAAAAGACGACGACGCTGTGAGACGAATACTGATTACTGATTACTGATTACTGATGACTGATTACTGATGACTGATTACTGATGACTGATGACTGATGACTGATTACTGATGACTGATAACTGATTACTGATGACTGATGACTGATGACTGATGACTGATGACTGATGACTGATTACTGATTACTGATGACGGCCGTCATCCCGGCGAAAGCGGGGATCCAGACGAAACAAGGAACAACTACGAATGACAAATGACCAATGACCGATTACCAGTTGTGTGATCGGTCATTTTTTTTACGCTACGCGCAGGTGTGAGGTGTGGGGTGTGAGGTGTGAGGTGTGGGGTGTGAGGTGTGAGGTGTGAGGTGTGGGGTGTGAGGTGTGAGGTGTGGGGTGTGAGGTGTGAGGTGTGGGGTGTGAGGTGTGAGGTGCAATGAAGAATTGTATAGCAACCCCGTCATCAGTAATCAGTAATCAGTAATCAGTAATCAGTAATCA
>JBEIIK010000148.1:0-4884 GCA_040380835.1 Ignavibacteria bacterium | reverse complement strand
CGTGCAACGCCATAGCAGAGAAGTCGTATCTCCAGTGATGCCTAGCCGTCCGGCAGGAGAGCTGGTTTCGTGTGGTTGAGTTGAATGAAAATAACCTTTGCAAGGTCTGCTGAGGGAAGGACATCAAAGAGTCTCTGATGTCCTTGTCCCACTTCTTCCACTTGTCGATGTCTGGAATGAAGAGGGCCGTCTTCTTCGGACCACGAATTCGGTAGCCCACGGCTTCGGAGTATTCGTCACGATGCGGAACGCGAAGGGGCGTTACTTCCAGAGCGCCAAGGCGCACTGGTTCGTCATCCCGCAGCTCACGGAGTACAATGTTGTTGCGGGTTACCAGCTGACTCCATGGTCCATTTGATTCAAGGTAGGACTTCATCTTCGGCATGGCATGCACTGGAACTGCCTTTGCATCCATGGCCTCTTTGCCGAGATGCATCAGCCCCGTGTAGTGCCCTATATGTGCATGCGTCAGAAAGATCGCATCTGGTGTTTCGCGAGCACTATCTCCGGCCATCGACTTCAACATCTTCATCTGCACAGGCATGTCCGGCGTTGCCTCAAACATCACCGTGCGCTGGTTCAACCGGTCGATCACACCCAGGCAGACCACTTTTCGATCAGGGGGCGGAGCAGCAAACAGCGTTCGACAACACTCGCGCCGGCATCCGGCATGGGGCGAGCCTCCGTCTTGAAGGGTACCAAGGATGACAAGTGTGACGGATGGATCACTCGCTTGAGGTGGAGGAATTATAGCGGCTATGAGCAGCGCCGCCGAAAGCACGACTGTAAATAACAGCCGGAGACGTTGACGGACAGCGCCGTTGATAACCTGCCGGACCCTCCCAGGTAAGCCTTCTTTCATTGCGTCAAAGTACGCAGACAACACATTTCCCGTAATAACCCCCCACAACGGCAGGGGGCTTGGCGGTAAGTACTCAATGGACGTATACTTGCCTGCAGAATCGGCAAGTATTCATAGGAGGTCGTATGAAACCATCACGCATTATCCTTGCTGTTGTCGTAGTTCTTTCGCTGGCCGTTGCCGGCGTCAGCCTCTACAGCAGCAGCACATGCACTACGGAATGTGCCCCTTGCGAGGCATGTCCGTAACGCAGTGTTGACGTATACGTCAGCATATAGGCCCCTGAGCTCAGCGCTCGGGGGCCTTTTTTGTTGTGCGAAACCGAATACGCAGCATGCTGCGCATTATTGCGCAGTGTACTGCGTATTTCTATATTGCACCATGCAACTCTATGTGAGACATCATGTTACGCAGGTACGGCAACGACTGGAGGAGCCCCGTAGAACGATCGTGGCGATCACCGGACCACGACAGGTAGGCAAAACGACGATTGTTCGGCAGGCTCTTGAGGGTGCGCAGGTACCTGTTATTTACCGAACAGCCGATGGTATTCTGGCAGACTCACAAGGCTGGATCAGCGATGCCTGGGTTGAGGCGCGGGCCCGTGCTCAGGAGGCTCAGGGAACGGCAGTAATCGTCCTTGATGAGATCCAGAAAGTTCCGCTTTGGAGTGACCAGGTAAAGCGATTCTGGGATGAGGACACATGGAATAATCGAGACATACGAGTTATTGTCCTCGGTTCATCTGTTGTTTTGCTCAACCATGGACTACGGGAGAGTCTTGCAGGACGCTTTGAACGGGTCCATGTGATGCCATGGACCTTTGGAGAAATGCGCGATGCCTTTGGTTGGGATCTCGATACGTATGCCATCTATGGCGGATATCCAGGTGCGGCACCGTATCAAGATGACCGAGAACGCTGGATGGCCTACATGCAGGACAGCATCATTGAGCCTGTTGTGCTCAAAGACATGTTGCAACGCCAGCGCATTGATAAACCGTTTTTGCTTCGCGACACGCTAAGAGTTGGTGCACGCACAAGTGGACGTGAGATCTCGTACACGAAGATGATCTCGGAGCTACCTGATGCAGGTAACACATCAACGCTTGTGCATTATCTGCAGCTCTTCGAAGAGTCCGGACTTCTTTGCTCGCTGCCAAAGTACACACGTGCCATCATGAAACGCCGCTCCAGCCCAAAGATGCAGGTATTCACCAACGCCATAGCTACAGCATGCGGAGCCCCCTGGCACCAGGATATGGGTCCTGCAGAAAGGGGTCGCTGCTTCGAAAGCCTCATTGGGGGGCACCTTCGCTCGTCGATTCAAGGAACACTCTACTCCCTTTCGTGGTGGCGTGATGGAAATGATGAGGTAGACTACGTCCTGCATTCTCCATCGCAAACGATTGCCATTGAGGTTTCGACCCCACCAGTACATCATCGCCGAGGACTCGACGCATTCGCACAACGGTTCCCCGATGCCAAAACGATGATGGTCGGTGAAGGGGGCGTACCCTTTGATGTGTTTCTGAACATGTCGATAAGCGACATTTGTGAGGCATATCTGCCCCGCATGAATCCTACGTAAACTGAAGATTTGGGCTGCACTCAAGCACACATAGGTGCTGGCCTATGTCTAAATTTGGTTCCAATAACATTTGGGAGTATGACAGCCATGTATCACGTCAGAACGACGCTGTTCAGCATCCTTTTCATGGTGCTGCTAGCAACCGCATGTAAAGAGGACACACCGACGGAGACCGCTCCGGATCCGGAAACCGAAACTGTCCAATGCATTTCGACCATTGACGGATCAACAACGCACGACGGATCAAAGCTGGTGTTTGCGACATTGTCAAAGTCCTCTACGCCGCAGATAAAAGATGGGTTTGTGATCGCGGGATATGCTTCGACCGATATCAGCCCGAAGACGCGACTTGATGACGGTATCCAGATCGCCATCCGTCCCATGGGTACTGGCACATATCCTGTGAATTACCCCTTAGGCGCAGGGTTTTCGATTTCCTACAAAGGAGTTGGCTACGTGGGTCTGCAGGGTACAATAACCGTGACACGTTACGATGCCGTTGGTGGTTGGGTTGAGGGTACGTTCGAAGGGACAGCGAACTCCCAAGATGGTACGAAGACCATCAGCGTCACGAAGGGCGTGTTTAAGGTCAAGCGCGACGCCGACGGAGTTCTTGGGTAGAGGACCCAACACGTTTAGATGGCCGAGCGTCTCCGTATTCTCTGGTGGTCAGCGCTCATGTATCGCTTGACGGACAGCGGGAATAGGCACGAAACGCCCGGTTGGTCATCACTTGATGGCACTGCGCGCCAATCATAGACCAAAGTAGTTGTCAACTTCGCGGTACTGATAGCCATGGACGAAGTCCGTACCGTTGAATTCGCGGCTGAACTCTTCGTGGATCAGCGAAGACCAGTCCTTGTCACCTCGGTGGCCCCAGTTCCGCACCTTCGTTAGCATCTCTTCCTTGGTCCGCACCCAACTATAGTGATGGACGAGTGGCTTACCGTCGAACAGTACCGGCATCCGCTCGCCATTGACAAATCGAAACCGACGGAACATCTGCTGGCGCTCGGTGCGAACATGAAGGTTCCAATCACAATCGCGCTTGTTGATTAAGAGCCCGCAGCCCTCATGCTGAAGGGCCTGATACACCGGTTCACGAAAGTACCAGTATGCCGTCAGCCAATATGTGTAGCGCCGATCGTACTCATTCATGAGCCAAGTCGACATCGTATCATCCGGTATCTCGTCCGCATCAAGAAACAGCAGTGTTTCATGGCGAGCACGATGCGTCCCCAATCTTCGACTCAGGTTATGATAGTAGCCGTCGTTGCTATAACAGCCATGCCAGTCGAACATCACTATCGTGGTGTTCGGCACAGAGTTGATGATGTCGATCGACGATGCGAGCAGTTGCTCATCTTCCGGTTCGCCACGAAAGAAGCGTGTGCACAGTGGAACAATAATGTCGTCGGAGAATTTCGAGATCTGACGAAGACTAACCTCGAGGAATCGGTAATCGATTGTGCTGTATTGCAGAATCGTGGAGATCATCTGGGGTAATGTCTGTGTAGGTGTGATAAATGATGCGCTACAGCGTTACCAGAACCATACCGTCACGGTGTCCGAGATGGGTCACGTCAACGCGTACATGCGACAGACTGTCAACAAACGCCCCCTTTTCAGCATTGACGTTCGTGCTGCCAAGCAGCACGGTGCCATGCCAGTTCAGATCGACAAGATGTTCGAGTATCTGATTTTCCTGCCTCCAGTCATCATGCATGTCCAGAAACACAAAAGAGCTCAGGCGCACCAGGTTGTCATAACGTTCGACAACAAGCTCGTCATCGATAAACGCGACATTCGTCGGTGTTTTGGAAAGACACCTATCACCCGTACCAAATGAGAAAACGGTGTTTCGGTGATTCATCGATAGTGCGAGTGCGGCAGAACCGTGATCCGAGCTGAAGTCCAGAAACACGCTGTCAACATGTGACAGCGACCATGAAGCCAGCAGCCGATAATGCTCTTTGCCGGCAGAAGATCGAAATCGACGCCGTAGATCACGATCGGCGATAAGGCGGCCTTGCCAGAACATTCGAATTGAATTGAGTTCGCGCGTAGTGGTCACGCCGTAAAACTCGTGAATTCAAACGAAGATGCAACCTGCTGCCGCCGTTGATCTGACCTAGGGGGTCAGTATGCTCCGGAATCTCCAGGTGTCAAGATGTCCCGTTAATTTGGGACATCTTGAACCCGTTCATCACCAAAAAGTGTGGTACTTTTTCTGTTTTCTGTCCTCGTAAGTCCCTACAAACAAGGAAAACGGGTGAAACAGAAAGACCCCTTGAAACACAGGTGTTTCAAGGGGTCTAATTGTCATCCCAATCAACCACTTACGTGGTGAGGGGTTGTGGTTCGGGAGGGAGTTGAACCCCCGACACATGGATTTTCAGTCCATTGCTCTACCAACTGAGCTACCGAACCGG
>JBEIIK010000147.1:0-4891 GCA_040380835.1 Ignavibacteria bacterium | reverse complement strand
GTCACCACCGGACGCTGACGCGGGATGACCTTTCCGGGGGCGAGAAGATGCACGATGTCGCTACCGGCAAAGGCCCTCGACATACGACGCCGCTGCACCATGCGCATCAGCCCACGCAAAGGTGCACCCAGACGGCGCTCGCCTGGTATGCACTCAATCACATGAGCGGCACTGAAAGGGGCGAAGTAGGACGAAACCTTTTTCTGGTCGTCGTCGCTGGCAGCCAGTGTTACACCGTCGACGAGATTATTCCGAAGAAGCCCCTTGATCAGCTCACGGGAATAGCGCTCGATTCCGCTGCGTCCGAGGATCGCACTCGCATCAAACGCTACGTTCATCACCTGCCAAAGGAATGGGGCTTAGGCAACTTCGTTGGCAACGTCATAGACGACATTTGTTGCCAGCGAATAGATCTTCTCGATCGAAGAGGAAATGGCTGCCGTAGCGGCCGGATCATCCGATGCCTCGTAAGATTCGGGGCTTGGATACACATACACTTCCTGGAAGTGATTGTGTTTGCCCTTCGTTTCGTACAACGAGAACGACACATCAGAACCCGAATAGAATTCCTTCACGGATGATATCGCGGCCAGATACTCCGGACGCTTACCATCGGGAATTGAATACGAGACACTGAAGAGAACCTTGGACATGCAGAGACCCTGTAAATTTTGGGGCAAAATACGGACGGTTGCCGGACGGCATTTTCCGAACTTTTCAACACCGACGACTTAGAACGAATGAATCTGACGAATCGTGTCGGCAATAATCCCCGAATTTGGCAAAACTGCCTGTTCGAGCGTTGGAGCAAATGGCGTAGGGGCATCAAATGCCGCAACACGCTTTACTGGCGCGTCAAGATAGCGAAACGCTTTGTCGGCGATGCGTGCGGCGATCTCTCCACCGAAACCTGCGGTTAGCACGGCCTCATGAGCGACGATGGCACGACCTGTTCTGCGAACCGACTCCAGCACCGTTTCCTCATCGAATGGCACCAGAGTTCGGATGTCAACGACTTCGACGTCGATACCCTCGACTGCTACGGTTTCAGCAGCCGCGAGGGCCATGTGCACTGCCGAACCATAGCAGATCACGGAAACGTCTGCGCCTGATCTGACAACGCGCGCCTGACCGAGCGGAACAACGTATTCACCTTCGGGAACTTCACCTTTGATCTTGCGATAGAGTCCCTTGTGCTCAAAGAACACCACGGGATCGTCGTCACGCATGGATGCCATCATCAGCCCCTTGGCATCGTCCGGGAAGGCCGGGCACACCACCTTGATACCGGTGGCGTGAGCAAACCAGGCCTCAGAGTTTCGGCTGTGAAACGGATTGGCTCCAACACCTCCGCCGGATGGTCCACGCACGACCATCGGTACGGGTATTCCCCAGCGATAGGCAGTTGTGCCGGCAACGGTAACGATCTGATTGAATCCGTTGGTAACGAAATCCATGAATTGCATTTCGGCCACAGGGCGCATGCCATTGAGCGAAGCGCCGATGGCAGCGCCGATGATCGCAGCCTCACTGATCGGGGCATCGATCACGCGCGTGGGACCGAACTCTTCGAGAAAGCCCTTGGTGAGCTTGAAGGCTCCGCCATAGGTTCCGATGTCTTCACCGATCAGAAACACGCGCTCATCCTGACGCATTTCAACGCGCATGGCATCAGCGATGGCTTCAAGGTAGGTCATCTGCATGTTAGTGGCCCTCCGTGTGCGGCGTCATGAAGACATTACGCAGACCCTCTTCGGCATCTGGCCATGGTTGCTCGAGTGCTCGGTCAATGGCGGAGATCATATCGTTTAGGATCGTCGAGCGGAGTTGCTCAGTTTCGTCGCGCGTGACAACAGCGTCATCCACAAGACGGTCGATGTAGCGTTCAACGGGATCCTTGGTGGACCATTCGTCGAGCATCTGCTTTGGAACGTAGGAGAAGTCGTCGTGTTCGGCATGACCGCGCATGCGCATCGTCACGGTCTCGATAAGCGTCGGACCAAGCCCCTTACGGGCCCGGACAACAGCCTCGGAACATGTCTGATAGACAAGCTCGACGTCCGTGCCGTCGATCGTGCTGCCGGCCATCCCATAACCTGCGGCGCGGTCGCTCAGGCGCTCGCAGGCAAACTCCATTGAGTTCGGAGTGGAGTAGGCATACTGGTTATTCTCGATGATCAGGATCAACGGGATCTTATGCACCGAAGCGAAGTTGAGTGCCTCGTGTACCTCCCCTACCTGCGCTCCGCCATCACCGATGTAGGTCATCGACACGGTTGTCACTCCACGGAGCTTGTCGGCCAGTGAGAATCCCGCCGCTACCGGGATCATCGCTCCAAGGTGCGACACGTTGCCATAGATCCGCAGGGCCGGGTCGGCATAGTGTCCCGTGCCGTCTGTTCCGCGCATCTGACTTCCCTTACGCGCCAGATGGTTCAGCATCAGCTGATCCAGCGTCTGACCGAAGACAAAGTGCCCGCCGATGTTTCGGTGCATCGGAAACAGCACATCGCGCGTGCGGTCAAGGGCAAGAGCACTGCCAACGCTGACGGCTTCATTGCCGAGCTGGGAATAGACTCCGCCAAAGGCTTTGCCCTGACGGTAGAGACGCAACATGGCCGTGTCGAACTCCCGTGCCATGAGCATGTACCGGAGCATGTCTCTGCGCAGTTCCGGTGAAAGTGTTGAACCTCGTTTACGAGCCATGGGTAACGTTATGTGCTGTTAAAACCTGAGACAAGCCACAAGAATACGCAAGCCCCCTGCAGCGTGAGCTATCAGGGGGCGTGCAGAGCGTATCGTGCTGGGGCACGATCTTATTTCTTCTTATGCTTTTTCACGTCGGCCACGGAAACCGTCGGCCCCGAATTGCCAAAGCTGTTGTAAACGTAGGTAATGACCGAAGCAATGTCCTCGTCCGTGTACTTCTTTGGCAGAGGCGCCATCACGCCGTTGTACTCCTTGCCGTTGACCTTGATCTTACCACTCTTACCGTTGACGACTTCCTTGATGATCTGTGGCATTGGCGTGTTTTTCAAATAGTCGCTTTTTGCCAGAGGCGGATAGACAGTACCGAGCCCCTGCCCGTTGGCCTGGTGACATGTCTTGCAGTACTCTGTGTACACCTGCTGACCGCGAGCCATCAGCTTGGCTTTGTCCTGAGCTTGCATGGTCACGCTCAGGAATACCGTGAGGGCAAGAATCGTCAGTCTGAGAATGTTCATAGTGACTTTCATTGGGGTGATGATGTGGTGATGACATTGTTTGACGCACGTGTCGTCGATCAGCAGAACTTTTCATACCTGCCCGGATCGACCTCGTGCATCATCGCATAAGCAGCATCAACGATGTGCTCAGATTCGGGCTTCGACCAGTAATTGCCGTCGGTGCCATAGGCCGGACGGTGCGGACGCGCCGCCAGAGTCATCGGTGCAGAATCAAGCCAGCGGAATCCACCCTGCGTCTCGAGAACCTCCTGTAGGATGTAGGCCGTGGTCCCGCCAGGGACGTCCTCATCGACGACGAGTAGCCGGTTGGTACGCTTCAACGAATCGACGATAACCCCTTGCAAATCAAAAGGAAGCAGTGTCTGCACGTCGATCACTTCAACTGAAACTCCAAGCTGCTGAAGAACCGATGCCGCATCCAAGGCCACGCGAACCGTTGCACCATAGGTGACAAGGGTCAGATCCGACCCCGAGCGCACAATCTCCGGAACGCCAAGTGGTACGCTGTAGGATCCTATGTTCGTCGGTATGTTTTCCTTGAGTCTGTAGCCGTTGAGGACTTCCACCACCAGCCCCGGATCATCACCACGCAACAGCGTCTGGTACATACCCGCGGCCTGCACGAAATTGCGAGGCACGCAGACATGCACGCCGCGCACAAGGTTGATAATGCCGGCCATTGGCGATCCAGAGTGCCAGATACCTTCCAGCCGATGCCCGCGCGTGCGGACGATTACCGGGGCCTTTTGGCCGCCACGCGTTCGCCATTGAACCGTTGCCAGATCGTCACTCATCAGCTGCAGAGCATACAGCAGGTAGTCGAGATACTGAATTTCAGCGATCGGACGCAGTCCACGCATGGACATACCGATGGCCTGACCCAGAATCGTACACTCACGAATACCCGTGTCACTCACCCGCAGATCCCCGTAGATCGCCTGCAAGCCGCTGGTACCCTGATTGACGTCACCGAGCTTGCCGGCGTCTTCACCGAAGATCACCACCCTCGGATCTGCGGCAAGGGCATGATCGAACCATGCACGGATGACCTCAGAGCCATTGACTGCGCCGGCTGTCAGATCGAACTGTGCCGGTACGTGGTCCAGTGTCAGGGGGCTCTGGGCACTTTCACTGGTCAAATGGGACGCGTACAGAGGACGTACACGACCGTCATATTCCCGGCGCCAGAGCGCGAGCCTCGACGTGGCTGTTGTACTAACGCCGCGAGCAGCCACCAATGCACGGTGAGTTGTGGTCATGATATCACGACGGAACGGCTCGCGAATACGTTCCAGCTCGTCGGTCAGCGCACGCACTGTTGTTGCCGCTTCTGCGTGACCCGCAGCGTGCAGCTCGTCGGTACAGGCACGCAACAGCTCCAAACATGCCGCGATCTCATTCCTGATGGGAGCGATATAGGCGTCCCATGCGGCCTGCTTGGACTGCTGGACATGTGTAACACAGTCACGATCGATCTCTTCGAGTTCCGCATCGGTGGCGATCCCCTGGTCGATGATCCACTGACGCATCCGTGTGACGCCGTCCATCTCGGCCTCCCAGGCCAGACGTTCGGCAGACTTATATCGCTCATGTGAGCCGCTGGTGGAGTGTCCCTGCGGCTGGGTAACGTCGATGACGTGGATGATCTGAGGCACATGTTCGGT
>JBEIIK010000146.1:0-4908 GCA_040380835.1 Ignavibacteria bacterium | reverse complement strand
TCAGGAACGATTTTGGATCATGAAGGATGGGGTGCGCTGGTTCACGCCCCTTTTCCTTGTCGTGATCGTGGTCGAGTTCACCGACCTTGTCTTTGCCGTTGATTCCATCCCGGCCATCTTCGCCGTCACCAAGGATCCGTTCATCGTCTTCACCTCGAACGTCTTCGCCGTGATGGGTCTGCGCTCGCTTTTCTTCGCCGTGGCCGGTGTGATGGGCATTTTCCACTACCTCAAGTACGGCCTCAGCGTCATACTGTCCTTTATCGGCGTCAAGATGCTCATCCACGACTTCTACGTGATGCCGATCGAGATCGCCCTGGGAGTCATCGCCGTGGTCCTCTCGGTCAGTGTGCTGGCCTCGATCCTCATGCCTCAGCGGAAGGATGCGTAAGGGGCTTCTTCTTCTTTTTCTCGGTGCCGTGATCGCCGCGCTCAGCGGCTGCGCCAGTTCATCCCGCATGCGTGTTAGTGCGCCCCCTGGCGTTCGCTCAGCACTCGATAAAGCTCAGGATCTGATCGGCACCCCTTATTGCGGTGCCGGCATGACTCCAGACTGCTTTGACTGCTCCGGTTTCGTGCTCTATTGCCTGCAGAACATTGCGCCCGTTCTGCCGCGAACTTCATCAGAGCTGTTTGCCAGCGGCACATCTGTGAATCGCTCAGACCTGCAACCAGCCGATCTGGTCTTCTTCGCTACCGGCAAGAACGGCTCGGTCAACCACGTCGGTATCTACCTCTGCGACGGACGCTTCGTCCATAGCTCCACGTCGAGCGGTGTCATCGTCTCCTCCCTTTCCGAACCCTACTGGGACAGGCGCTGGAAAGGGGCTAGGAGAGTGGTCGAATAGGTGCGGGGTACGAGGTACGCCAACGTCATTCCCGCGCAGGCGTCCCGCGTCAGGATTCCCGCCCCCGCCTTCGCAGCGATGACGTTCGTTGCGGGAATGTCGATCCCATGCTAGCACCGAAAACCTATCTGACGACCACCACCAGCGTCGACACGCTACCTATGCGATTGTGAAGGCGTGCGGCATAGATGCCGGATGGAAGGTTTGACACCGGGATACGGATGCGTTGTTCCGATGGGTTGACAACCAGCTCGGTTACGATACGGCCATCAGGACTCACTAGCTGCAGGAGCGATGGTTCAGCAATGTGAAACGATAGATCAACGGCATCATTCGCAGGATTGGGATTGGCACTGATAAACGAGTTGGATGTCGCGTCCTTGTGTTCGACAGATGTTGCTGTTGTACCGGTACCCTCGAGCACGATGGGTTGAACCGAGATCTGACTGCAGTCAGCTTCGATGTTCAGAAGGGCCGTTCGCTTACCGATCCCCTTGGGCTTGAAAACGATTGAACATCGACGCGAGGAATCGGGGGGCACAACCGTATTGATAAGATCTTCGGAGAGAGCAAATTCGTCGGCGTTGACACCGGTGATCGACATCTTGCCAAGAGTTGCATCAGCATTGCCGCTGTTGCTTAGCATTACGACTGTCGAATCAGAACGGCCCACTGCCACCGCTGAAAACGTGATAAGATCACGGGAGGTCTGGAGCTGAGGCCCAATGATGGTGAACACCTCTTCAGAACAGTCATTTGCTCCACTATAGCCGGCATCAACGCGGACCATGTACGTCTTTCCGGGGCCAGGGACCGTCCAATCATACTCGAGCCCGGTTGCCCTCGGTGCCATACTGTTCCAGGTTCGGCCCCAATCGTTTGAGTATGAAACCCATATCGGCTTTGTTGGGTCGACCCCAGCCCATCGTATCGGTATCGTATCACAGCTTTTATAGATCTCACCCCCGATGGGCGAAACAAGTCGTAGGTATGGGCCTCCAATCAGCTTGATCTCTTGCGGGCAAAGCGGACCATTTAGGGCAAGGTAAGCCGTAGACGCAACATTATTATGTTTCCACTTATACTGAACACGCAACGTTCTTGTCTGACCCGGAGCAAGACGAAAGGGAGCAAAAGACAACGTCTTGCTCGGGTGGTCCCAGTCCACCACACTGAATTCGTCACTTCTTGCCAGACTGTACCCGGTGAATTCAGCTGTATCGCTCGTGGCTCTGATGGACACGATGGCCGACGGCGTATCAGACGTTACGCCTATACCACAGAACAGCACTCTATCACTGATCTCCACGCCAGCACGTCCACTCGGCGGAGTCGTGTAGGGAAGGTACTTGTTCGGTACCGAATTGCGTAGCAAGGTCACAAGGGCAAACCTCTTGTTACTACCCTTTAGACAGAGATATGGCGAATTCCAGCTGATCTCACATACTCTTCGATTCCGCAACTCCATGGCAAGCAATGCCATCTGGTCTGAGATCGATTGTTCATCCGTGACGATAGAACGACCGCCCGATACTCGCGCAAACTCCTTGAGTGCCGGATAGGTATACTTTTCTAACAAGGTGATGCTAGTAAATCGGATCTGCCTTTCCTGAAGCCATCGTGAGTGCAGGGCCACGAAGGCCGCCTCGCCTGGTGGGTGCGCAACCTCAATACCTGGGTTGGGGTAACCATCGGTGAGAAAGACAACATACTTTGAAATGTTTGCTGGACTACTGAGAAAAAGACTGTAAATGTTTGAACCGGTGTGTTCGAATGGCAGAACGTAATTGGTGTTGGTCCGTACACGAAGTTCATCAAGCGAGTCGATGATCGGCTTGGATGAACTGGCCCACTCCACCACCGTTCTACAGGTCCCCGAAAATGCTATCAGCGAGACACGCGTCTGGCCTACGAATGCCATACCCGTAAGGAACTTCTTGATCGCATCTTTCGCGTAGTCAAATCTTGAACGCCCGTTTACCGAATCCCCCATAGAGCGCGACTCGTCCAGCACGATGATGACGCTCACCTCCGGTTCTGCCAGCGTCTCATTGCACTTCACCTGCACTGTTGACGTAAGGTCCACCGTATCCCCCGCCACTGAAGTCTCGATCACACGCAGGTCAGCAGGAACGATATCGTCGATTCGACGACCAAACTGATCAAAGAAAACGGCCTCGGCTCTGATCGTGGGAAAGGTCTGCACCATTGGTTCGCTGATGAGCATCGCCTGAGCCTGCCCAACTGATACTGACAAAGCACAGAGAGATAGGGCGCTAAGAAGTACGCGCCACACGCATACCGACGTAAACAGCTTGGTATATTTCGAATGCATGATGGATCTCACGTTCTGGTGATTGCATCTGATTACATGCACGCAACCTAAAGCTAAATCGGCCCACTTAACCTACCTCTAATTCCTATTTCTAGTGCCGTATCTTCATGCACTTGAAGGATCGCAAATACACCATCCGATTTGCTAGGGGGCTTTCATGCCGTCATCACAAAGGGAATTGTTCGGTCACCCGATAGGGCTTTCCTATCTCTTCTTCACAGAGATGTGGGAACGGTTCAGTTACTATGGCATGCGTGCCTTGCTGGTGCTGTATATGACCAAGTACCTTTTGATCGACGCCAGTCTGACGTCGAGTGTGATTGGGTTCACAGGCCTGTCGAATTTCCTGACGACCCTGTTTGGCCCCCTTTCAAACATTGGCCTGTCGTCGCAGATCTACGGGCTGTACACGGGCTTTGTGTACTTCACGCCATTCATTGGCGGGTGGCTGGCCGACAGGTACCTGGGCAAGACCAATGCGGTGTACATGGGTGCAATTCTGATGGCCATCGGCCACTTCCTCATGGCCTTTGAAAGCTTCTTTCTGATCGCTCTGCTGTTTCTCATCATGGGCAACGGCATGTTCAAGCCGAATCTTACGGCGCAGGTGGGAACGCTCTACAAGCCGGGCGACTCTCGCATTGACAGTGCCTACACGATCTACTACATGGGCGTGAACCTCGGTGCGTTCTTCTCGCCGATCGTCTGCGGCACACTTGGTCAGACCGTGGGCTGGCATTATGGTTTCGGCGCTGCCGGCGTAGGCATGCTTGTCGGAACCGTTGTTTACTGGATGGGCACAAAGCATCTACCGATGGAAAATCAGCGGGTTATTGCACGCCCCACCGAGTCCGATGGCAAAGAAGAAAACTGGCTTCGCCCCTTTGGTGTCATCGCCTATCTGTGCTTTGTGAACATCCTCTTCTGGGGTGTGTACGAGCAGCAGGGCAATACACTCCAGGTATGGGCTGATGAGAAGACGAACTGGACGATCTTCGGCGCGTCAATACCATCGTCGTGGTTCCAGTCGCTGAACCCGATGTTCATCGTCATCCTTGCGCCCCTTCTCAGTCGCTTCTGGCGCTGGCAGAGCAGTAGCAAGTCCGAGCCCAACACTGTCACCAAGATGGCCATCGGCTGCACATTCATGGCCATTGCCTATCTGCTGATGATCTATGTGGCAGGTCTGGCGCAAGGGGGCGATAAGCTCAACCTTATCTGGGTCACGTCGGTCGTCCTGATGTTTACCATCGGCGAACTCTACCTCTCCCCTATCGGACAGGCCATGGTCTCACGCGTCGCCCCCGTCCGCATGGTCAGCATGTTCATGGGCGTCTGGTTCCTGTCGAGCTTCTTCGGCAACTACCTGGCTGGCTTCATCGGCTCCTACTACGACCGCATGAGCAATGAAAGCTACTTCGCCATCCTTGTTGGCATGAGCCTTCTGGGTGTTGCCATGTTCCTGGTGCCGAGGAAGAAGCTTGCGAGGTGGACGAGTTAGGTTTCAGGTTTCAGGTTTCGGGTTTCAGGTGAAAGATCGATTAGGTGCGGTCCTTCGCCGCTGCGCGGCTCAGGATGACGCCGCGCTCCGAGGTTGTTATGGTGGAAGAGCGCCTCGCGCCAACGGCACGGGGCGCTCTTCCCTTTTAACCCGCTCATTCGCGTAGCGCCGTGGCGTCATCCTGAGGAGCCGAAGGCGACGAAGGACCGCTCCGGAACGATGCG
>JBEIIK010000145.1:0-5043 GCA_040380835.1 Ignavibacteria bacterium | reverse complement strand
GGTAGGGGCATCGCCTTCACCCTCTTTACCTGGCTGCGGAATCGCCGTCGTCGCGTTCAGGGGGCTTTTGCCGGCAGTGACAGCTCACAATGGAACGAGCCGCCGTCGGATGACAGCGGCTCGAAGAGCAGTTTCTATTGAGACGCCAGTGCGGGCTTATTCAACGATCACTCCGATGGCACGGACGCAAAGGCCATGTGTGAGGACCAGTCGGTAAGCACCTTTAGCCAGACCCGTCACGTCGACCTTTGACGTGCCTGCCTCGAGTGCCCATGATGTGACGGCGGTACCAACTGAGTTTACCAGGGTTGCCTGACAAGGGGCTTCCACAGTAACGGACAGTGAAGACGATGCAGGGTTTGGCCAGACGTTGATGCTGCCCATCCGCGCTAGGTCTTCCGAGACTGATGTTGCAGAGACAACTGTTGCGATCAACGGTAGGTCGATGCTCGCCGGAGTTCCGTCCGAAGTGATACGGAGTGTCGCGCGATAGGTGCCGGTATCGGCCGCTACGCAGCGCAGTGGAATTGATATCGAGCCGCCGGCACTCACACTCGTGCGCGGAGCTGTTGTGATCACAAAGGCTGAGGCAGGAGTTGAGCCCTGAGGAATGATCTCGACCTTGCTGATTGAGAGATCGGATGTACCGTTATTTCGCAGCGTGGCCGTTCGATTGCGCGTCTGACCCTGATCAAGCGTGCCGAAATTGACCTCTGTGGCTGTGTATGCCGGAAGCTTTGATCCATTCGGTCCCGCATATCGATACTGCAGAACCCCGATTTGCTCGCCGGAGAGCACTACCACAGGCCGACTGATCACATTTGCTGACGCAGATGCCACGCCTGCGACCGGACGTGAAAGCACCGACTGCCAGTCCGTCCCATTATTGTCTGAAGCATACACCTCACCCTTCGAGCACACAAGAAGGTGATGGCCGGGGTTGGCAAGGAGTCTTACCGGCGTGATCTTCATAGTTGTGTTGATATCCACCGTTCCGGCTCTCCAATTCAGTCCACCGTTGATGGTGGTCGCAATTCGATACGGTCCATTACCCGTGGTACGATACAGCATGAGTCCGTTTGTGCTGTCTCGGAATGCCAGAGAAACGATACTGACGTTGCCAAGCCCAGTCGATCCCTGACTCCAACTCTGACCCTTGTTCAAGGAGAAGAAAACACGTCCGGACGACGTACCCAGCCACATGGCATCGCCATGGACTGCAACGCTACCCGGAGCTATCGATTCACCGGTGATTGCCACCGGTGTTCCGGCAATTGACGCCCATGCTGCTCCGCCGTTGGTGGATCGTGCCAGGCCGAGCTTACTTCCGACAGGATTTCCTACCACAACGCCTACCTGCGAATCAAACAAGTAAAGACCTGCCACGGACGAGACAAACGCACTCACATCGCTGTTACTCCAAGCCTGCCCGCCATTGAATGAACGTGCGATGGTTGCCTTGCCAGCATTCACACCGCCCATGTACACAGTCGATGTCGAAACAGCCCGAACGACCGAAGGTGCGAATGTGATGCCCACAATGCCAACACTGGCGCCGGAGGCTCGAAGCATGGCCCGCTGTCCCAAGTACGTGCCCGTTGCGTAAACCGTGCCGTCGTCGGCAATGTCAACCAGATTCCATGATGCCGAACCAGACTGATTGAGCATGGTGAACGAGTTCTGTGTTGGGAGTTCGACCGGGATAAACAGCACTTCGTGATTAACGTATGTGCCGCTGGTGATGGTCATGCTGACCCGTACGTTGGAGTCGTACCATGGCCAGTTGTCCTCGAGTTCAAGATCGATCGTACCCGTAGCCTGACCGCTGCGGGAAATTGTGCCAAGGGCAAGAGTCGAGCCCGTATGGAGTTTGACGAATCCATCGAGTACCGTCAGGCTGACCTGGACGTTGGACGCGTCGGCAAGCACATTCTTAAGCGTGAACTTGACGGACGTCTTGTCAAAGTTGGTGATCTTGCCCGACTGAGCACCATTGATGGTAAGACCAGAAAGCATGATTCCCGGTGTACGGTCACCTGATGTCAAGGAGGCATTGGTGGTAACGGCCCGCTGGGCATTGACCCGGCCCCAGTACAACTGGCGATTATCTACCGTTACGCCTTGGAGCATATCAACCGTGCCGCGCAGCTGCGCCGCGATCATCTGCGGCGTCCACGTCGGATGAACGGCCTTGATCAGACCAGCTAAACCTGACGTCAGGGGTGACGAGAATGATGTACCCGTCAGGGCGCGGTAAGTGTTCGGCTGATATGTGCTCAGGATATTCTCACCCGGGGCATAGACATCGACGTTCATGCCATAGTTGGAGAACCCTGAAACGCGATCGCCGGAGTTACATGATCCTACGCTCAGCACGCCATCGAGGCTGGCCGGATTCTGCAGATAGGTGTCGTTGTTCATACCGTCATTACCCGAAGCCGCTATGACCAGTGAACCCTTGCTGGTTGCGTAGTCGATGACATCCTGCATACTTGGGTCGAGGCCTTGTCCGCCCCACGAGCAGTTGATGATGTGCGCGCCGAGGTCTGCTGCGTACGCAATCGCTTCGTAGCCGCGCAACAGGCCGGGAACCGAAGGATTGTCAGAACCGACCTTGATGGGGATGATCCGGCAATTGAAACCGGGGCTGGCAACGCCCTTGGAATTATTTGTCGCAGCTCCGGAGCAGCCAGCGACCACCGTGCCGTGTCCGTTCTGGTCGTTAATGCTGCCGCTGACCTTTGGGTCATTGTCCGGCTTGATCGTCCCAGTCCGGGCCTCAGCTAAAGTGATATTGCCGACAAAATCCCAACCCCGCACATCATCGATGTAGCCGTTGTTGTCGTCATCACGGCCATTGTTCGGGGTCTCTCTTGTGTTGGTCCAGATGTTCGCCGAGAGATCCTCATGAGACCAGTCCGTTCCCGAGTCAATGATAGCGATCACGACCGATGTTGAACCCTTCGTGACGTCCCAGGCAGCCGGCAGCTTCATTTGAGTCATCCACGGCTGCGAGCTATAGCGAGTGTCGTTGGGGGTGTAGGACAGCTGGTGAGTCCGCTCGGGTACGGCGTATTCCACGTCCGGGTTTTCCATTAGGCGGGCACAGGCATCGAACGGATCGATCGGCTCGTTGTAGCGGACGCGGTAGATGCGATCAATACCGACCGAGAGCACAACATCAGCATCGCGCATAGTCTGGTAGGCCGAGGAAACATCGGCCACCTGCAGCGATGCGAGGTCCCTATTCAGGGGGCTTGCCTCGATCCCCATCTGGTTGCGCATAACACCGCGGGGAACGCGTGTCTTGACCAGGATGACACCGGGGATATAGGTGCCTGGCTGTGGACGCTCGATGACGAGATTCTTCGCCTGGCGGAATGAGCCGTCGGCAAGGGTCGTTGCCTCACGACGAATCACATAGGCATCCTGGCCAGGCAGAAGGCCGGCCAGAGCCATGTTGGCGGTGACGAGAACAGTGATCAGGTAAGCAAAAAGACGCATCATGTCAGGGTCCGAAGGGGTCGGATGTGGAAAAAGCCGTTAGGTTCGTGCTCTACGACGATTTTGCGGTCTGCATGTTACGCAAGCACCCGGTTTTTTCAGAGGGTCGAAAGATTTTTATTAGACCGCTGTAACCAATTCGAATTGCATGGAATCCTGCTCCGTGCGCAACGATGAGCGCTCTTCACACCGCACTTGAATCATTCACCAACACCACTTATTAAAGGGTACGATCATGAAAAAGCAGAATGTCTTCCGGACACTTGCCATGGTTGCCTTCTCCGTCATGGCTCTCGGACTGGTTGCCTGTTCCGAATTGGGTTCCAACCCGGCCGATCCGATGGCGATGGTCAACAACGCCCAGACCACATTTGACCTCAACGGTCAGCCGCTGGACTTCTCCGATGTAACGCTCGAAACACCTATGGCTGTCAAAGAGCGTCCAGGTTCCGACAAGAAGGCTCCGATGAGTCCGTTTGACCGGCTTCTTGCCGCTCTCAACCTGACGCCTGATCAGAAGGCTGTGGTCGAGCGCCTCCAGTCAGCACATAAGGACTGCGCAAATGCAGCTCTTGAGGCTCTCAAGACGGCAGAGCGTGCGATCCTGGAGCGTGCCAAAGCCAAGTCCGAAGAGATCAAGGGAGCCGCCAAGGCTGGCACGATCACCCGCGAAGAAGCCCGCACGCAGCTGCGTGACCTGAACAAGGCGACGCGCGAAGCCATCAAGAGCCTTCCTGAGCGCGAAGCCGCACGCACAGCTCTCAAGGCCTGTGATGATGCATTCCTTGCCCGCCTGGGTTCGATCCTGGACGAGAAGCAAAAGGTTATTCTTGATAACTTTATCAAATCCCGTGACGCCCGCAACGGCGGCGGACCACGCGGTGGTGGCGACACGACCGGTGGTAAGGGTCCACGCGGTGGTGGCGACACGACCGGCGGCAAGGGTCCACGCGGTGGTGGCGGCGGTGACACGGTTCGCCCCGGCGGCCGCGGTTAAGATCTGATAATACATTCGCACCCACGGATGATGCCCATCGTTGCTCGCGCGGCGATGGGCATCGTCGTAGATTGCAGGCCATGACGTCATTTCTCTCTGCCTTTGGGCGCATCATGCTGTCGATCTCCGCCGAGGTCGGCCAGATCGCGCTCCTGCTTGTCGGTATCGTCCGGTACTTCCCGCGCGCCCTGAAGGACCGCCGGCTCGTCCTGGAGCAGATGAAGATCGTCGGTTCAGACTCGTTGCCTCTGGTGGTGCTCGTCGGTTCATTCACGGGTGCCATAGCTGCCCTGCAGGCAACCAACCTCTTTGCAAAGTTTAACCTTATCGGTATTGCCCGCCCCTTTATCGGCGGCTCCATTGCCACCGTCGTGTTCACGGAACTCACCCCGGTTCTTACAGCCCTGGTGATCGCTGGCCGGGTAGGGGGCGCCATTGCAGCCCAGATCGGCACCATGCAGGTGTCGGAGCAGATCGATGCCCTGGACATGATGGCCATTGATAAGAATCGCTACCTTGGCATGCCACGGGCACTGGCAGCG
>JBEIIK010000144.1:0-5137 GCA_040380835.1 Ignavibacteria bacterium | reverse complement strand
GATCTGTCCTGAAGGAGTAGGAAAGTCCGGTCGTCTTGAACTGCTTCAAGACATTGATGTCCGCGGTATCACGTCGAGTCAGCCAACGTTCACAATTGCCGCCAAGGCCAAGACGGCATCACGTCCGGGGTGCTATGTCACTTGGGGCTGCGACAACAATTCCGATACGATGTCTCTCGATATCGACATCATGTTCCCGCGCGCTTGGATGACGCCACGTCCGGATGTTGACACAACCAAGCAGTCGATCGCAACACTCCGTGGTAAGACGATAGACTGGAAGGAGTGGATGTTACTTGGCAATCTCACGGCAAGCACATTCGCCGGTACAAACGGTATGGGACTGCAGATCGACACGATGACGTTCGACTTCAGTGACCTTGAAAATGCTCCGGGGATGACTTTCCCTCTGAACTATGTCGGTATTCAGGACAACACGTTCAACGGCTTTTATGCCAAGCGCATCAAGATGTTTATGCCGGACGGGTGGCGCACGTTTGCTGATACAAACGCTGCGCCGCAGTTCATCGCCCAGAACCTGATCATCAACAAGAATGGCTTCACGGGTTCGCTCATCGCAGCCAATGTGGTGATGTTCCCGGCGATGAACCTGAACCGCCTCGGCGGAAGCGTCGATACCGTCAAGGTTGTCATGCTCAACAGCAACCTTACGCAGGCATACATGCGCGGTCGGCTGCTGCTACCCGTGACGGATTCAACACCACAGAACGCCATCACTTACAAAGCACTGTTTAACAATGTTCAGAAGACCTTTGACTTCTCGATGCAGCCACAGAATGACATCGAGATGAAACTCTTTGGAAACGCGAAGCTGAAGATCGAACCAACCTCCACGCTCACAATGAACCTGAAAAAGGGCCGCAAGAAGTTCATGATCAACCTCAATGGCGAGGCCGGATGGAGCGATGCGACGCTGACGGTCGGAGGGAAATCAATAACACTCGACCTTGCGCCTGATTTTGAGAACATGCGGATGTTCTACGACGATTCCCTCTCGAAGCCGTTCGGCTATGATGCGGGAGACTGGAGCTTTGCAAGTCCACAAAAGAAGCTGGCCAAGTTCCCGATCACAATTGACAAGGTGAAGTTCGATCAGGCCACACCTCAGGGCAACGAGATGTTTCGCGGCAAACTCGGTTTCGATGTCGTGGTGGCACTGGATTCCAACAGGATCGGAGGAAGGGGCTCCTTTGAACTGATCGGTGCGGTCGAAAAGACCAGCCCAAGTGCGAACTTCAAGTTCAAGCCCAAGTTTGTCGACTTCAACGTCAGCAAGATCACGGTGTTTGCCAACCTGCCAGCCGTGCAGATGAATGGCGAGCTGAACTTCTATAATTCGGATCCCACATGGGGCAATGGTTTTGCCGCAACGTTATCGGCGAAGTTCAAGGAACTGCAGATGCAGCTCGATGCCTCCGCACGATTCGGTTCTAAGGTCGATAACAACGTCCGATACCGATACTGGTACGTCAGTGCAAAAGCCATCCTGCCCCCTCCCGGAATCGTGTTTCTGCCGGGATATGCCTTCTATGGTTTCGGCGTAGCTGCCTGGAGAAAAGTAAATGTGAATATGCTGCCGGCACAGCCGAACGTGAATGCTGTGGCAGCAGCGGGTACGAGCTCATCGTCTGCAAATAGCGGTGCGGTGATGACGCCTGACCGGAACGTGGCATTCGGATTCAGGGCGCTTGCTGTGCTTGGAACCACGCCTGACGCAAAGAAGATGAATGCCGATGTAGCTCTCTTCGGACAGTTTAATTCATCGGGGGGCATGAGTTACATCGGGCTCTCGGGTGATCTGTGGATCCAGGCTAAACTCACAGAGCGTGCTAATGCGCCTGTCAAGGGTACACTCAACATCGTCTACGACTTCACCACGAAGATCTTCGATCTCAATGCCGGCGTGATCGTTAACAAGGCTCCGGTCACAGGCAATGCAAACCTGAACATCCACATTGAAGGTAAGACAGGAATCTGGTGGGTGAAGCTTGGCGACCCGGTCAATCGAAATACGGTGAACGTCAACGTTTTCGGAACCAACATCAGCGCCAACTCGTACTTCATGTTCGGTAAGAACATTGCTCCTCCGAGTGGATTTACGGCGCGCACAAACAACGGACTGGCCTCTGTCGGGTGCTATGGGATGTCGCCAAGTGTGGCGGGAACATCGGATGCCATTGCAGGTAATGGATTCGCCGGTGGCACGGATCTTGGCTTTGATACCGGTGATCGTCTCAAGAGTCTATTCGGTCGCGTCAAGGTCAAGTGGAGATTTGGCGGCGGTATGGAGTTCAATGCCTCATTCCTGAGGTATCCTGACGGCACTCTCTGCGGTCAGAACGGCTATAACATGTGGTACTTCCGAGCCAATGCCGCCGCATGGGCCATTGCATCGTGTGGCATCCAGGTAACAGGTGGAAAGTGGCCATGCAAGGATGGCTGTTATTGGAACCTGGCCAATCTGAAGGCCGGAGCCTGGGCACAAGCCGGCTTCCCGAACCCATCATGGGTCAAGGGTCAGGCCGCCGGCTCATTCAGTTTTCTCAACGGCGTTATCGAAGGCAGCTTCGATGTTGATTTCGATATGGGATCGACATGTTATCCGGCCGCGCCTGCAGCCACAACAACGGCTGCGCAGGATGTTGCTGCAGAGCAGAAGAATCAACTGATCAAATCTGTCACACCGGCCGTGCCCGCGTCCAATGTCTCCGTCAAAGAACCAGTCACCGTCCTGTACAGTTTCACACCGGGACAGAGCTTTGAACTTCAGGAGATGACAGGGGGCGCATCAGGCAACACTGTCAGCCGGACATTCCAGGTGACCTACACCGTGGGCATTGAGGAGAAAGATGGGCTAACGTGGAAGACACTCACGCTGTTGTCTACAAAGGATGCGCTCGGAGCATATCTCTATAGAATCAAAAAGAACCTGATCGGCAATGCCACCACCACACCGGTCAATGTTGCCGCAAAGGGAGCTCCGGGCGCAGCGGTCGGTGGTGGAAAGTCAGGCGGGTTCACCGTAGGTGGAATTCAATACACTGGTCCGGTCTCCCTGCCGCCATCACCACCACCCGGCGGACCGATCAAGGGTGCGGCAGCTCCGAAGGGGCCGGGCACCTATCTGCTTGATCCAGAGAAGCCAGCACCAACGCCAACTGAGAGTGACAACTTCAGTTTCGATAACAGCGGAACGCAGAACTTCATCAATGGCACTGCAGACTGGGCTCTGTCTAAGACCTATCGCGTGACCGTTGTCGGAACACTCTGGGAACTGGCTGGCGGCAACTGGGTTGTTGCCAAAGACCGGACCACAAATCAGGACGTCAAGCAGACTGTCCAGCAGAACTTCTCCACGCCGATCGACATCACTGCCGTACTGAATAGCGGTAAGAACGTCAACACCAACAAGTGATAAACACGATCGAAGGACCATCACGATGAAGACAACGCCGATGACATTCCTGACGATGATCGCGATCGCACTGTGCATCGTTGATACGGTCAGTTACGGCCAGACACCGAAGGAACTCGATCGCGCCCTTGAGCATCGCATTGCCGTGATCGCAAAGCGCTACGCGGACTCTGTGGTTGTGCGTTGGGCACCGAGCACCTCGGCTTTATGGACAAAGGCCAAGGTTTCCGGTTACCGGATCGAACGTGCCGAAATTCAAGGAGACAGGGCCGGCACCTTCACAGCACTTGCTGATGCCGCCGTGAAGCCTTGGACAGCAGAGCAATGGGAACAATACGCCACTTCCAACAAGAGCGAAGACATGAACGTCATGGGGCCGATCGCAGTTGCCGCTCTTCTTTCTGACCCAACGATGGACCCGGCGGACTATCCGGTAAATGATCCGGGACAGATCGATGCGCTTCGCGAAGCACGCAGCCGATTTGAAATGGCCTATGGAATGGCAATGCTGGCGGCAGAACGCAATGTCGATGCTGCAACGGGGCTCGGCCTGCGATTTGTGGATAAGACAGCTCGCGCCGGTATGGCTTACCGATACCGCGTTACACTGCTTGGCGAAGTAAAGCCTTACATCTTGTCGCCGGGAACGGTGGATGTTGGTCCGGAGCCCACGCGCGTGACGTTCGACAATGTCGGGATCTCAGTCGATGAGCTCGATGGTTCGGTACTGATCAAGTGGAACAATTCCACCGGACATTCCACCTTTGACGTGTACCGATCTACAGACGGAAACTCCTTTGAAAAACTCACGTCCTCCCCGATGCTTACTCTTCGAAATGGAGTAGGATCGGTATCTAGTAGCTTCCTTGATTCGAATCTGACCAACTATCGGGTGTACACGTACAAGATCACCGGTAACAATGCCTTTGCCGAAAACGATGTCATCAGCATCCTTAAGGCAATGCCACGCGACATTACGCCCCCTGCCATGCCGATCGCTGTTAAGGCCGTACACGAAGGTCTTCGGGACGTCGTGATCACCTGGAAGATGTCGGACCCTGTAAGCCCGGATCTGGCCGGCTTTCTGATCATGCGGGATTCATCGGTCGACGGTGCATTTGATCGTGCGATCGTTGATACGCCCCTTGAGAAGGGGGCTCGGGAGTATCGAGACAAGAACGTGATCCTCGGCGGAACATACTATTACCAGGTGGTGGCCGTTGATACTGCACGTAATGCCGTACGATCAATGCCTGCCTACGTTGCCTTTGCCGACAGTGTGCCTCCAAGTCCCGGCTTACTCGTCAAAGGCACGATGGACACGAACGGCGTGGTGCGGATCGTGGTCCGTCATCCCGCAGACGGTGATCTGATGGGGTACCGACTATTGCATGCGAATGATCCTACTCATGAGTTCACCGTCCGACGGGACCTGTTTCACGAAGATTCGGCGTTCAATCGCAATGACACGATCATCATCGATACGCTTACCGTCCGTACGCTGACGAAGAATGCGTACTATCAGGTCGTTGCGCTGGACTATCACTACAACGAGTCTGCTGTCAGTAACACGCTCGTTGTGCCGCGTCCCGATATCATCCCGCCGGTTGCTCCGGTTATCCGTGATTACGCGGTCACGGATTCAACGATCAACCTCGACATTGTGCCTAGCTCCAGTCGGGACGTCCGCAATCATGTTGT
>JBEIIK010000143.1:0-5152 GCA_040380835.1 Ignavibacteria bacterium | reverse complement strand
GGAGTGGTTACAAGCACAACCTCGGCAGCTGGCCGCACACGGCGGATGGCAGCACAAAGGGGAAGAGTAAGGACAACGTCACCCAGAAATGCCGTCTGGACGATGATGATGCGTTCGGCGGGGGCACTCATTCGACAACGACGCCTTCAGGTGGATCGCTGCGCCAGCGTCGGTGCTGCCACGCCCATTGTCCCGGGCGTCGGCGGATCGCTTCCTCGAGCATCCGCACATGACGTTTCGTCAGCTCAATGATTCCCTGCCGGGAGTTATCAAGATCACTCATCGGCACCTCGGAGAACTCCACAACGTAGCGACCATCATCGAGGCGGTCGCAGCAGGAGAAGTAGATGGGTGCATTGAATCGCAGTGCAAGCGCTGCGGGAGCATCATAGGTTGGAGTCGGCCGACCCATGAACGTGACCCACGGATCCTTCTCGGCAACGCCGTGCTGATCGACGATGACGCCGATCGTTCCACCACTCGACAGGAGCTTGACCATCGTCCGCGCTGCGTTGCCCATCGGAATAAGAACGTTCCCGAATTTCGAGCGGTAACCGTTAAGGATGCGGTCGGCACTGGCATTTGACTGCGGATGGTAAACGATACTGATCGGAGCTCCGAGGTGAATGCCGGCGGCCATCGCCCCATACTCCCAATTGCCATAGTGCGCCGTTAGGAGGATGTTCGGAAGCCCCTTGCGCTGTCGCTCGCGAATGGATTCCAGACCATGAATCTCGACCCGCTCGGCAAGTTCATCCCGTTGGACCGATGGTATGGCGAGTAGCTCGGTCAGCACGATTCCGAGGTTCTCGTATGATTCATTGAGGATCTCTCGCTGCTGCTCTGCCGACAGATCCGGGTAGGCCATGGCGATATTCTGCGCGGTGATGTCAGCTCTCTTGGATGAGATGCCGCGCATGACTCGTCCGAGGCGAGCACCAAGTGCCTGCCGCCCTGTCCATGACAGGCGACGACTGATTCCACCCAGTGCCATAAAGGCACCCGTTGTGAGCCGATCCGCGAGTGACATTACCTGGGCAGTCCCGACCCTTGATTCACGGGATTTGGGTTCGGACTGAACGCACGTGCATAGAGGTTGAACCAGTTCGGCTGGCTCAACTGACCAAGCATGGTGGAATGCACCAACTTGTAATTCTGCTGCAGCATCATGTCCACAAAGTAGAACTCTACTCCACCCTGGATGTCCTGATAGAACCACCTCTCGTATGGCTTTGCATCGGTGTTATGGTCGAACCGTTCTATCTGCGTCGGCACTCCGTACTTCAGGAGTATTACGCCACGATCAGAGCGCCATCCATCTGGATAGGTTGGACTGCGATAGAACGTCTGTGCCCGCTTGAAGTTGGCACGAAACTGGTCGAGGCGCTCATTGGCCTTCGTGCTGGATTCGGGGTCACGAACCTTCCAGAATCGAAATAGATAGCGCTGCTGGGCGCGTTCATCCGTGCAGGACCTGCGTACATCCATTTCAGCCTTGGTGGCGAGGGTATTTGAGAGCTCCATCTCCAGCTTGAGTTGCTCACCAGTCAGGATCGACCACTCCGAGATCTGAAACTGCTCGTCCTCGGTCAGCATTTTCTGAGCGGCAGGGGGCTCTTCCGGATTTAGCAGAAAGAATCTATCCTCCTTCGTGTCCAGGACGGTCTTATGATCTTTCGACAGCAGTTGCAGGCGCACATAATAGACACCCGAGGAAATGCCGAGCAGCGGGAACTCCTCGCGCATGATAAGACCATCGCTCAGGGCCTTCATCGGAACATATGTTACGAATTGCTCTTCGCGAACATTATCAACCACCGAAACGCCGATGTCGAAATCCCCCAGCTTTGCCTGGCTTGTGTTATAGATCTCGGCATAGATCCCAAGTGTCGGCTCTGAACCGATGACTTCATGTCGTGGGTTCGGATCAGCGGATACTCCGTTGCGCATGAACTTTTCCGAGCCTTTGCCGGGCATGACAAACATAATGTCCGAAAGCGATGGTCTCATTCCCTGCACAGGCACAACGCTCTTGAAGGACATCGTGGTGCGCCTAAGCGAATCGTTCACGTCACGGGCATAGAACTTGACCGCGTAGGAACCGGATGTCAGATTCACCGCACGAGCCCCGGAATAATACTGGCGATGGCTTGGTACAGCAGCAGGACTCGACACTGACGCCACCCATTCATCAACGTGCACAAGCCCCGTATCGCGCGACAGCTCCAGTCGGCAGTACAACTCACCGATAAACCCCGAGGGGGCGATCACATAGCGTAAAGCCGTATCGGCAAAGGCATACTGAAATTCCCACTTTACCGTGCCGTTAGCACCCCTGAACTGCACGACGTCGCCTGTTACATCGATCGAACGCTGAGCGCTAGCCAGGCTGGCAAACGTCCCGAAGCAAAGCAGATGAAGAAGAATACGTCTCATGGTTACTCACCGCGTGGTGGGGTTCAAATGACAATGCCGCCGATCTCGACGATCGACGGCATTAAAACGTCTAGGAGCATGGCCTTACAGCAGATATCAATCGAATCGCATTGAGATGCTCACGCGATTAATCAGGCCGATATCCGTCGTCGGACTGACAGAATAATCAATGCGACCCGAGAAGTCCTCGCTGACATACCGTAGGCCAACGCCGCCGCTCAGACCGAATTGATCCGTGCCGATGCGATATCCAGCGCGCACGCTGACGAGTTCCTTCCAAGTGTATTCGGCACCCATCGCGACCTGCTCAGGAACATCTGAAAATGTTTCGAAGTCAATGGCCGTGACTAGAGAGTGCTGCACAACTCCACTCGCGTCAACCTCTACATCAAACAACGGACCTTTACACAGATCGGTTGACAAGCCCAGCCTAAACGACAGGGGCATATCAAATGGCGATGTCAGCATACGCATCTCAATCGGGAGTGCCTGTACGCCACTGACCGGATCACGAGAACGCGACACATCGGAACCAGAGTACTCAGTTTGTGTACCGAGTGAATTCATACTGAACCCAACCACTATCCCCTCGAAATCTGTCTCGTATCGCGTTCCTACGTCGATGACAAAAGCACCAGCATTCATGTTCACGAACCCCATCGAGACGTATCTACCGGTTACTCCAAACGAGAACTGCTTTGTAAGCTGCCCCGCGAATGTGAGGCCAATGGCCACATCGCTAACCTGATAAACACCACTCGTGCCGTCTGGGCGGTCCAACCGGGTTACTTTGATATCACCGCTAGAGAAGTTTGTGAAGCTTGCCGCGAACCTATAGTTCTCACCTGCCGGAATTACAGCCGCAGCAAAACTGTGAGTGATCCCAGCGAACCAGAGTGTCTGGCTGACGTCCGCGGCGTATCCTTTCAATGAGGTTAGCCCTGCTGGGTTCCAAAAAATCGAGGAAACGTCGTTGGCCGCAGCTACCTGAGCACCTGCCATTCCCGTGGCCCTTGCTCCGACACCAATTTTCAAGAACTGCCCCCCGGAGAGACCGACTTTCGTGAAATCTGTTGATGCAATTGCTGCCTGTGAATACGCTACAGTTGGTGAACCAACCATCGTAGCGATGAGACCCAAAAGAATCTTGAATAGGCGTGCTGATGTCATGATGCGTCTCCTCATTCCCCTTCTCCAGGGAATCGTGCAGGTCCTACAACAACGGCAAACTTTCGGATCACGCTTGCCCCGCTCGGTGTTTCAATCTTCGCAACAAACATTTGGCTGGCAACACGTCTCTTGCTCAACTCGCTTCTGGTGATGAGATCCCATACATCGGCTCCGAGCTGAGACCTTTCATAGGCTTGCTGACGCGTATTGTCAGTCGAAACCGAGGCCACGTTTACTTCATTATGGTTGATTGTGCGAACCAGCTCTCCATTAATAGTGTAGATGCTGATCGTGCAGATGCGAGGAAGTCGAGTGAAAAAGATCTTTCCCTGGAACGAGGAGCTCATTCCCTCGTGCGTGACGTAGTATGGGTTGGGAACAACCTGAACCTGCTCCATGTCTTCGTCCGTGTAGAAATCGGTCATGGTCCGCTTGTCCACCTTGTCATACTCGAGGACCTTAATCTTAGCTATAGCTCCATCAAACGGAAAGCCGAATGCTCCACCGGCAGTCGAGACCACCACCTTGTCACCAGGCTTGAAGTCTTCTGTCGGGAAGGAGGTTGGAGCGGTGCTTGTAGTGGGCGCAACAGACGACACGACATTACTGGACGTCCTTCGTCCACGCAATGAAGCATCCAGAACAAACTGCGCGCCGCCTATGGAGATCACATTAACAAAGTCAAGTGTATCTTTTCCGGTCGTTGAAAGTGTTCGGGACTTGTAATACCGGAGCTGCTGGCCGAGAGGTCGTCCAGAATTGGTCTGCGCAGCGTAAAAACGAAGACGTGCCGGACTCCACTCACCATTCCGAGAATTTCTCCATCCGAAGGAGGCTGCAGCATACGAGCCAGGTCGCACGAGCTCAATATTCGGGTAGTTGCGTTGCTCTGCCGGTGGCACCGTCGCATAGTCGATCTGCTGAGGTGTCAGGTTGAACGGATACGAGACAAGAACTGAATCGATTGTTCCATTTGGTTGCGGATCTGCACGCTTGAATGAATAGATATTCCTGATCTCATATTCGAGATACTCAACGTCAGGGAATGTCATCGTTGAGTCCTTGCCAACATCGTCGGTACTGTTGAGTGCAAATTTTGTGGTCAACGACTCACGGCCACCACTCTTGAACGTAATCTCATAGATACCGGGGCCGTTATTGTACGAATTTGGCCAGGGGAACCTTGGAACAAAACCTGGGTATGGTAACTCGACTGTGCTAGGTGCAGGATTTAAATCACTTGTCTGGTTGTATAATCCGGCACTCGCATTCCCTACTGATACTTGAAGATTGCTGGGGCCATCGACTATAAAGGCGGTGTCGGCACGATAAATACCGCCGAACTGCTGGATCGTGTAATCAAAACCGAGTCCGATAGTGCCCAGAGCATACCTATTAGACAGACAGCGGGCATCGGACACGAATGTTCCACCCCTTGTAATCTTCCTCGTTGAGTTGTCCGAAGTCAAATCGTAGAGCGTATCAATACGCACGGTTTCGCCCCTGCTATCTTTAATCGTGTCTAAGCCATTTGAATTCACATAAG
>JBEIIK010000142.1:0-5166 GCA_040380835.1 Ignavibacteria bacterium | reverse complement strand
CCCCGGGCTTCAGCCCGGGGAACGCAATGGGCGACGCGGCATCACGAACGATCGCACAATAGCCCCGGGCTTCAGCCCCAACGCAATGGGCGATGCGGCATCCCAACGATCGCACAATAGCCCCGAGCTTCAGCCCGGGGAACGCAATGATCGACGCGGCATCACGAATGATGTATGCCATTGATTCGATCATTCAAACGCAACTCTTACCGAGGATCACCACTCGCTAAAGAACTCACGCGCTTCCAGCGCCAGAGCAAACACATGCACCGTATCGCCGGTGCGGTACAGGCCCCCTTCCCAACCGTCGATCACATTAACGATGAACTGCTGCTGAGCATCGGCTGCGGCGCAGGCAAGCAGAATGATGATGGCGGCCACGCGAATGGTCATGCTGGATTCCGAGTCAGAATTGAGCCGCCTCTGAGTCCGTTTCGGATGCTAACGTTAAATCTTTGTTCCGATATTGAGCAGCACTTTACCCACCATCTAGCGTCGACCATGCCAGCCTCGTTAGAGAACCGCGTCAAAGACCTCTCGCACGATCAGTTGCTTGAGCTGGTCATGGATGCCATCAAAGAAGATTCCGGAATCCGGAAGCACTTCGCGTCTCGACTTGCCTCCTCCACGGAGCGCTATTCGAAGCTTAAGCGCTCGATCAAAAAGCTCGCCAGCCTGAAGAGCTCGAACTCGGACAAGTACGCCAAGAACACACTGAAGGAGATTCAGGAGCTCATCGGCGGAGTTGTTTACCTCGGCAAATCACATCCGCCTCAGGCATTTGAGCTGCTCTGCAGCATACAGTCACATCAGCTGGCGATTCACAAAGCTGTATACGACAAGGGCGGAACCATTTTTCGACTGTTTGCCGAGGATCTGGCCAAGGAACTTGTCGCCAGTGTTCAGCGCACCGTGGACTCGCCAACGCTGATCGCCGGACTGCGCACAATCTGCTTCCATCAGCCATGGTCGCCGGCTATCGACGTGGTCGAGAAAATGGCCATGTACCTGCCCGATGAGGTCATTGATGCCCTCATCCCGGAGCTCGAAGCATGGACGGATTCCGGTCCGGGAGATCCCTACGACTCGCAGGCGGGGTCCACCAGTGAGCTGCTGCAGGCGGCAATCTATGCCGGTGCCGGACGCATTGATGATTACATAAGATTGGTCTCCAGCCGTGGAGAGCTAGGAAACACTGAGCATTGGAAGATTGCCGAAATGTATCTCGACCATGATGACCGGGAGGGGGCAAAGCACCATCTTGATATGGTCGACTACGATGCCGTTGTCGGAAGCTGGGAGGCTCAGCGTGTTATGGATCGATTCATGGCCACCTATGCCGATCCATCGGAAATTCGCAGCTATCTGAGAAACGGCATTGGTAAAGAGTATCGTTATGGGCTCCTCGATTCATTTCGTTCTCTGTTCGGCACCGAGATGATAGAGGATGTGCTCAATGATGTCATGGACGATGTCAAAGGTTCATTCGGCAAGCAATATTTTCCGCCGGGACTACTTACTGTGCTCGTTCGCGAAGGATTCGGTCAGCAACTTGCCAAGATCGTTGCGAGTAAACCTCTGCGACTTGATAGGCTGGAGACGTATTGGATCGAACTTTCCGACGCGCTGATGCGGGCCGGGTGGGCCGCGGAGGCTTCGTTGATCATCCGGGCTCTCATGAATGAACATTTGATCTGCGAGGATCCACGTGAGCTGAGGGATGCTGCGAGACTATTTGTTCGCCTCGAAAAGATGGAATCCCTGGTTGATGATTGGGGCACTATCGAATCACATGTTGAATTCGCTGCCAACCTTGCCGATGACTGCGAGTGCTTCCCCGCATTCTGGAGGCGCGTTGAAAAGGCGAGTGGCGTCAGCGATCGATAGATCGGTCTCTTTGGTCGAGGTGGGGCCAGCCGCGGCGGTCCCTTGCTTTGACATTACAATGATGTTGCTGATCGATCGTGAACCGAGGTCGGTTCCGTATAATTGACGTGCCATGCAGTACACCGCCCTACAAATTGCATCCTACTTTCTGGCTGGACCGGGCAGCAGACATCCGTTTGGCAAGCCGACACATATGAAGTTGCAGAAACTTGTGTATTACACAAAGGTGTGGTCGATAGTGGACGGTGTTGACGTGGTATCGGATCCGGTATACCGATGGAAGCACGGACCGGTGATCCGTAGCTTGTTTGATGCACTTAAATCGAACGGTAGTGCTCCGATCGAACATCTCGACTGTGATCAGGTTACATTGGACCATCGCGCTGCGCGTATCGCGGACATTGTCATGTATTCCTACGGTCGTCTTGGTGCATTCGAGTTGTCCGACCTCACGCATGCCGAGGATCCGTGGCTGCTTACGAGCCCTAATGCAGAAATCAGCACTGATGTAATCAGGGCGTACTATTCGAATCAGGCCTTCGCTGACAATTTCCCTTTGGATGGAGATAGGCCCTTCTTACCGATACTCACAGAGTCGGCCTATGCGTTCTCGTTCGACATGAACGATGCTTCAAAGCGCTCAGCACGTGTGTACCCGTCATTCAGTGCATACAAGCGTATTGTTGACAGTGCTGCTGAAGTTCTTGCATCATCCGAATTTCAGCTTCCGTGACGTCCGACGATCAAGAAAGTGCGTATCTCGGTCAACTCATGGATGAGTTCCGTGTCGAGAATGCCCCTTCTGTGGAAGACGCGCTCTATGCTGTCCAAGAGCGCTACCGGATGATTTGGTCTCGCCTGCTCATTCACACGCCACACCAGTTCGATTCTTTACAGGCGAGTCCGCGACCCGCCGAAGTGCCAGAGCACTTTGTAAGTACAGCTGAACGCTTCATCAGGGAGATTCACAGATTCCTCTTCGTTCGAGTACTCTCAAATGCTGGCGAGTACAGATCGGCACATGATGCAAATGGCGGTGTGGTGTGGTTCGGTGGTCATGATAGATTCTACAGGCAGGTTGGCAAGTTTGAGGGTAGCGCGCCAGATAAGATCGAAGCTGGTGTACGCGAAGCATTGGCACAATACTGCAGAGGAATGAGTGACCCGTTGCGTGCAGTTTGTACGTTCTACCAACAATTCGTGCGAATTCATCCCTTTTATGACGCCAATGGTCGTATCGCCAGACTTGTTGCTGCTATACTCTTGAGGGTTCATGGCCTTGAGGTTCGCTGGAGCGAGATGGAGAACAAGAACAACGAGTTTGTCAGACGTCTAAACTATGTTCATAAGCACGAGAAGAATCAAACCTTCTACCTGCAAATCCTGACGCAGTACGTTGATAAGTTCACCCATCGTACTGAACCCGTCACGGAGAGTGTCGAAGAGTGAAGTGCCAGAGTCCTCATGGGTTAATCAGCCGTATCGCTTCGCACTCCGGCGGCTTGTCCCCCGTATTTTCGCCCCATGCTATCTATATCCGAAATCCGTAGTCGTGCATCCGCGTTTGTGCTTCGTTGGAAAGACGAACATTCCGAAGACGCCGAAGCAAAGTCGTTCTGGGATGAGTTTCTGACGGTTTTTGGTGTGGACCGCCGACGCGTGGCCACGTATGAGAAGCAAGTGGTGAAGGCGGGTGCGAAGGCAGGGTATATCGACCTCTTCTGGCCGGGCCTGCTGATCGTTGAACACAAGTCGGCAGGGAAGGATCTGGACCGTGCCTTTGGTCAGGCCATTGACTACTTCCCGGGTCTGAAAGACTACGAACTCCCGCGCTTTGTGATTGTGAGCGACTTCCGCCGCATCCGACTGCACGACCTTGTCGATGGTACCGATGTTGAGATACAACTGACGGAGCTTCCTGACAGGATCGATCTGTTTGGCTTTATCTCGGGATACGTGCCGCGCAAGTTCCGCGACGAAGACCCGGTGAACGTGCGTGCTGCTGAACTGATGGGACGTCTGCACGATGCGATCAAAGCAACGGGGTACGAAGGACACCAGCTTGAGGTGTTCCTGACGCGGCTGCTGTTCTGCATGTTCGGCGACGACACGGGCATCTTCCGACGCGATGCCTTTGTGGGATTCCTTGAGACGAAGACCCGTGAAGATGGTCTTGATATGGGGCCTGCACTCTCCTTCCTGTTTCAGATCCTGAACACAGCCGAGGATAAACGACCGACGAATCTCGACGACGAGCTCAAGGCCTTCCCCTACGTGAACGGTCAGCTCTTTGCTGAAACACTGCCAACGCCGCACTTCGACGCAACGATGCGCGCCCGACTGTTGGAGTGCGCCAACTTCGACTGGACGTTTGTCTCGCCGGCCGTCTTTGGTGCCATGTTCCAGGGCGTAATGAACGATGTAGAGCGCCGCAACCTGGGAGCGCACTACACCAGCGAGAAGAACATTCTCAAAGTGGTATCAGGTTTGTTTCTCGACGAGATCGAGGCAGAACTTGAGGCATCCCGTAATTCCGAACACCGTCTGCGCGCTCTGCACGAGCGCATAGCACGCATGCGCTTTCTCGACCCCGCCTGCGGCTGCGGCAACTTTCTGATCATTACCTACAAGGAGCTACGTCGCATCGAGATCGCGATCCTCCAGCAGCTGGATGCATTGGGCAAGCTCTCGGGAAGGGGCCAGCAGTTCACCGATGTGTCGGCGCTCTCACGTCTCTCCGTCCACTCGATGTTCGGCATCGAGCTCGAGGAGTTTCCCGCGCGCATTGCCGAAGTCGCCCTGTGGCTGATCGACCACATCATGAATGTCGAACTGGCCAAGGCCTTCGGCGGCTACTTCGTGCGTCTGCCCCTTACCGACGGACCCAACATCCTGATCGCTGACGCCCTCGAAACCGACTGGCGCGCCGCCGTACTGGACAAAGCTCCAGATGCCGAGTGGTTTATTCTCGGGAATCCGCCGTTCATTGGATCGCGGATTATGACGAGTCAACAAAAGTCGCAGGTTAAGCGTATTGCGACCGGAGTGAAGGATGCAGGTGAGCTTGACTACGTCGCCTGTTGGTACCTTCTCGCTGCGGAGGCGATTAGAGACACGAGCATCCGAGTTGCCTTCGTATCAACGAATTCGGTTGTACAAGGGTTGCAGGTTGGCATTCTCTGGCGAGAACTGATGACGAAGCGTGGTGTGAACATACACTTTGCTCATCGCACCTTCCGGTGGTCAAATGATGCACGAGGTGTGGCAGCAGTACACTGT
>JBEIIK010000141.1:0-5287 GCA_040380835.1 Ignavibacteria bacterium | reverse complement strand
GTGACCTCGGCCAAGCTGGCCGATGGCGCCGTTACCTCCGCCAAGATCCTGGACGCAACGATTGCCAATGCCGATATCGCCGATAACACGATCACCTCGGCCAAGCTGACCACCACAGGTGTTACTGCCAACAGCTACGGAACGGCCACCGAAGTGCCACGCATCACGGTCGATGCCGCAGGACGTATCACGGCCGTTACCCCGACGACCATCACCGGTATTGCGCCCACGGGTGCGGCCGGGGGCGACCTCACAGGTACGTATCCGAATCCGACGATCGCCGCAAGCTCGGGCACGAACATCATGACGGCACTCAACAACGTCGCTACAGCCGGCTCTCTTGGTATCAATCGTGGCGGCACGGGGGCGACGACGGCTACGGCCGCTCTGACTAATCTGCTGCCGGCACAGGCCGGCAACAATGGTAAGGCCCTTGTCACCAATGGAACGACGGTGTCCTGGGTCGACGTCGCGTCGAGTAGCTCAACGGTCCAGTACAACGTCACGGCAGCGCAGGCGACATCTGCTGCGCGCGGAAACTTTCTGTTCAATGTGGCCTACGATGCAGCAGCAACCGGGACGATTGCGCAAGGGGCTCGCATCGCCGCAGCAGCAGGAGCCGGAGGAAACAATGATGCAACGGCCCTGACGGTTGAGGCCACTGCTGCTGGCACAGGCACGGCCTATGGCGTCCGCTCTACCGGGTTGATCAGCGTCGATAATAACAGTTACTACGTTATTGGCACCACGCCTGTGCTTCGCACGCGCAGCAATGGAACATTCGTCGGTGGGTCGGGTAGCCTTACCAGCACTGGAACTGACAACGTCATGGTAGGATCCGGGGTAGCCCCCTTGCTGAGCTCGGGTGCGCAGAATACTGTTGTCGGGCGCAATGCGGGCGCTACTATCACAGGAGGTCTTCGCAATGTGATGGTAGGCTTTGAGGCCGGTAACGTTTCGACGGGAAATGATGGCGTGCTTATCGGTAACGGCGCCGGACGTGCTTCGACAACAGCGTCGGAGCTCACAATGGTGGGCTCGTCTGCCGGACGTCTTAACACCACCGGCGGGCAGATCGTTGCGGTGGGCTTTGAGTCGAACTACACCAACCTGACGGGATCGCGCTCTGTTTCCGTTGGATATCGTGCCTCGTATCTGGCCACGAACGACGACAATACGTCCGTCGGTTACGAAGCTGGTGCTGGCATTCAGGCCGGTAACGGCAATACATCCGTCGGAAGTAAGTCTGGCGGACGTCGTCTGACACCGGCGACGTCGGCCCTGGATGACAATACGATGGTCGGTTTTGAGGCAGGATCCGAGCTGCTAGGTGGCACTGCCAACACCTTCTACGGCAGTGGCGCCGGCAAGAAGTCGTCGAACACCAATGACAATACGTTCATCGGGCGCAACGCCGGTCTTAACAACACCGTTGGATTTGCAAACACCTACGTTGGTATGGAGTCGGCCAAGAATGCAACACAGGGTGACAATAACACCTTCGTTGGATATCAGAGCGGTTCTGGTACCAGTGCAGCTACAGCCAACAACAATACGTTCGTGGGATACAAGGCCGGTACGGCCGTCACCGATGGATCATCGCTTACACTGATCGGCGAAAACACCACGGCTACGGCCGGGATCGCCAATTCAACTGCCATCGGCTCCGGCGCCAACGTAACAACTTCGAACTCTCTGGTGCTGGGAGGTGCAGGAGTAAACGTCGGTATCGGCACATCGTCGCCATCAACCAAGCTGGATGTGCGGGGAACCTCACGCTTCGGCAACAACGGGAATACGATCACGAACATTATCAAGCGCACCGTGGCCGTGAATATCGGCAATGTGGCGGCAAATGGTGGACTAACGGTGACGATCCCGTTTGCCAATGCCGCCGTCGGTCAGTCGGTGATGATAAGCCCCGTGGCAGACCTCAATGATGGCATCCTTATCGCCTGGGTCCGGGCCGAGGCAGGCAACGTTGTCATGCGTGTGCAGAATGTAACGGCGGCAGCCATCGATCCGGTGGATCAGGATTTCTATATCACTGTGATCGAGTAATGCCAAATGTCAACCACTCGAATCATCGTAGCGTCCCTCGCAGCGCTGGTAGTTACTCACGCCGGAGCGCAGACGCTTCAGCGCACGGTCATCAGTAATGGGGCTGTGCAGGCTCGGAGCACGGGTATTACGGTGCGTGGAACGCTGGGTCAGGGACTTATCGGTTGCCTTCCAAACCAGACAGTCGTAATCTGTGCCGGATTCTGGTATCGTCCACCGAAGGCCGTAACCAAGGTGATCATCCCGAGTAGCGAAGGCGAGGTCGGCACAACGGTCAACGTTCCCGTGATCCTTGCCACGTCCAGGAACATCCTTCGTGACGGACCCCGGGAGATCCTCGTCAAGATCCGCTACAACCGTACAGTTCTGGTGCACAAGGGCAGTCAGCCGGTGGTGTTCAATGGTGACGATGCGGTCATGACCGTGACGGCTACTGTTCGGGATTCCGTTGGGATCATCGCCGAGCTACCATTTCTTGTTGCTCTTGGCGCTGTTGAAAAGAGCCCCCTGGAGATCCTATCCGTTGAATGGCCACGTGGCGGACTCATCAGAACCTTCAACGAAGACGGCGAGTTTGCCGTGCTTGGACTGTGTCGCGAGGGCGATACGGTGCGGCTTATCAAACGTGGTACCGGTACGGGAATAGTCGGCGTGTGGCCGAACCCCATCGTCAATGATGCTATGGTGACCTTCAGTGTAGCTGAAGCCGGACCGTACAAGCTGATCCTTGTAGACGCCTTAGGCCGGCCCCATGCAGAGCTGGCCGATGCAGAATTCAGCGTGGGACGCCACGAGGTTCCCGTGCCGGCGGCATTCCTTCCCAGCGGACGGTACTTTCTGGTTCTGATGAACGGACGCCAGACCTATTCACGCCCGGTGATTATCGGAAAGTGATGCCTCGGTGAGAATTCGCCCCCTTTACAACCGCACCATTGCCATCGCTGCGGTTCTGTGTATCGCCGGAACGCGCATTTGTGCGCAGGACCCTGCGCCAACCCCGACCAAGTTCGGTCTGTCCGGAGTAATCGGGGTGGGCTATGACATGCACAGCGCCCCGATCAGGGGGCTGCCAGGTGTGCCGAGTTGCTGTCCGGAGTATTCTACTGCATCGGCCCTGACACCTTTGGTAGATATGCTGGGACACTTGAGATTCAGCAGGAATCTGCGTGGTGAGTTCCGCATCGGGTTGGACTACCACGCTGCGGCGCTCTCAGTAGATCAGAATACGGTGATCGCGCCTGAGGGTATCGACGAAATTGCTACCATCGGGTATCAACTGTCTACGACACGGACCTTCCTCGGTCTGGCTCCTGTTGTTGCCTATGACGTCATGCCGCAACTAAGTCTTCTTGGAGGTCTGCGTCTTGGAGTGCTGATGTCATCAGGATTTTCGCAGAGCGAGTCCATCCTGAGTCCGAATGACATTACTTACAACGATGGATCACGCAAACGGTTCACGTTCGATTCGACCGAGATTCCCGGCACATCATCCACGCGCCTTGCAGCGATCATCGGCTTGCGCACATCCATACCGATATCCGCTGATGAGCACTGGCGCCTGGAGCCCGAACTCATTCTGAACCTCGGGTTGACCAGCCTGCAGTCGGCCCAGCCATGGAGCATGACGTCGGTACGTCTCGGCATTGGACTGGCCTGGCAGAACTACACCGAACAAGAGCCTCTGCCGGCACCGCCACCACCACCTCCTGCACCACCACCACCGCCCGTGGTTGAAGTGCCGGTGGTTACCCAAACGGCACCTGAGGAGCCAAAGAAGCGAGAAACACGACTTGCGATCCGCCGTATCACCTCTGAGATGCTTGACACGGCCGGCAAGCCCCTTTCCGCCCCGAAGCTGCAGGTCAACAACATTGTTTCGCTGAACCTCTATGCTCTACTGAATTATATCTTTTTTGATGAGGCAAGTGCGGATATTCCGACGCGTTATCGTCGACTTTTGCCATCGCAGATAGCATCCTATACACTTGAGCATCTCAACGGCGCGGGAACGGTGGCGATCTATCAGGATCTGCTCAATATCATCGGCTACAAGCTCAAGAGCAGTCCGGGCGAGAAGATCATCATTACAGGATGTAACTCCAATATCGGAGTAGAGAAAGGTAACCGGGAGCTCTCGCGTCAGCGGGCTGTCAATGTGCAGGATTACTTCATGCGCGTCTGGGGGATCGAAGCATCTCGCCTTGGCATTCAGGTGCGTGACCTACCTGACAATCCATCGAACACCACGCTTGCCGATGGTATTGCTGAGAATCGGCGTGTCGAGATCACGAGCCAGGATTCACGATTACTGGACCCGATCTTCTTCACCGATACGCTTCGGACCATGAATGCAGCTACGATTGCTCTAACGCCGGATGTTACCGTTGACACAGCGATCAGCGAATGGTCGATGGAGATCCACCAGGGCTCGCGGCGTCTTGATGCCATCAAAGGCAAAGGGGCTCTACCGACATCAATCCAATGGAATGTGTCCGGTCGTCCCGAAGTCTTCCCTGAATCGCAGGAAGCACTTCAGTACAGCCTATCTGTAACTGATGTTCTCGGCCAGCACCTTGCCTCACGATCAAGGGGCTACGAGGTCGAACAGGTCTATCGCAAAGACAAGCGACTTGAGAAGTTCAACATGATCATCTTCGGATACAACGAATCGGAGTTCACAAAGCAGCATGAGCGCATTCTTGCAACTATCCGTCCGCGCATCACGGAAAAATCCAGGGTAACCGTCGAAGGATATACCGACCGCGCCGGCAATCCGGAGTACAATCTCAAGCTCTCTGAGCGCCGTGCCAAAGCCGTCGCCTCGAAGTTGAACCTGGCCCAGGAAAACTCCGCCGGATACGGAAGCGCAGGAGAACTGTTTGATAACGACTCTCCCGAAGGACGTCTTTACTCACGTACGGTGATCATTACGATTGAAACCCCGCTGGAATGACACGCGCTTCGCGCGTGAGACACCTTCGGTGAGACACTTCGTGGGACACGCGCTTCGCGCGTGGGACACCTGCGGTGAGACACTTCGTGGGACACGCGCTTCGCGCGTGGGACACCTGCGGTGAGACACTTCGTGGGACACGCGCTTCGCGCGTGGGACACCTTCGGTGGGACACTTCGTGGGACACGCGCTTCGCGCGTGGGACACCTGCGGTGAGACACTTCGTGGGACACGCGCTTCGCGCGTGGGACACCTGCGGTGAGACACTTCGTG
>JBEIIK010000140.1:0-5304 GCA_040380835.1 Ignavibacteria bacterium | reverse complement strand
CATCAAATGCCGCATCGGTTCCGCGCAGCGCATCAAGCGACATTGCCCCGGCCAGATCGGCCGTGCGTGCCAGACGCCGTGCGCGGGCAATTGTGAGCGCCCCGAAAGCGCACATCATCTGCGTTCCGTTGATCAGCGCCAGACCTTCCTTGGCGGCAAGGCGCACCGGCTCGATGCCATGTTCGCTCAGTACCTCAGCGCTCGGACGTCGCTCGCCACTGACGAGGCACTCGCCCCTTCCAATAAGACACAGCGCCAGGTGGGAAAGGGGCGCCAGGTCACCACTGGAACCAACCGACCCCTGACTCGGGATGTAGGGCACGATGCCGGCATTGACCATGGCAACCATGGCATCCAGCGTGGACTCACGAACTCCCGAATGACCCTTGGCAAGCGCATTGATGCGCAGCACCATCATTGCCCGCACGATGCCCGTGGGAAGGGGCTCCCCGGTTCCAGCCGCATGCGAGATGATGAGATTCTCCTGAAGACGCTCAACGTCTTCCCGAGAGATAGCCACGTTGGCAAACTCACCAAAACCGGTGGTCATGCCGTAGATAACACGCCCCTCGTCGATCCACCTGTCAACAGCCGCACGCGCCACGCGCACGCGCTCGCGCGCCTCGGGCGCAACGTCAATGCGCACCGACGCGTCAATTGCTACGCGCTCGAGATCGTCGATCGTGAGCGTTGTGCCGTCGAGACTGATCATCATCCTTTTCGCTTTCCCATTCAACGTCCCACGGCTGAAGCCGTGGGCTATTATGCGGAATCACCTCACACCCCAAACCTCACACCTCAAACCTTCCCAATAAACGTGCTCCACGCATACTCGCTCGGCACCTTGCGTCCTTGTTGAGCGAGTTCGATCAGGTAATCGGCGGTGGTTTTGAGCACCCACTGGAAGTTGTCTTCTTGGACGGAGGTGCGCTCTGCATCCGGCGCGGGGTTCATGTAGTCGATGGCGTAGGGGATTCCGTCGCGCACGGCGAATTCGATCGTATTGAACTCATAGCCCAGCATGGTGCAGATCTTGATGCAGTACTCTTCAAGTCGTACAAGCATCTCCGAAGTTGGAGTAAAGCCGGCCTGATAGCGCAGATGATGCGGGTTACGGGGCTCATACGGCATGATGCGCACGTGCTTTTTGCCGATGCAGTAGCAGCGATAGTATTCTGTGAACTCGATGCCCTCCTGAAGGGTCATCACGATGTCCTGCGTTTCGGAATAGGCCGTAAAAAACTCATCGATCGATTCGACCCGGTACACGTGCTTCCAGCCCCCTCCATCAAATGGCTTCAGGTAGGCCGGAAAGCCCACATGATCGAAGATCTCCTGCCAGTTGAGCGGATAGACAAGGTTGCGGAATGATTCAGCAGTGGTGTCTGGCGGATGGTTCTTGCTCGGGAGCAACGCCGTGCGCGGCACCGGAATGCCCACCTTGTCTGCAAGAGCATAGTTGAAGAACTTATCATCGGCCGACCACCAGAAGGGGTTGTTGACCACGCGAACGCCGTTAAGCGCCGCCAGCTTAAGCATGGCGCGGTAATACGGCACGTCCTGCGAGATCCGGTCAAGGATCACATCGTACTCGAAGAGCGACTCCAACGTTACCGCCCCGATCTTGACAAATTCCGCGGCCACTCCTGCATGGCGGGCATTGATTTCCTCTACCAGCGCCGGGGGAAACGACTGTTCCATACCGAACAACAGTCCGATCTTATTCATGGGGCTTTTCCTTCGTTGGAGTAGTGGTGCAAAAATAGCCGCTGGGAGGCTACCGGTTATCATCCGCCGTACTCTTAACGAACCGGGTCCCTGCCACCAGTTGTCCCCAATAGTCGTAGCTGATAATCATTGGTAGCATGCTATCTTCAGTCTTGCAGTATTGACTGTAGTGTCAGCACAGATCGATCCTACGTCATTCATTTCTTATCTGTCTACGTTATAGAGATTTCCATGGGACATATCCTTCTCGGTATTCTGCTGTTCATTGCCACCGCTAGCTCCGGTTACTCACAGACACCAGCCAACAAGTGCCAGTGTACTCCTGGAGTCATAGACTCAATCGTCATCTGCATTGCGGACACTGGCTACCAGGTGCAGCTCATGGGATGCATGAAGCTTCCCGGTGCCTATCCAGATACCTTGCCCTCACTATGCGACAGCGCGGTTTCGCAGGATCGATACACGACAATTACTGGGGTCTGCTTCGGAACCAGTCGTCCGGCGGTTATTAATGCTGATACGGTATTCAAAGCAATTCTCTGTGCGCTGGACCCGTGCAGGAATCCAGGAATTCTTGGCATAAATGTGCCTCCTGGATTCGTCTATTGCTGGACGATCATTACCCCGAAATGCGTCGTCGTTAACGACTCACTCGGCTGCATTTATCGTTACGGTACTGGCTGCTGCATTTCAGAGACGCGCTGGTTTCGCACTGAGGAGGGTATCTGCAATATGCGAGCAACATGGAATTGTGACATCGATCCACAGAATTGCGCCGGACCTTCAGGTTGCTCTCCGATTGCCTGTCCTGTTAGAGACAGTGTATGTTGCATTAAGACCAACTAGGAGATTGCCTCATGTTCTCTGTTACCTCGTTGAAATCGGCATTGAAACATTGCGGTGCCGCATGGATACTCCTAGCTATCACCATCACAACGCGGACAACGACGTTACTGTCACAGGGTGGTGTACCCGTCTATTCTGAACGATTTGTTTATGGTTGGGTTCGCTCGCATGGCGTAAGCGGTCAGATGTTTCTTGTGATGGACGGCGTAGGGACTTTTTCCGTTGACACTAATACTTGGACTTTGTCGGTAGTTCCCGGTGCACCCAGAGTTGCGCGGGTTCTCAAAGAAATTGGAAGCGACGTCAATGGAGATCTACTTTTAGTCACGGGTCGAGACGGATCGGGAGGAGGTGGCTGGAGTAACAGAGTTCTCTATCGCATCGACAATACGGGCAAAGGCGTACTTATGACTTTGCCAAACGGCAAGCCGACAGCCGACAACATCTTTCCCTGTGGGGACGGACTGGTTGTCGCATGTGATTATGACGGATACTTTGCTATCACCAGTAACGGCGGTAATTCGTGGGCAATCCCTACAGATCCTTTTGCGTGTATCGTCAATCCACCCTACACCTCAGGATTGCTGACACTCACAAACAGTGCAGGAAAGGTGTTCCTGGTCCATTCCGCTCAAGGGGCTCAGCTGATCCCATTTTCAAAGATTACGCCATATCCCGTTAAGCTGGGACGTGACTCCATCATGGAGTTCATTGCCCCCAGCAAGAGCTCACCTGACACTGGTCTGTGCAGACGCGCCATTAATGATCCAACGAAATTTATCTGCACGAAGCGGCTGACGGCGATTGATGGCACTTCCCTTCTGGCGGATTCTGTCGACCTGCTATCGACATCGAATGGCAAACTGTTCGCGTTAGAGAAGTGGCTACCCGGTCGGCTCTTCGAGTATGTCAACGGACACTGGCGGCTGGTCGGAAAGACAGGAATCACTAGATCAGGCCTGGCAGGCTATCGATCATTTGAATGGTGGAGGCGTCCGGATTCGGTTTTGTGCTATTTGTGGACTGATGCAAATGGCATAGCCGACGTCCGTGTTCGCAGAGTTCTCCTGACTGGCATTCCCGAAATCAGAGATGTCGATTCTGGTCGGGTCGTGGATCTGGTCGCAGGATATTACAATCCGAGTCCTGTTTCTGATGAATGGACATTGTTTACAGGCACAACCAACAGTGAGCCACTACTCCATTCTGCACGTCACGGCTTCCTGAGTCTATCTGCAATGGCCCGGACTATCGACTTTCTGCCTTCGCTGCAGATTCTCTCGGGGTTTACCGACAGCCAGGGAAGACTCCTCGTTCTTCCGATCTCTGATTGTTTGTACGAGGTTGACGAATTCCATCGCGGTCATATGCGACAGCGTGGGTTGCGTGGCGAGCTATTCGGCCAACGGCTCTATGAGCCCGATGGCCCCATTCTTCGTTCGCCCACCGATTACGGGCTGCGGCAGCCGTGGGTGGATTCGACGGATGTCCTGTGCCCGGGTATCGGAACACGACGTTATTCCCGTTCCGGCGATCTGATCGAAGTCCTCGATACTGGTGTGACATCATCAGTGGCTCGGCTGGACGATGGCACCCTGGTTCTAGGCGGAAAGGGTTCCGTGATCCTGATTCGTCCGGATCTGAAACGTGATACGGTCGTTATCCGCAACATCGGCGGTTTTACTCCCGCCGATACATCCTGCATCGTCACCTCGATTATAGCCCGGCCAGACGGCGGAATCACAGCCTTCTGCTCCGGCTTCCAGGTGCGCGATACAGCAACGTTGAGTCCTGTACCACTCCACACCGGTGGAATCATCGTCAGCAATGATCGTGGCCGCACCTGGGTGCGCGCCTCTGTCCCCCAGCCGGACGTCTGGTTTCTTGGGGCCATGCGCCTTCCGTCCGGTACGCTGGTGGCCTCTGCAACGGGGCTCATTCGTGATACGTTCCTGGTCAGCAAGGGCTCGACATATATCGAATCATCGAATCACGCCATGGATGACCGGCTCATGTGGCGCTCTACCGACGACGGTCGTTCCTGGCAGGAAGTGCTTCGTCAGGGGGCAAGTGTGCGCTACTTCCTCGTCGGAGGCAACGGCGTGATCGACGCAGACGGATCGGCCCTGATGGTTACGCCTACTGGTCTGATGGCCTCGACCGACGATGGAAGAACATGGAAGGACCGCGAGGCACCAACGGCCGATGGCCTGGCGCAGCTGACCTCCATCTTCCGCTCCGGCACCACAGGCCCGGTATACTACTTTACCACCGACGGTGCCTATCGGCTCGGTTCGGCCACATCCGTCATCGATCGTACACCGTCGGTTCAGCCCCTTGCCATCGCGGCTTCGTATGCCACCCACCGCCAGCGCTGGACCCGCTCAGGATTCACTCCGATGCACCTTACCAACACTCTGGGCATGACCGTCACGGCCGATGCATCAGCCGTGCCACCAGCCGGTGTGTACGGCGTCGTGCTGTCAGGTCCGGAAGGGCAACGCGTAGAAACAGTGTGCATCGTTGCTGAGGAGTGAGAGGCAGATGACTGATTACTGATGACTGATGACTGATGACTGATGACTGATGGGGAGTGTCCAAATCCTAGTTGAAATTTCACGAGGCTCTAGCGACGGTTCGATTTACGTAATTGCTTGATAATGGCATCGCTGAGTTTGTCGAGATGTTCGGCGTTGCCGATCCGTTTCATTTTCGACTCGTGATGTAGTG
>JBEIIK010000139.1:0-5426 GCA_040380835.1 Ignavibacteria bacterium | reverse complement strand
TTCTTCGGCCGACCTCGAGATACCTGACCGTTCGATAGTCAATGGTGCGTTCAATCTGGACCGCGACTTTGGATTTCAGGGCTTCTGGCGCCCGATAGATGGCGACGTTGTTTTGAATCTTCGTGGGGCAGTTTCCTCGGGCGACGGACGCAACCAGCCGGTTATCCCTGGTGGGGGCCTGGCCTACACCGGACGCGTAGAAGTGCTCCCACTGGGGGCGTTCACAGGAGGCGGCGACTACTTCGAGGCAGACTTGCTGCGTGAACAGAAGCCAAAGCTCAGCATAGGCGTTTCATATCAGCGCAATGACCGTCAGACCAAGACTCGCGGCACTCTCGGCAGGGGGCTCTTTGCACAGCGATCATCGAATGTCCTTTATGCAGACGCCCTTTTGAAGTACAACGGCCTGTCGGTCTATACCGAGTACGCCGAGCGCACATCTAATGATCCGGTAACATATCGCGATACAACACGCAAGGAGGCTTCGGCCATCTTTGTCGGCACCGGATACATGGCTCAGGTGTCCTACATCTTTCCGTCGATGTGGAACGTTGCCGCCCGATATGCCGTGGTGGACGCCGGATCGCAGCTTGCCGGACTTTCAGAATACACCAAGCAGACAAACATTTCTGCCACGGTGGGTTACTACTTTAATCGTCATCGCATCAAGGCAAACTTCGAGCTCGGCACAAATCAGACCACGCTCTACAACAAGGCGAATGCAAAAGAAGCCAACTACTACGGACGCTTCAACGTGGAACTCGGCATCTGATCAGAAATGCTGTTATCATCTCGTAACACTGCGGGATAACTGACCACAAGCGTGCGACGACTCTCGATTTTTGACCGTTCTGTTCACATCAAACCAATACCGCTATGCGCATTTTCCGTCGACTCGCCCCCTTCACGGCGATGTTTCTTGTTCTGACACTGGTCGCCCTAGCACTGCCAAAGGATCGGATCACCATCAAGGGGTCTGACACCATGGTCATCCTCGTCCAGCGCTGGACCGAGGTCTATCCTGACAAAACAAACGTCGAGTTTCAGGTCACCGGCGGCGGTTCGGGCACTGGTATTGCTGCATTGATCAACGGAACTACCGATATCTGCTCCTCGTCGCGCCCGATCAAGAAGGACGAGGTAGCCCAACTCGAAAAGAAGTATGGCTACAAGGGGCTTGAGATTCGCGTTGCCATGGACGGACTTGCCATCTATGTGCACAAAAGCAACCCCGTCAAGCAACTCACCATGGCTCAGGTCAAGGACATCTTCACCGGCAAGGTCACGAACTGGAAGGACGTCGGCGGAGCAAACAAACCGATTCTGCTCTACTCCCGGGAGAATAACTCGGGAACATATGAGTTCTTCAAGGAGCACGTTCTGAACAAGCAGGACTTTGCCGCCTCAGCGCAGCATATGGCCGGGACGGCTGCATTGATAAATGCCATTTCGAAGGATCCCAACGGAATCGGCTTCGGTGGATCGGCCTATGCTAAAAACGTCAAGGCCCTGCCGATCGCCAAGGATGCTGGCGCAAAGGCTATTCATGCCAACGTGGCATCGATCCACTCCGGTGAATACCCGATCAGCCGCTTCCTGTACTTTTATTTGAGTCGTAAACCAGATGGTAACGTGAAGAAATTCATCGACTGGGTAATTTCGGCCTCCGGTCAAAAAGTCGTCTCCGAAGTCGGGTACTATCCGATAAGGAAGAAGTAAAGGATTGAGTGCCGAATCCGTTCAGTCAAACACGTAAACGTCCGGGCGAGTGGATCATGGAATGGTCCATTCGCCTCGTCGCATCCGCCTCGATCATTGTCATTTTTTTGATCCTGCTGTTCGTGATGCGGGAGGCGGCGACGTTGTTCGTCAGCGCCTCGGAGACTCCGGCCCCGGCGGCGTCAACCTCGGCAACGCCCACTGACCTTGCTCCTGAATCGTACAACCCCGAAGAGCCGGAGGCAACGTCCTCAGAACCCGACGTCTACAACCCCGAGGCTGAGGCTCCCGCAGCACCGCTCGAACAGGGTGATCCGGGAGCTCCAGGACAGTTTATCTACGCCTCCAAAAATCCCCACTATCCGGAGATCTATAATCCTGATACGGGGCTTCTGCCGGCCGACATCGACGACGTTGCTACAGAACCTGAGGCAGCTGACACGCTCCAGAAGCGTGGCGTACTGTCGAAGCTCTCCGGTGATGCCTGGCAACCAGTGGGCGAAGTTCCCAAGTTCGGGGTTCAGCCGCTGCTTATCGGCACGCTCAAAACCACCACGATCGCGATCCTGATCGGCGCGCCGCTGGGAATTCTTGCAGCCCTTTACGTGGCGTTCTTTGCCAAACGCCGCGTTCGCGAAGTCGTAAAGCCCGCTATCGAGCTCCTGGCCGGATTCCCGTCGGTGGTTATCGGTTTCTTCTGTCTGGTGACCGTTGCTTCCTACATTCAGGACATTACCGGAGCCCCCTACCGGCTAAATGCCATTGTTGGCGGCATTGGCCTTGCACTAGCCGTGATCCCGATCGTGTTCTCCATCGCCGAGGATGCGCTCAGTGCGGTTCCCAAGTCCCTGCGCGAAGCGTCACTGGCGCTGGGATCTACCGAGTGGCAGACCGCCTATCGCGTAATGCTGCCGGCGGCCGCACCCGGCGTGTTTGCCGCCGTGCTGCTGGGTATCGGACGTGCCTTCGGCGAGACCATGATCGCCATCATGGCCACAGGCAATGCCCCCTTGTCGAGCTTTTCTCCGCTTGAACCGGCCCGCACCGTTGCAGCAACGATCGGAAGTGAAATGGGCGAGGTCGTCTGGGGCTCGGAGCATTACGGCGTACTGTTCTTCATGGGCGTGCTGCTGTTTGTGTTCTCCTTCGGACTCAACGCCGTGACCGAGCTCTATGTGAAGAAACGCCTCATCAAAAAGTTCCAGGGGCAATGATGCAGACATCTTCATCATCAATGCCCCTTCCAAAGCGTTTGATCGGCTTCTTTGCCGTCGCCATCGCCATGACGGCTGCCGTTGCCGTCCTTGGCATCATCCTCGGAATGGTCGGTTCGTTCGTTTCCAACGGCGGCGGTGGCGTGACGTGGACGTTTCTGTCTGAGTTCCCCCGGAATAACAATACCGAAGGGGGTATCTGGCCTGCACTGGCCGGTACGACGCTCCTGGTGCTGATGATGACGATCCTGGGCGTACCCGTAGGGACGGCCACGGCGATCTATCTGACGGAGTTCGCCAAACAGGACTCGTGGTTTGCCCGATCGGTGCGTTTTGCCGTCAACACCCTGGCCGGAGTACCGTCGATCGTCTTCGGGCTCTTCGGCGTCGGTTTTTTTATTCAGTTCATGGGTAATGGCATCGACGGCTGGTTGGGAACATCTTCGTTTGGTGACGGATCACTACTGTGGTCATCGGCAACGCTGGCCGTGCTGACCCTTCCGGTGGTCATTGTTGCCGTTGAAGAAGCTCTGCGTGCCGTACCGAGGGATCTTCGTGAGGCATCCCTGGCGCTCGGCGCCACGCGCTGGCAGACCATCACCAAGGTGGTCATCCCCAATGCCGTCACCGGCATCCTTACCGGCTCGATCCTGGCCGTCGGGCGCGGTGCGGGTGAAGTAGCAGCGATCCTCTTCGTCGGCGTCACCTACAGCTCGGAGTCGATACCGTCGGCTGTCACTGAGAAGTTCATGCACTTGGGCTATCACCTCTTCGTTCTCTCGACGCAGTCACCGGATGTTGACATGACGCTACCGCTGCAGTATGCTACCACGCTGGTGCTGCTCGGGCTGACCTTCCTCCTGAATCTTACGGCCATTCTCATTCGCTCTCGTCTGCGGAAGCGTTAAGGAGCCCCCTACCCATGGCAAAAGACCTACCACTTAAGATCGAGGCGCACGACTTCAGCTTCTATTACGGGGCGAAGCAGGCGTTGCATAACATCACGATCGGAATCCCCGAGCGCCGGGTGACGGCCTTTATCGGCCCGTCAGGCTGCGGGAAGTCAACCTTTCTGCGGTCGATCAACCGGATGAACGATCTTATCGACGGAACGCGCACGGATGGACATATGGTCGTTGACGGCATGGATGTGTACTCCAGGGATGTCGACGTCGTAACCCTGCGCCGACGCATCGGCATGGTCTTCCAGAAATCGATCCCGTTTCCGAAGTCCATCTATGAGAATATCACCTATGGCCTGACGCTGAACGACCGACCGACAAAATCAGATCTCGACTCGATCGTCGAATCGTGCCTGCGAAGATCAGCTCTCTGGGACGAGGTCAAAGACCGTTTGCATCACTCGGCACTTGGCCTCTCGGGTGGTCAGCAGCAACGTCTGTGCATTGCCCGTGCCGTTGCGATCAACCCAGACATTCTTTTAATGGATGAGCCATGCTCGGCACTTGACCCGATCTCTACCGGAAAGGTCGAGGAGCTGATCACGGAGCTGAAGGATACCTACACGATCGTGCTTGTAACACACAACATGCAGCAAGCCGCCCGTGTGTCGGATTTGACCGGTTTCTTCCTCATGGGTTCGCTGATCGAGTTCGACAGAACACGCACGATCTTCACGAGTCCGTCAAAGAAGGAGACCGAAGACTACATCACTGGACGATTCGGATAAGCCCCATGAACAGAACTTTTGAAGAAGACCTCGATAAACTCCGCACCCGCCTCATTCGTATGGGATCCCTGGTGGAGGAGCAAGTTGAGTTTGCCCTTCGCTCTCTGCGCGAGGGTAACCAGGAACTTGCCCGGATCGTGGTCGAGCGTGATGACAAGGTCGATAAGCTCGACCTCAAGATCGACAAGCAGTGTCAGCGCATCTTTGCCCTGAATCAGCCGGTCGCAACTGACCTGCGCCTGCTGCTGGCAGCGATCAAGATCAACAATGAGCTTGAACGCATCGGCGATATGGCCACCAACATCGCCTCGATCGTCCTCGAATCGCCCGACGCAGTAAAACTGGCCAATCAGATCGATCTGCACCGCATCGCCAACGCAGCCTACACGATGCTGAAGTCGAGCCTTGATGCCTTCATCAACAACGACCCTGAGCTGGCAGCCCACGTTCTACCGTCGGATTCAAACGTCGACCACCTCTATGACGTGATCCGCGCCGAACTCATCGAGATCATGAAAGAAGACAGCACGCTCGTGCCCGATGGAGCGATCGTGCTGGTTGGCCTGTATAATCTCGAGCGCATGGCCGATCACGCCACCAACATTGCCGAGAATGTGATCTTCCTGTCTGAAGCCAAGCTCGTGCGCCATCGTGCCGTCAATGAAGATGGCGTGGACGTGATCAAGGCCATCCATGAGCGCGACAACGACTAGCCCCCTGACGCTAGCGTCCCCACGGAGTAAGGTTGGAAACGACGCGTAGCCGTAACTTCGCCGCATGAAAACTCGTGGAATCATCCTCGC
>JBEIIK010000138.1:0-5433 GCA_040380835.1 Ignavibacteria bacterium | reverse complement strand
TGGACTGGGAACTCAATACGGTCACCGGTATGGCCGACGGTGCACGGATCATCTCGATGTTTCAGGACGCCCCCGGATCGACGATCTACTTCTGCACAACGCTGGGGTTATACAAACAGAGTCCGGCTACAAGCGTCAGAGATAACGACCAGTCCGCAGCACAACGCATCAGAGCAGCCCGCACCTGGGAAGGTCATCGCTCTGCATGGCAGCAGAACCGCCAAACCGTCCGACGTCTCGTGTCGGCACTCGGAGAAACATTTTCACCGTCGAATCAGCCCCCTGCCGGACTCTACATGGCCGAAGTGTCTGACGGCTCCGTCACAATCATGCAGCCGATACTGGTGGTGTATGAGTAGGGTCGCAGCATGCTGCGACCCACACAGTGACAAGTGACAAGTGACGAGTGACAAGTGACAAGCGATCAATATTAGCCCCGGGCCTTGGCCCGGGGTACGAGAAGCAAGCGACACGCAATGGTCGACGCGTAATTGTATCCGCACATTAGCCCACAGCTTCAGCCGTTGGTAAACGTAGGTGCACAATGGTCGACGCGTGATTGTATCCGCACATTAGCCCACGGCTTCAGCCGTGGGAAAACGTGGACACGCAATGGTCGACGCGTAATTGTATCCGCCCAATAACCCACAGCTTCAGCCTTGGGAAAACGTAGAAAGTGGCAATCCATGCAATCGAGGAAGGATCCCATGCGCTTCATTTCTCGTCTCTTGCCAATCTTTGCACCTCACACCCCACACCCCACACCTCACACCTCACACCTCACACCCGCCATGTCCTACTACGAACCCACCGACCTCCCCAAGTTTGGCAGCATCAGCGAGTACCAGCCGGAGCTGGCCGCCAAGTTCTTTGACTGGTACGGCGCCGTGTTTGCCGAAGGTGCTCTGACGCAGCGCGAGAAGTCGCTGATCGCTCTTGCGGTGGCCCATGCGGTGCAGTGTCCGTACTGCATTGATGCCTACACCACAGACAGCCTTCAGAAGGGGGCTACCGAGCAGATGATGATGGAGGCTGTGCACGTTGCCGCAGCCATCCGCGGTGGTGCATCGATGGTGCACGGCGTGCAAATGATGAACAAGGTTCGCGAAGTATCGATGTAACTTTCGGCCAATGTCACTAGCAACAACAAGTCTACTGCGCCGCGGTGCGGCTCTGTCCGACACCGCCGAACAGCTACGCGTGCTGCGTGATCACGAGGGTGTATCGCACTTGCCACAGTTTGCTACGGTGCTGCGCCAGCACGGACATGCACCTCTGCGTGCACGCTCGCTCACCACGCTGCAAGTGAACGTTGGGAAGATGTGCAACCAGGCCTGCAAGCACTGTCATGTGGATGCCGGACCCGACCGGCAGGAGATCATGACGCGGCCGACGATGCAGAACTGTCTGGATGCCGTCGATGCGGCCGGCTTTTCTGTCGTTGATCTTACAGGGGGCGCCCCGGAGATGAATCCGGAGTTCCGCTGGTTCGTGGAGGAGCTCTCCCGACGCGGCGTGCAGGTGATCGTGCGGTGTAACCTGACGATCATCGTTGCGAATCCGAAGTACCACGACCTGCCGCAGTTCTTTGCCGCGCATGGCGTGCATGTGGTCTCGTCCCTCCCGTTCTACGATGCAAGCCATACCGACCGTCAGCGCGGTGGCGGCGTGTTCGACGATTCCATCCGCGCCCTTCGCATGCTCAACGAGGTTGGCTACGGACGAGAGGGTACGGGGCTTATCATCGACCTGGTCTATAACCCTCTGGGGGCGCTGCTGCCCGGACCCCAGGCCTCGCTGGAGAAGGAATTCAAACGCAATCTGATGCAGCATCATGGCGTGGAGTTCAACGCCCTGCACTGCATCACCAACATGCCGATCTCCCGATTCCTGGAGTTCCTCATGAACTCGGGCAACTACGAGCGGTACATGGCCACGCTGGTGGGCGCATTCAATCCGTCAGCAGTTGAAAACGTAATGTGCCGTGATATGATCTCCGTAGGATGGGACGGGAAGCTCTTCGACTGTGACTTCAATCAGATGCTCGACCTGCCGGTTGCGTCTTCGGCCCGGCACATCGCTGACTTCACGGCTGAAGCTCTGATGGGACGAGCAATCGTCATTGACCGCCACTGCTTCGGATGCACCGCCGGCGCGGGCTCCTCATGCGGAGGTCAGATCGCATGATTCGTGAGCGCTGCGGATGGTGTCTCAAAGACGAACTCTACATGCGCTACCACGATGAGGAATGGGGCGCCCCCTTGCACGATGATCAGATGCTGTTTGAGTTTCTGATCCTGGAAACGATGCAGGCCGGGCTGAGCTGGCATACGATCCTGAAGAAGCGCGACAACTTCCGTGCGGCGTACCGCAACTTCAACGTCGACCTGGTCGCCTCCTATGGCGAGCGTCAGATAGAAGAGCTCCTGCAGGACGCCGGCATCATCCGCAACCGTGCGAAGATCGAAGCATCCATCCGCAACGCGCAGGCATTCCGGCGCGTGCAGGAAGAGTTTGGCTCCTTTGATGCGTACATATGGGGCTTTGTGGACGGACGTCCGATTGTGAATGCATGGACGGATCTGAAGCAGCTGCCGGCCTCGAGCAGCGTCAGCGACGTAATCAGCAAGGAACTCAAGCAGCGTGGCTTTGGGTTTGTCGGAACTACCGTGGTCTATGCCCACATGCAGGCCACAGGTATGGTGAACGACCATCTGGTGTCGTGTTTTCGTTATCACGAACTTTACGCATGATCTCAGCGCTCCTCGTCATTCTCGGCGTCATCGGTATGGAGCTCTTCGTTGTGCTCTTTCATCGTTTTGTGATGCACGGATTCCTCTGGCGCATACACATCACGCATCACCGTCCAACAGACCATCCGCTGGAGTTGAACGATGTGTTCGTTGTCTTCTTCATGAGCATCGCGCTGTCGCTGATGTGGTTCGGCTATCCTATCGGCTGGCCCTTCTGGATGGGTGTTGGCGTGGCTATCTATGGCACGGCCTACTTTGTGATGCACGATATGATCATCCACAAGCGGTTTCTACGTCAGCCCCTTCCCAAGAGTCGATACCTGCAGGCTGTGTGGCGCATGCACATGGCCCATCATAAGCATGTAGATCACCGCATTGGTGAGGCCTACGGCATGTTCTTCGTTACGCCCCGATACTGGAAGTCCACCCAGCGTTGACGCTTCCGGATACACTCGTCATTGTGATGTGCAAGGCCCCTGTCAGGGGGCTTGTCAAAACCCGTCTTGCCGCCGATATCGGTAATGATGCAGCGCTGGCCGTGTATTCCGAGATGCTCGACTACGTGCTCGAGAGGCTTCACCATGCCAACGTCCATGTGGCCGTGTTTGTGGAGGGCGGGGCGCTGGATTCCCGCTTTCGGGGGAATGACAGCGTTCGCGGGAATGACGACGGCCGTTGGCACTTCTACCCTCAACACGGCTCGGACCTTGGCGAGCGTATCGTCACGGCGTTGCAGGAAGCCCCTTCCGCAGAGAAGATGCTCGTGATCGGCACTGACATGCCGTTTGTTGATGAGGCGCTTCTGACGTCGGCATCGGCGGCGTTGGATCATGCCGACGTTGTAATCGGTCCATGCGTTGACGGTGGCTACTACCTTATCGGAATGATGCGTGTTCACGAGGTGTTGTTCGAGGATATTCCATGGAGCACCGCCGACGTGCTCACATCAACCCTTGCGCGCTGCGAGGAGCATGGACTGACACCGCACCTCCTGCCGCCGCGACGTGATGTCGACACGCTCAATGATCTGCTGGCACTGCAAGCACCATCGCAGAATCATGCGGAGGTTGTGGAGCGGATACGGGGCTTGGCAGGATAGAGAAGAAGGGGTATTGTTTTTGTATAATTGAGGTATGACACACAACACTATCCACGTAGGAGACGCTCTTGATCTAATCAACGATGTTGAGAGTAACAGTGTAGATCTTGTTATCTGCGATGGACCATATGGTGTAACTGGGAATTCATGGGATCGGATACAAGACATTCAGGCCTACAATCTTCACCTGATCTCGCTTTTCGCGCGCGTTCTCAAACCGGGCGGTTCGCTATATCTCTTTGGTAAAGAAGATTGCCTGGATTTCATTGATTACCGGCCATACCTGCAACTCAATCGCCGAATCGTCTGGTACCAACCGAGTAGATTGGCACAAGGGCGATTGAACTATACGAACAACTATGACATTATCGCCTATTTCTCAAAAGGGAAGGCGCGGACGTTTAACCTTGATGATATCCGAGTGCCGCAACTTGTGGAGCTAGAGCATCGACTCCGCTGCGAGCGAGTGCCGTCGGTCTTAAATGGGCCGTATGGGCGCACACGATTCAATGAAAACGGGAAGAATCCCGGTGATGTATGGGGTGATATAAAACAGCTCACATATAAGTCCAAGGAGCTTCTTGGGAGGGACCTTCTGAATACGATTCAGAAGCCGGAGAAGTTGATTGAACGGCTCGTCCGAGCAAGTTCCAACAAAGGTGACATCGTGCTTGATCCCTTTTCTGGCGTTGGCACGACGTTCGCCGTCTGTAAGCGACTTGAGCGATTGTTCGTTGGGTTTGAAATCAACCCCTCCTATGTTACCATCGCAAATGAACGTATCAACAAAATGTCTATCGGTGGTGAATATGAGCTCTTCCAAGAAGCCCAATATTCTGAGACTAAGTAGGCAGAAGGCCAAGTTAATAGTCAATCAAGCACGGAAGCTTTATGATACCGGCATTCGATACGGGGTGGGAAATATCCTGCAGCCGGGGCTGGTGAAGGAGATCATTATAGCATCAGTGCTTGATCATGACATTATCACGAACAAGCGTCTGCCGGATGCATGTAGCCGGCACGACAACTCAAAGTTCTATGAGTACCTGACGTGTGAGGAAGGAGGAACGTGGCAGATCGACAGGATGTTCCGAGCTCTGAGCAAACGAGCGAAGTCCCTTCAGCGAATATCCAGGAATGAGAAACTTTATCTCGCGCTTTTCAAGAAGAATAGTCTTGAGCTTGTAACCATATTTGAAGTAGAATGCCAGCCCGCTCTGGATGAAGCTAACCGGCAGCTTGATGCCAGCACGAATGATATTTCGCACGTGTCTTTCAACATGAAATGGGCAAAAGATAAGGGCAAGATTGTCTACTAAGTGAACCAGGAATCTGCGTCGCGCACACGCCAGTGTTTCATCGTAGTTTCACCGCCTATGAACGTTCTGATCATCGGCAACGGCATTGCGGGCACGTCCTGTGCGCGGATGCTGCGCAGGTTGCAGCCCGACCACGCGTCGTGCAGGATTACGATGATCTCTGAGGAAGCCCCCTACCACTTCTCGCGTCCGGCTATGATGTATATCTCCACCGGACAGCTGACGCTGGAGCATACGAAGCCGTTTGCGGATGCATCATGGG
>JBEIIK010000137.1:0-5581 GCA_040380835.1 Ignavibacteria bacterium | reverse complement strand
TCGCGCGTCGGAAGCTCGGAAACCTGCTTGAGCTGCGTGGAGTCGAAGTACATGCCTTCGACCACGGCAACTTTGAGACGGGGCTTCTCAAGCTTCTCGAAGTGCTGGCGGATCACTTTGGCCGGTGCGACCGGATCGCTACCTCCAAGGATCATTGCCGTCTGTCCGGCCAGCTTCGTGTCTTCGATCTCGTAGCCACCGACTTCGGCCAGTGCACGCAGCAAAAGGGTGTTCTTGGCAACCCTCATTGTTACGCCCTTGGCGCGCAGATCATTGCGGAACGCCTGGTCCTGCGCAACGGTCATGCCGGTAAAGTCCACGAAATACAGACTCGACGCATTGCGGATGTGTTCCGCGAGCTCGGCGACGACTGCCTGCTTTTGTTCTTTCGTGATCATAATGTTGTTTATTGTTTGTTTCGCCGATACGTCAACCCGTCACTGACAGGGTTAGAAGCGTGACGCAGCGGCTGTGGCGTAATAGTTACGTGGTTACTGATCGGCACCGACCGACTTCGCATCAACGCGAACGGCAGGTCCCATCGTGGAGCTGAACGTGATGCTCTTGACGTACTTACCCTTGGACGATGCGGGCTTTGCACGAACAACAGTTCCGACGAAGGACTGGAGATTCTCCATCAGCTTCTCGGTCGAGAACGAGCACTTGCCAACGGCGGCATGGATGTTTCCGGCCTTGTCAACGCGGAACTCGATCTTACCGGCCTTGACTTCACTGACAGCCTTGGCAACATCAAATGTTACCGTACCGCTCTTCGGGTTCGGCATCAGACCACGTGGTCCGAGCACTCGACCGAGCTTTCCGACCTCGCCCATAACGTCCGGTGTGGCAATGATGATGTCGATGTCTGCCCAGCCCCCTTGCAGCTTCTCAATGTATTCCGAGAAACCAGCGTAGTCGGCTCCGGCGTCAAGAGCTTCCTTGTCCTTTGGTCCTTTGGCGATGACCAGTACGCGGACGGTCTTGCCGGTTCCGTGCGGAAGTGCAACGGTGCCGCGCACGAGCTGGTCGGCCTTGCGGGGATCAACCCCAAGATTCATCGAAACGTCGAATGATTCGTCAAACTTGGCCGTGGCGTTCTTCTTGACGAGTTCGACGGCTTTGGAGATGTCGAAAGACTGCGTTCCGTCGAACGACGAAGCAGCCTTCTTGAAACGCTTCCCTTGTGCCATGGAAGGATATCCTTTCGTGTTGTACAAACGGCATCCGCAGGCGGACGCCTCCAACAGTGGTTAAAATTCAGTGTTGAAAGTCAGGAAAGGGGCAGGTCAGTCTGTGACCGTGATCCCCATCGAGCGGGCCGTACCGGCGATCATGCTGATCGCGCTATCCTCGGTGTGACAGTTTAGGTCCTGCATCTTGATCTTAGCGATCTCAGCAAGCTGTGCGCGATTGACGCGTCCAACCTTGTCACGATGCGGTGCCGCAGAGCCCTTGTCCAACCCTGCAGCCTTCATCAGCAGAATGGCAGCCGGTGGCGACTTGATCTCGAACGTAAAACTCTTGTCACTGAAGAATGTGACAAGAACCGGCAGGATCATGCCAGGCTGCTTGGCCGACTTGGCATTGAACTGCTTGACGAATTCCATACCAGCAAGACCACGTTGACCGAATGCCGGACCGACCGGCGGGGCCATCGTGGCTTCTCCAGCCTTGAGCTGGAGCTTGAAGGTACCCATGACCTTTTTTGCCATGACGTAGTTCCTTTCGTGGTCTGCGGCAGGATAAACCCGCCTCCCACATCAATGATTAATGATTTTCGATCTCGACCTGATTGAAGTCCAGCTCAATCGGAGTCTTACGCCCGAGGATGCCAACTTCAACCTTCAGTTTCTGCTTTTCGACATTGACCTCACGCACCGTTGCGTTGAAGTTTTTGAACGGACCATCAATGACCTTGACAGGATCCCCCTCACGAAAGATGGCCTCGACTGTTGTAACGAACTTGCGTTCCTCGACGCGACCGAGGATGCGATCAACCTCGTCCTGACGAAGCGCCTGTGGGTGACCTGAGGTGGTGCCGGCAAAGCTGATCACCGACGGCAGCGACAGGATGATGTCCCGCAGATGTGGCTCAAATGACAGTTCAATGAGGATGTAGCCCGGCAGGAAGTTTCGAATCCGTGTGCGCTTGCGTCCATTACGCACCTCGACGATCGTCTCCGTCGGGATCACAATACTCACAACACGGTTGGTCATGCCAAGGCGTGCCAGCTCGTTCTCGATGGCCGTCTTGACACGCGCTTCGTGCCCTGTCAGGATCCGTAGCGCATACCAGCGCGCCTCGGGAAGTTGTTGCAGACCGGATTCAGGCATCTTCTCGGCCCTGCTCAGTAAATGAACTCAAGAAGAAAAACCACACCACGGTCGATCACAAAAACCAGTGCAGCAAAGACAATACACGTGGCCACGACGACCATGGTGCTTTCCTTGAGCTGGTCCTGAGTCGGCCAGGAGACTTTTTTCATCTCCTTGCTGACGTCGGAAAAAAATCCGCGAATCGCATCAACCATTGTTCTTCCTCCGATCTCGGTTCAACGACATTGTGCACGGGCGGCAGGATTCGAACCCGCGGCCTGCGGTTTTGGAGACCGCTGCTCTACCAGCTGAGCTACACCCGTACTTGAATTGTCAACAACTCAGAGCTGATGACCGGGATTGAACCGGTGACCTCCACCTTACCAAGGTGGTGCTCTACCAACTGAGCTACATCAGCGATGCTGCCGAACGCAGACACCAAAGCCCTTCAGCGCACGGGCTGCAGTGCCCGAACACCTCAGGGTCTGTGTTCTTCGAGCGGGAGACGAGACTCGAACTCGCGACCAACAGCTTGGAAGGCTGTGACTCTACCAACTGAGTTACTCCCGCAATACAACAACGAATCCTCGTGGAAACGCCTGTGTGGGTAGGGAAGGATTCGAACCTCCGTAGACATAAGTCAGCAGATTTACAGTCTGCCCTCGTTGGCCGCTTGAGTACCTACCCCAAACAACAGAGCCGGCAAAGTTATGGGTCTGGGGAAAACTATGCAAATGCCCGGCTAAAAGAGTGCGCCGACGGGCTCAGGCCATTGACCTCACGAACTGCTCGAACAGGTAGTCCGAGTCATGAGGTCCGGGACTGGCCTCAGGGTGATACTGCACCGCAAAGGCCGAAACATCTGTCAGTGCCACGCCGGCACAGGTATCGTCGTTGAGATTGATGTGCGTCATGACTGCACGCGAAGGCAGCGTATCGGGATCGACAGCAAATCCGTGATTCTGGGAGGTGATCTCAATAGCCCCGGTGCGAAGATTCTTGACCGGATGGTTCGCCCCACGATGTCCGAATTTGAGCTTATACGTCGAAGCTCCTACTGCTAGAGAGAGGATCTGGTGGCCGAGACAGATGCCAAAAATCGGTTTCCGACCCAGCAGCCCCCTGACTGTTTCGATGGCCACGGTCACGGCAGCCGGATCTCCGGGGCCGTTGCTCAGAAACACCCCGTCGGGGTTCATCGCCAAGATCTGGTCGGCCGTGGTCGCGGCGGGGACCACGGTGACGTCGCATCCAAAATGGTGTAAGCGCCTAAGAATATTGCGCTTAACACCGAAATCGATAGCAACGACCCGACGCCTTGGGCCGCTCCCGGCAGCTTCCGGACGGTAATCCCATTCGCCGATGGAAGCTCCTTCCCATCGGTACGGTTCGGCTGTAGTGACAAGGGGCGTAAGGTCCATTCCGTTCATGGACGTTACCGCACGGGCTCGCTCGACGAGCTCGTGAAGGTCGAGCGACTCGCCATGAGCGATCACGCAACGTAGAGCCCCCTCCGTACGGAGGATCCGGACAAGCATTCGCGTGTCCAGTCCTTCGATGCCGGCAACGCCCTGCTCTTCGAGATACGAGCCCAGTGACCGGGTAGCACGGTAGTTGGAGACGACAGGAGAAAGCTCGTGCACAACCAGTCCAGCTGCCTGGACACGGTCAGACTCGACATCATCGGGATTGACGCCGTAGTTGCCAATGTGCGGGTAGGTAAAGGTTACGATCTGGCCCTTGTAGGAAGGGTCGGTGAGTATCTCCTGGTACCCGGACATGGCGGTGTTGAACACCAGTTCACCCGAACATTCCGCGCCGATAGCGCCAATGGCCGTACCCTCGATGGTTGTACCGTTTTCGAGGGCTAAAATGGCCTTGGGACGGGGCATTGGGAGTCTCCGGTTACCTGTTCGAAATCTGCGTGCGAAAATACCCCTCAGAGTCCTATTTTCACCATAGGAGAATTGTCTTCAGCACCCATATAGCACAGATCGTTGAATCAGCTGCCGGTCCTTCATCGACCGCAGAGACTCTATCGCTCAACGGCAAGGTTCTGATCCTGAACCAGTCATACGAACCCATCAGTATCTGCAGTGCCAAAAAAGCCCTGATGCTGCTGTTCCTGACCAAGGCGGAACTTGTAGAGCAGAACCCGCATCGCAACGTTCGCACGGTCCGCGTCACCTACCCTTTCCCGTCCGTTATCCGGCTCTGCGCCTACCTGCGCGTGCCATTCAAGAAGATCGAGCTCTCGCGCAAGAATATCATGCGACGCGATGGCATGCGCTGCACCTACTGCGCAGGTGGCTCACCACCGTTGACGATGGACCACATTATTCCACGATCACGCGGCGGGACAGATTCGTGGGAGAACCTGACAACTGCCTGCATCAAGTGCAACAACAAAAAAGGTAACCGCACGCCCGACGAAGCGGGAATGCGGCTACTTACCGTTCCAAAGAGGCCTCATCACGTGATGTTCCTCAAACACTCTATGGGACAGGTCGATGATACCTGGCGGCCTTATCTTTTTATGGATTGAGGCGTCCTACTGAACCACGAGCGGTTCCGAGCTCAGTGTACCCGTCAGAGACCTGGCCACGACGCGATAGCATCCGGCGGCAAGACGCGAGACATCCATGGAGATGCGTCCTTCAATGCCGCTTGACGTCATAAGCACGCGGCCATTGACATCAATGATCAACACCTCCTCACATCGCTCCCGCACCCATACGTCGGCACGACCGTTGATTGATGGATTGTTCAGGAGCATCAGCATCGGACGCTCCGTCTCTTCATCGACCGATGTGGGCATGCCGAACTCGAGCCGATACCACGGCGTCTTATGCTCGGCTGTGTTGATGAGCGTCGTGAACCGTCCCCCACTGCGCCGCCCGACACCAATGACCTGACCGGCAGGACGTCCGTCCGATCCGAGAGGTCGGATGATCAGCGTGTCATACCCAGGCGCGGTGATCGACACCCGCACACCGACGCCCTCCATCTGAACGGGGCCCTTGCCCCATACCCGCAGGCTCGCGTTATCGGCGTTGAAGACAGCCCCCTGATTCAGCGAGCGCGTGCTGATGGTCAGCAGTGCCCGATCTGTTTGGGCAAGGGGCTTGCCTGTCTGCGAAGCAATGGCTACCATGGCATGAGGAGCTGTGGTTGTCTGTTCAACAGACATGCCCGACATGGTAATGATCTGACCTGTGAGCGGCCCCATCACGGCGCAGTGTGTGGGCGTCTCGACTCGCAGGAT
>JBEIIK010000136.1:0-5603 GCA_040380835.1 Ignavibacteria bacterium | reverse complement strand
GACATCGTCTCGCTTTCCTACGAGGACATGTACACGATCCGCGGTAGGGAGATCGCCATGATCTTCCAGGAGCCGATGACGTCACTCAATCCGGTGTTCCCGATCGGTATGCAGATCGCTGAGGTCGTGCAGGCTCATACCAAGTGCACCGAACAGGAGGCCAAAGAACGGGCCGTAGAGATGCTTCGGTCAGTCGGTATTCCAGATGCAGAGAAGCGTGTCGATGACTACCCGCATCAGTTCTCAGGGGGCATGCGCCAGCGCGTGATGATCGCCATCGCACTGGCGTGCAATCCGTCGGTGCTCATAGCCGACGAGCCGACCACGGCGCTTGACGTGACCATTCAGGCGCAGATCCTTGATCTGATGATGGAGCTCAAACAGCGTCGCAGCGAAGCGGCCATCGTGCTTATCACGCACGACCTTGCCGTTGTGGCCGAGATGTGTCAGCGCGTGATCGTGATGTATGGCGGCAAGATTCAGGAAGTAGCCTCGGTCGAAGAGCTCTTTGCCAGCCCCCTGCATCCTTACACTCAGGGACTGATGGCCTCGATCCCGCGTCCGTCAAAGGAGCGTAAAGGTCATGAGCGCCTGAAGGCCATCCCGGGTAACGTCCCGAGCATCATGAATCTGCCTTCCGGGTGCAAGTTCTGTACGCGCTGCGAGCTCAAGATCGATAAGTGTGAAACCGAGGAGCCGCCGTTGCGCGAAGTTGCCCCGAACCATGTTGTGCGCTGCCACCTTGTAGAACCCGTTGCCGGAGGCGCACAATGAGTCAGCCCCTTCTCGAGGTAAAGAATCTCAGTGTCCGCTTCCCGGTGCACGGCGGTATTCTCCAGCGCAAGGTTGCCGAGGTGCGAGCTGTCGATGATGTGTCGTTCACCATCAACCGCGGCGAGACCGTCGGGCTGGTGGGTGAGTCGGGCTGCGGAAAGACGACGGTCGGGCGTGCTCTGATCAACATTCTCAAGCACATCTCACCCGGGGTTGAGGTCACGGGTCAGGTTGTCTATGTCGAAAAAGATGGCAAGCGCACGGATCTTCTGGCCCTGTCCAAGAGCGACATGGTTGCCTACCGCTCGAAGATCCAGATGATCTTTCAGGATCCGTATTCGTCGCTCAACGCGCGGATGTCGGTCAAGCAGATCGTTGGTGAGCCCCTAGAGATCCACCATCCTGAGATGTCGAAGAAAGAGATCGAGGACAAGGTCCTGTGGCTTCTTGAGCGCGTGGGGCTGCAGCCGGAGTACGCCGGACGCTATCCGCATGAGTTTTCAGGGGGCCAGCGCCAGCGTATCGGCATCGCGCGGTCACTCTCGACCAATCCGGACCTGATCATCTGCGATGAGCCCGTATCAGCTCTTGACGTGTCCGTTCAGGCTCAGGTGATCAACCTCATGGAGGACCTGCAGAAAGAGTTCGGCATGTCCTATCTGTTCATCGCCCACGACCTGTCGGTGGTGTACCATATTTCGCAGCGCATAGCCGTGATGTATCTCGGCAGCATGGTTGAGATCGGTTCGGCCGATGCCGTGTACTTTGACCCGACGCATCCATACTCACGGGCACTGCTTTCGTCCGTACCCGAACCTGATCCGACACGGCGCAACAAGAAGCGTATCGTGTTGCAGGGTGATATTCCAACGCCGCTTAATAAGCCCAGCGGTTGCGCGTTCCGAACTCGCTGTCCCATGGCACAGGACTCTTGTGGCGAGAACGTGCCGCCGCTTCTCGCCAAACACTCGGGTTCGATGGTTGCATGTCCTCACGTCGACTGATCGCGATCCTTCTGCTGTTTGCCGGCTCCCTGAGCGGGTCTGCTGACGACGCAGGCGCGGACGTGTATGTCGTCCATGCCCGCACCACGCACCCTGATGTGAAGCTGGTTCGCTATATCACCGATTTCCCGGGAAGTTACCCTGCGACCATGCTCAAGAACGAAGAGTACAGCGTTCTGTACGTGCGTTCTGACAAGAAAAACATTGCGGTAGCATCCAAGCCGCCCCTGCCCGAGTCTGTTCTGGATTCGCTGACTGAGTGGATCGTGCCTTTCAACCCGATGTCGGTCGATACCTTCATGGTAGCTGTGCGGGTAACGCCGCTTCGGTTCGCCATCAGAGCCGCGCTGCGCGATCTGGGAAGTCCGCACTCACGGCTTGTATCGATCAGGCCCTGGTTCCGGAAGGATACCTCACGTCTTACCGGTAAGGGGCAGCCGGGAATGAACGACATCCCACCACCGTTTACTGAACCGACGTACAACCTCGACACGCTTGGTTCGCGGATCATCTATCCTCCGGCCGCGCGCGGAAGGGATCTCGAGGGCTTTGTGCTTGTGGCCGTGATGGTCGATATCCAGGGCTTTGCCGAAGAGGTCGTCATCGTCCAGTCCTCACACAACGTTTTTGATCTGGCCGCTGCGCGCGCCTGTAAGACACTACGGTATCAGCCCGGCACGGCTGCCGGGGTGCCCACACGCATGTGGGTGCTTATCCCGATCAGCTTCTCCCCAAACTAATCACTGGTCTGATTGCGCAGTGCGCGTCTTTTACTCGGACCATTATACCATTGACCTGCCCGAGGGACATCGTTTCCCGATGCGCAAGTACCGGATGCTGCGTCACGCGCTGGTCGAGCAGGGCATCATCGACGAATCGCAGCTCTTTGCTCCGGCGCTGGCCAGCCGGGATGATGTGCTGCTGGCGCATACGGAGCGGTATGTTGATGGTGTGCTTTCCGGTACGCTGGAGCGGCTTGAGCAGCGTCGCATTGGATTCCCGTGGAGCACGGGGCTTGTAGATCGATCGCTGGCCACGGTCGGCGGTTGTACTGCATCGGCACGGGCGGCCCTGCAGGACGGCATCAGCGGTAATCTGGCAGGGGGGACGCATCATGCGATGCGCGATGCAGGTGAGGGCTTCTGCGTGTTCAACGATATCGCCGTAACGACGCTGAAGTTCTTCTCTGAGGAGCTTGTGCGCCGCGTGGCAATCGTGGATCTGGACGTTCATCAGGGTAACGGAAACAGTGACATTCTGGGTGGACGCGACGACGTCTACATCCTGTCTGTACACGGAGCCAAGAACTATCCCTTTCGCAAGGTCCCGTCAACAGTCGATGTTGACCTGCCTGACGGAACCGGCGATGAGGAATTCGTACGAGTTGTTGAACGCGAGCTCCAGCCGATCGTGGCCTTTGAGCCCGATCTGGTCTTTTACCAGTGCGGAGTTGATCCGCTTACCGACGATGCCCTCGGACGTCTGTCGCTGAGCTTTGAGGGCCTGGCACGCCGCGACCGGCTGGTCATGGAAACATTCCGTCGCCGAGGTATTCCAGTGATGCTGGCTCTGGGAGGGGGCTATGCAAATCCCATCGAACTGACAATCAGAGCCCAGTGCAACCTCTATCGCATTGCCATGGACGTCTATCGTCGCTTTTCGGGTTTGCCCCATTCAAGCCAGTTGACGCGTGTGCCCCCTGTGACAGGCTCGACGCGGTAGCCTCGGCGTTGCAGCAGACGTGGCATGCCGGAGGGTCCGGTAAGATGCAGGGCGCCAATGGCTATAAACATTCCGCCGTCCTGAAGAAGCGGCTCCATTCTATCTGCCATTCGCATGTTCCGGCGGTCATTGACCATTGCCAGCATGGTACTGTCCATTCCAGATTCCTTATCCGAGTATTGCCACATCCCGTCCAGATCTTCGCTGGTATATAGCACTCGCATTTTATCGAGCTCAGCCTCAAGAGAATCCTGATCGCGAAGCTGCTCAAGAACATATGTCGCCGGCATTGAATCCATAACATTTAGCTGCTCAGCAAGTGTCTCGAGTCCGTGTCGTTCGAGCCTTTGTTTCCTGGCTCGTGCCCACAGGAATTCATCGATCGATGATGGTGCCGTGCGCTTGTCTGCACTCATGGCAACGATCATCATGATTGCTCCGGGCTTTAGCCGCGTGCAGGCTGATGACAGCATGGTGTTGGCCTTGCCGAGACTCTGGCAGATCCTGTCCACATCTGTCGAGTCAAAGATGTCGTAGAGTGTGCCCTGCTCAAGCAGAAGCACCTGTGGGCTCAACTGGCGCATCACCGAGTCGAGATTCAACTCAGAGGCGTATGAGGTCGAGGCATCAAGTATCTTCAGAACGGTATCCCGCTGCCGGAAGACGAGCGTGTCGGCAATGTGTATGGTTCCGAACAGGTGGCTCACCGCCCCCTTCGGAGTCGTTATCCGCCACAGAAGGCTTTGTGGTGTGATATTCTCTCCGGCCGTACATCCAATCGCGGCGGTGAGAATCGTGCCCATGCATGCCGTGAAGTTTCGGAGAATAGTGGCTGAACTCATAGGCCGCGAAGTTGATGATTTGTCGGCGAATACGAAAGGGGCTGTGCAGGTCTGCACAGCCCCCGAAGCAGTGTATTAGAAACGTCGGGAGGTGAAATCACAACATCGAGCGGGCGATGTTCAGAGCCTCCCAGGCCGTGCCGTTGATGCCCCACGCCAGTGGTGCGATTCCGGGAGCATAGGCCATCAGCGGATGCTGCATTGCCTTGCGGTCCGGGGCAGGGTAGAGGGCGCGGAATTCCGCAATACTCCAGTGAACCGGCGCCTGTGCAGTGATTGACACCGACCGGAAGGGGCGATCCTGGTGCACTAGCGGCGTATTGCCGGCTTGCGAGCCTGAGGCATCTCGCCGGATCAAGGGTGCGTTGGTCGCCGTCAGAATGATCGATGTACCATCACGATTGAGCGCATCAGCAAGTCCCGTGGCCACTGCGTTTAGTTCATCCGGTCGCAGCAGTACGAGTTGCATCGCACCGTGCTCGTTCCGGGAGGTCGACAGCAGGGAAGACAGCGCACGGGCGATCTGCTGCGCGGCGTCGGCGGAACCTGCCGGATTATTCCGCAGGTCAAGGACTAACGTATCGGGGACTTCCGTTGCAAGCGCTCTGGCAAAGGCCCTGATCTGATTCGTGCCAGCTGAAGCAAGGCGACGGAACGTAACGGCTACGGTGTTGCCATCGCGGGCCATGCCGATGCTTTCGGCGTGCCCGTCGGCCACGTCCACCCGTCGACTGATGTGCATGTCGCGACGCTGCAGTTCGACCATGACAAATCTGTCCTGAATGTTCCTCGTCATGTCAATGGCTTGCTCAACAGATGTGACCGGCTGCCGATTGACTGCCTGAAGAATGTCACCAACGCACAGTCCGGCAGCAAAGGCAGGCATTGAGACGAGCACCTCGGAGATGACGATGCCTTCGGGTGACGACGTCAGCACGATCCCGAGCGAGCGAACCAGCATCGGTTCATCTGAGGTGCCGGGAGCGCCGTCGTTGCCGCCCGTGAGGTCATGGTGATGGCGTTGCTGTTGCGGACCCGTCTGGGCGAGAACTGCGACCGCAGCGAAGACGATCGCCAGGATTCCACAAATGAATGTGTGCATACGAACCTCCGTTCTGCTGAATGTGAATACAGTTGGCTGTGACGGAGGCGGTCTGGTTCATCGGTTCCTTTGAGCGTGTAGTTGTTTACGTCCCATTGATTCTGACGCGGACAGGGTGTCCGGTATTGTGCCGGCCCGAGGAGCAATTGCGTCAACTTT
>JBEIIK010000135.1:0-5679 GCA_040380835.1 Ignavibacteria bacterium | reverse complement strand
GCCGTGTGCTGGTGTGAAAACCCTGTGAAACCCGGAGTGATGTCGTTGGTGTACGTGAATTCATTTCCACGGGACTTCTTGCCACCGAAGCGCCAGAGAACGTCTCCATCGGTACGACGCACGCAGATTATCTCGTCCAGATGACGGCAGGAAATGATCAGGTCACCGTTCTGATCGCGGTTGATCGAGTTCACATGGATGTAGTCGATTCGGGCTTGGGTAAGGTCGATATCTTCGGTGGCATCTGTTACCGGAATATGATCGAGTGACTTCCATTCGAAAAGAAGAGCTCCCGAGAGCGTGCGCTCCTGAATCACCGCACCCCTGACGACGGCGTCTATCCGTCCGCCCTTGACCGACTTTGAAAGGTCAATCGTACGGTCATCGTGCCCAAGGATGATGTACGACGAATCGGTCCACATCTTCCCTTCATGAAAATCCACCGGGAAGCCTCCGCTGAGGGTCAGGGTGTCAGTAAGAACAAGATTCTTATTCCGACGGACAAACTGTGTTGTTGAGCCGACAGCTAGGAAATGCGTGAGTACCGAATCACCGAAGTCCTGCAGGGTTGATATTATGCCGCTATACGTGCGTCGCGTACGAATGCCGCTGTGGTCAACAAAACCGAGGGAGTCGTAGGCATCCGGAGCAAAAAGAAAGTAGCCGGGGGCGGCAAAACCAAGCCGGCTAACGGAGATATTACGAAAGCCCGCTTGAGCCTGCGTCCGGACTGCGGCAGCGGAGAAAAGCAGCGCGGACGCAAGTATGGCGAGCAGACTGTGAGCAAACGGCATCAGCATTCGGTTAGTAACAACTCGAAAACCAACGCTCGGTTACACAGACGAACGAAAAGAACATCCGTCGAACTGAAAAATACGTCTCAATCTGGGCTACTGCCGGGACCCGCTCATGGCTTTGTGTAGTGTGTCTAGCGGCACCCGATATATGAATCCGTCGGATGAGGCCACGTACAGAATATCACCGCCGACGGTCAGGCAGCGGGTGGTCATGATCTCCGGAGAGTAATAGACCTTCCAGGTTCTACCATGATCGGCAGTTACCATGACAGTGGGGAAGCCGGATGCGTACACTTCATTGCCATGCCGTGCAAACACAGAGACAAACGGTTGCTGCATGAAGTCGACGGGCAGCTGGAGTTTGTAAGGCACTCCGTCTGGCCCGACGCGAGAGAAGCTTGAGCCCGTTATCATGAAGTCGGTGGTATCTGCACGCAGCAAGCGAGAAACTTCAGTGCGTTGCAGTCCTTCGTGAAGGATGCGCCATGTTGCGCCGGTATCTGTCGAGGCAATCGGCCCCGTGGTGCAAAGAAGCATGATCAGAGAATCTACACTCTGCATGCGCAACACTTCGCCACCTTTAGCCGGCCGGGACCGCACTGACCAGGTTCGGCCGGAATCCACGGATGCTATCACCGTGCCGTCATGGCAGGCAGAAACGACCGTGGTGCCCACGGCGCACGATACCGGACTCAGGCACGGAGGCATCAGCGTTGATAGATCACGGAGCTTTCTTGTGCGGATGTCGAACACGATCGGACCCCGCTTCTCAGTATTGATAAGGACCCCTGCGCCGAAAGGCTCGATGCTGGTGACGTTGGCATCACGCAATCCCAGATGAACGGCTCTGGCTGTTGCTCGGGTGTGGTCGATATATCCGACACCATCCTCGCGCATGCCGAAGAGCACTCCTCGGCCGGTTGGATGCAGGCAAAGGACATCCGGGGAGAGGATGGGTTGATCCAGGGCGATATTGTGCCAATGAGAACCGTACTCGGATCGCCGGTACAACCCTGCGGTACCGGTTGAGATCGCCGCGTAGAGAAGATCACCATCGACGCACAGTGCCCGGATGGATTCCCCGTTAAGTCGGTCATAGGCGTTCTGAACAAGACCACCCGACAGGCGATCGTAGGTAAGGATGCCATTTCGGCCCATGCCAAGGAAAACATGTCGGTAGGAGGCGGCAATGCAGTTCGCTCCGACAAATAAAGCACTCGTGTGGATGATCCTGCATCCTGATGGAAACTCGACGACCATCATGCTGTCATGTGTGCTGATCGTTTCATTTCGGGTTCGGCAGACAGGGACATCAACGGCCTCGCGGCCGCCGCGCCATCCTGTACTATCGTGAATGATTCGAGTGCCGACTGAGGTGTTCGACGGGACTAATCGGGACCAGGACAATCCGTTGTCCGTAGTGAAGTTCAACACTCCCGAAGGAGAAAGAGTGATGATGCTGTCGCCGCTGGTGGTGATGTCGACGACCGTCTGTTGTCGGAGTTCCTGCCCAAGGGGCTTCCATGCGCGCCCGGAATCCTCCGAGACCATGGCGTCATCAATGCCGCACGCAAAAAGAAGGCCGTCCTGGTAGTGCAATGATGTAACATTGACCTGGCGGAACTTTGACGTCATTCGCAGAACTGTGTCAGACCCGTGAAGCTGGCGTCGTTGCATTTCGTCTTGCGATTTTGACGAAATTGTCGAGAAGATGAGTCCAGCGATGCACAACAGATTCAGTACCTTCATCCTGCAAATATGTCCCTGGGGGCGGTATTTTTCGACCCCGATACTGCTGTGCATGCTCTGCGCAGTGTCGGCCTCGGCTCAACGTCCATTCTCAAATCTTGATGTTGATTCTCTTGACAATCCGTACCCAGGGTACTACCTCTTTGCGCCTAATTCCTACGATTCTCTTGGCCTGATTGATCATAGCGGCCGGGTGGTAGTCCGATTTGAAGTTGGGCCGCATGCCAATCCGCGCTCAGACAGACCGGAGCTGATATCACACTTTGCCGTGCTAAAGAACCGACTCGGTTCGGTCTTTGCATTCGTTATCCGAAACAGTTCGAATCAGGTACTCGATACGATCTACCCGTCTGGACGTCTGGCAACGGACTTTCATGAAGGTCGCATCTGGAGTGATACGTCGTTTCTAATCCTTTCGCAGCGAACTGTGCCGTATGACCTTTCCACTGTAAGGCCGGGAGGGAATAGCGCAGCCATGGTCATTGAAGCCGTCATTCAAGAGATTGCTAATGACGGACGTGTGATCTTCGAGTGGCGGTCGCTTGATCATGTCTCTCCGTCGGCAGCGACTGATGATGAGGATTTTACATTGGACGTTATCGACTACATTCACGTCAATGGCGTTGAGCGGGACACGGACGGCAATCTTCTCGTTTCCTGCCGCCATATCGACGCTGTGTTGAAGATCGATAGAATCACCGGCAAGGTTATCTGGGCACTCGGTGGATCAGCCTCCAAGATCAACCAATTCACGTTTGTCGGCGATTCAGCGGGTGGTTTCAGAGGTTTTTCTCATCAGCACTCCGCCTTCCGTACCAGTCGTGGTACACTGATGTTGTTCGATAACGGGAACGTCAAGCCCCCTGCACAACGCAGTAGGATTGTAGAGTACGAACTCGACGAGCAGGCAAAGGTCGCGCGACGCATCTGGCAGTACATCCCGGAGCCGCCGATCTTTGTGACGACTATGGGTAGCGTGTCGGAACTACCCAACGGACGACTTCTGATAGGCTATGGGACAAGGACCTCAGCCGATAGCGATCCCGGACGCGTACTGGAAGAGATCGACCGGGAGGGACGCGTCGATGCACGGATGTCGTACCGTCCCTTTCAACGGCTTACACCATATCGTGTTTCAAAGGTCCAGATCGGCATGACAGGCTTCCGTCGCAGTGTCCTGGCCCCAACGTTCATCGGTCACGCTGTTGGTGACAGTACAACGAATCTGGATATCAACATTACATCGGTTGCCTCATCTACGGCGATCGTCGTGGAAAAGCATCACTATGCGCCGCATGAGCTCACCTACGACGGTCAAGGTCCGTGCGTCGTAGCGCCATACCGATGGATCATCAGGAGCGAAAATCCTCGGGCGCTAACGGGCAATGTAAAGCTACTTGCCAGGGGGCTGCGCTTTGTCGATGTAGCTGACGCTTGGCAGCTGCGCTGGAGGGCTCGTGAGGGCAGTGGCAGATTCTCGACTGTCGCTGGCGTGAACTTTGACGAACGTGACTCTTCGTGGACCGTTCCAACTCTTGCCGACGGCGAGTATGCCCTCGTTAGTGCGTCATGCATCATGCCAAGCCCCATATTCCCAGCTGATGACGTCGTCGTCAGTGACGCACGCCCGAAGCTGGTGTTTTCCAGAGCTGCCGGTGCGAGTGCGTATGAGATCCAAGTAGCCACAACGGCAAGTTTTGCCGAAGTGGTATATGCGGCGACCGTTCCGGATACTCAGGCAACGCTGCCGTCGGATCTACGGTCCGGCGTGTCCATGTTCTGGCGCGTGCGCCGTCTGCTCTCCGGCCGGCCCGGGCTTTGGAGTCATGCGGCCAGGTTCTCTGTGTTGCCGACCAGCCCTGTGCTGATCGCTCCACGCTCGGAGCGGGATACTGCGGGTGTTCCGCGTAACGCCAATCTTCGCTGGGCTTCATATGACCGGGCTCGCTCGTATCGTGTTGTCGTGACCGATCTCGTGCTCGGTGCTGTAATGGCCGACACCGTCGTTGAGGATACCGTCCTGCCGTTGCCCCCAGCCTTGGCAGCCACGCGGGCCTATGGCTGGTCTGTTCGTGCAAACACGGACACGGGCACCACCAAGGCGAGTTTCTCGTTTTTCGGGACCTTGCCAGAGCAGCCCTGGCTTATTCAACCGGAGCCATCGGTGTATCTCGACGCATCAAAGCCCGTTGGGATCCGATTCCGTCGGGTTCCGGATACGGATTCTGCTGAGGTCATCGTCGGTCTTGTGCGAGCCGGAACGGTTGGAGCCTGGCCATTGCTGGGACTGCGGACTTCGCTTGCTGGGCTACCTACAGACCAGGATCTGCTCATTAGCGTTCGAGTTCGCGGGCGCTACGGGTGGCGAGAAAGTGACGTGCGCCGTGTTCGCTTGGTTCAGCCCGCACCACTCGAAAAGCCTGAACGTATTCAACCGCTGGATGGTGATTTTGTGCCGGTCGGAGCCATGGCAACCTTCGAATGGCAGCCCGTTGATGGCGCAACATCCTACCACCTTCAGGCAACCGACTGGGTGGCTTTTGACCGTCTAACGGTCGATACAGTTGTCAGCACAACAATGGTGTTGAAGCAGCTGGCTCAACGCGCCCCATATCTTCAATGGAGAGTTCAGCCCCGGTTCGAGGGCGCCATCGGACCATGGTCGGACACAGCACACGTCAATCTCAGAGGCAGCAGTGCGCTTGCGCTCGTTGCGGTTACCCCCAAGTTCGGTGCAAGAGCCGTAGCAACAAGTGGGGCGATGGTGGTTTCGAATAGAACGGGATACCCGAGGCTGGAGGTCGAGGTTGGAACGGACCCGTATCTCGACGACGGGGTCCGCGTTATTGAATGCATCGACTCTGTAGCAGTGTATTCAGCACTGGCCACTGGAGTTGTGCACTACTGGCGTCCGGTAGCTTCGGGATCGGATTCCACCAAAATCTATGGACCGACCTCGCTCTTTGTCAGCGAGGGGGTGGCGGGGTTCAGTGAAGATGGTGAAACATCCTATGCCAGTGTGTGGTATGACGGCAGCCTGCACGGTATCGTTGTTCGCAATCCGCTGGCAGCCCCCTGCATTGTAACGTGTTACTCCTATGATGGACGTCAGTTGATCTCGACAGCCATTGCT
>JBEIIK010000134.1:0-5711 GCA_040380835.1 Ignavibacteria bacterium | reverse complement strand
CCTCTACGCGAAGCGTACATCCTGCGACGAAGTCGCACCTCTACGCGAAGCGTACATCCTGCGACGAAGTCGCACCTCTACGCGAAGCGTACATCCTGCGACGAAGTCGCACCTCTACGCGAAGCGAGTGTCTCATCGACGCCAGATTGCGTACACTGGCGCGCCGCTCGCCACGATCACCAGGCCGGGCCAGCTGTAGTTGGGTTTATAGATCAGAAGGCAGACGCAGATCGACAGGGCCAACAGGATGTAAACGGCGGGCAGAAACGGATAGCCAAAAGCTTTGATGGGGCGGGGTGCATCGGGACGCGTGACGCGAAGGCGGAAGATGCCGAGGATCGTCAGCACGTAGAAGATCAGCACAGCAAAGACGACGTAGTCCAACAGGTCGCCATACTTTCCGCTGAGGCAGAGCACGCTTGCCCATGCGGCCTGCATCCAAAGCGAGGCAGCAGGAGCCCCTTTCTTATTGAGGGTTGCGGCCTGCTTGAAGAACATGCCGTCGTTGGCCATCGCATAATAGGCGCGTGAGCCGCTTAGGATGATGCCGTTGTTACAGCCAAACGTAGAGATCATGATCAGCACGGCCATGATCACTGCGCCGGACGCGCCGAATATCACATCCGCTGCGGCTGCGCCGACGCGGTCGTTTGTGGCAAAGGCGATACCGCGCTCCAGAGCCAGGGATGAATCAGGCGAGCCCCCTATCGGCATAATGGCGATGTAGGACAGATTCGTCAGCATGTACAGTAGCGTCACAAGGCTAACGCCGATGACGAGGGCGCGAGGGATCGTGCGCTCCGGATTCTTCACTTCTGCCGAGGCAAACGTGATGTTGTTCCAGGCATCGCTGGAGAAGATCGAGCCGACCATCGACACGGCGACGACAGCGAGAAGAGGCATTCCGATGCGTGATGCAAACCCATAAGACTCCTGCTGCGTGGCCGAAAGGTCCGCCACATGGGGCGTCACGCCGTCGATCCAGAGCGAATCGATCGCCGCAGCGAGTGAGCCGTTGGACAGACCGTAGATGATGCCGGCGGCCGCAAGGGCCACGACGCTGACGATCTTGGTTGATGTGAAGGTGTTCTGGATGAGCTTGCCGAGACTCACGCCACGCGAATTGATAAACGTCAGAACGAGGATGGAAGCGATGGCAAACACCTGTGCAGCGTTCACCGAAAAGCCCCCTAGCGTGAACAGTGCATGCGCCTCACCCACCCCGGGCAGGATGGCAGAGGTGTACTTGGCAAAGGCCATCGCAACAGCGGCGATCGTACCGGTCTGGATCACCGTGAAAAGCGTCCAGCCGTAGAGGAATCCGGCAAGCGGACCAAATGCCTCACGCAGGTACACGTATTGTCCGCCGGCATGCGGAAGAAGTCCGGCCAGTTCACCGTAGGACAGTGCGGCGATCAGCGTCAGCACACCCGTCAGCAGCCACACCGCCAACAACATGCCCGGCGATCCAACGGTCCGGGCGATGTCTGCACTCACAATGAAAACGCCGGACCCAATCATGGATCCGGCGACGATCATCGTAGAGTCGAAAAGTCCGAGCTCACGTTTGAAACTCATGCCTGCGCCTTGCGGATCAGCGAGTTCTTCTTTCCGTACACTTGATAGACGACCAGCCCAATGCCAAGCCACACGACAAGACGCATGAAGTGCAAGTAGTCACTCAGACACAATGAAACCAGCAGGGCACCGCAGGAAAGAATCCCGAGAATCGGCACCAGAGGAACCAGGGGCGTCTTGAACGGACGTTCGCGGTTCGGCTCTTTGTAGCGCAGGATAAGCACTGCTGCGCAGACGACGACGAAGGCAAAGAGTGTTCCCACCGACGTCATTTCACCGACAAGAGCGATCGGTGCGAAACCGGCAAACGCGCTAACGACAAAGGCAAACAGGATGTTTGACTTCCACGGGGTTTTGTATTTCGGATGCGTATCGGAGAACAGCTTCGGCAGCAGGCCATCTTTGGACATGGTGTAGAACACGCGCGACTGGCCCAGCAACATGACCAGGATCACGCTCGAGTACCCGGCGATGATTGCCAGGTTAATGGCCGGCCCTAACCAGCTCACGCCCATCTTCTCAATAGCCACGGCAACAGGAGCAGCCACGCCGGCAAACTCCTTGTAATTGGCAACGCCGGTCATGACAAACGAAAACAGGACGTAGAGGATCGTGCAGATCACCAGCGACCCCAGAATGCCAATCGGCATGTCCCGCTGGGGGTTCTTCGCCTCCTGGGCGGCTGTTGAAACGGCATCGAATCCAATGAAAGCGAAAAAGACCATGCCGGCTGCCTTCAGGACGCCGCTCCAGCCGAAGTGGCCAAACTCACCGGTGTTAGCAGGGATGAACTCTGCATAGTTGCCGGCATTGATGAATGCAAAACCAAGGCCGATGAAGACGATCACTACGGCTACCTTCAGCCCAACGATGAACGCATTGGCACGCGCTGATTCCTGAATTCCGCGGATCAGCAGAAGCGATACGAGAAAGACAATCACCATTGCCGGCAGATTTACCAGACCATGCTCAGTGGAGCCGGGCGGCGTCTGCCAGTACGACATGGCAAACTGTGTCGGAAGCGTGACCTTGAAATACGCAAGGAACTTGGCCAGATAGGCAGACCATGACACTGCCACAGTCGATGCGCCGACGGCATACTCAAGCACGAGGTCCCAGCCGATGATCCAGGCAAACATCTCCCCCATGGTCGCATACGCATATGTGTAGGCACTGCCGGCAACCGGGATCATCGCGGCAAACTCCGCGTAACATAATCCGGCGAAGGCACAGCCAATGGCGGCGATCACAAAGGACAGCGACACGGCCGGTCCGGCGTGCTCAGCAGCGGCAATACCGGTCAGGGAAAACAACCCCGCACCGATGATCGCTCCGATGCCGAGATTGATAAGATTGATCGGACCAAGTGTGCGCTTCAGCTCAGTGCTGTGTGCTGCATCACTCTGTAATTGCGAGATATCTTTTCGGAATCGCAACTCGAACGCCATCAGCGTCTCCCCATTTTTAACGGTTGTTTACGGCCGCGCAATATACATGTGGGAACGTCATAGCCTCTGCAGAATGTTCTGCTCACTTCGTACGTTTGCACCTCCCAAAAGGGACCAGCATTTTTTATCGAAAACAGTTTGGAGAATCTAATGGCACTTGCCGTCGGAACACCTGCCCCGGACTTTACCCTCGTCGGAACCGACATGAAGCCGGTTTCCCTTTCTTCATTCGCCGGAAAGACCGTCGTCGTGGTATTCTTTCCCGCCGCTTTTACGGGCGTGTGTAAGGATGAACTCTGCACATTTCAGGGGGCTCTGCAGCGCCTGAATGCAGTCGACGCCACAGTATTGGCAGTATCGGCCGACATTCCGTTTGCCAACAAGGCCTTCGCAGATGCCAACGCTTTGCAGTTTCCGATCCTGTCGGACTTTACCCTGTCAACGATCAATGCCTACGACGTAGCGTTCGAGAACTTCGCCGGAATTTCCGGCCTTACACGCTCACATCGTGCAACCTTCGTGGTTGGACCGGATGGTACGATCACCTATTGCGAAGTCACCGAAAACCCTGGTGTACTGCCCAATTTCGACGCTCTGTACGCCGCGCTTGGGATTGCCTGAGCCCCTTTTGAGAACGTTACATAGTGCACAAACAGCAACGGCCATCCTCTCGGATGGCCGTTTTGCTGAGCGCTGTTTCCGCAAGGAGCAAGTCCTCTTTATGCTACATGCCTTCCCCCAAAGTCATGTTCTGCGGAAACCGTTACGTTAATCGGATTGCGCTGTCTTTCTTGGTCTACCGTATTTACGTTCTGACTTCTTCTTCAATCCCAGGCTGGCTATCTCATCCGAGTCGTCACCATACTGAGCCAGAACCTGCCGCTTGACACCAAGAACCAGGTCGTGAAAGGCGTTTTCAACACCAATCGCCTCATCCCGTGCCTTAGCCGCCGCGGCCGCGGCCTGTTGTTCAGCCAGCACGGCTGCGTCGAACCTGGCAAGTGCCTCCTGCAATCTGGCGATCGTGAACTCCTTATTGGCAGGGTTGTAATCCTTGAGCTCGAGAACGGCCTTGGCCACTTCCCGATCCTGCGCAAGGGTCTTATGCGTCACCCTGATGGTTGTTCGACGTGCCATTGATAGCAGATTCCCCGAAGCACCCGTGAATTACGACTTATGCTGCATGCCTACCGAATTCTGTCCGTGCTGGTCTGTCAACAGCACAAAAATAAGTGAGTTCTTCTTTACATGCAATAGACCTGCTCATCTTTTTATTCAATTACATTCAAACAGATATTCAATATGATACTTCGAAATCGACTTTTTCAGATTTACAATAACGACTTCATATGAAAGAAGTGGCCATATTGGCCGACGAACAGTTTTCTACTAGGTCAAAAGCCTACTATGTTGGAACACTTCAATATATCTCCGCATCCCATAATGGGCACGTCCACACTCTGGAGTCGATGCTACAACTAAGGCCTGGAACCCGTTTTTGTCAATTCAGCAGACACTCGGCTCATGAACGTCACCAGATTCAACGCCGAGAAACAGAGACGAGTAGCCCGGCCGCCTACGGTACCCGTTGCGGGAATCAAGTGATTCACCGTACATTTGCACATCCTTTCACACATGTAATGAAAACCACCATGAAGTTCGCCGCAATCATCATAACGGCCCTGACAATCGTGCTCGGCAGTACCAACGCAGTTGCTCAAGGCTCGCTGGCTCCAGCCTCGCAGACAGCAGTAATGCTCAAGCCCAAAATGAAACTCGCCTACGTCATCGGTGCCGCACAGTTTATGAATGGCATCGAGATTCGCGGAGCTGAAGTTGACGCTTATCTAGAAGTTCGTAAGGCCCTGACTGACGCGATCGACGATGCGAAGAAGGCCAAGAAAGGCGACGAGGATGTGATCACGCTGGAACTCAGTATCCAACAGATTCAGAACCTCGGGCTGCTTATGCAGCGCGGTACACTTAAGGGAGCTGAAGCCGACACATTCAAGGATATCATGACTGCGCTCAACGAGGCAATCAAGGCCGCACAACCCAGTGGCAAGTAATTCATCCAGTCATTCCTGACGCAACAAGCCCCATGGTCAGTATTGATCATGGGGCTTTCTATTTTCCACCTATGGATATCATTGACCTGTGCGACCATTGCCTATCGCTGCCTGATGTGGAACAGACGTTTCCATTTGGCCCCGATGTGATCGTCTTCAAAGTCAATGGAAAGATTTTCTGCCTCGTCCCGCTGGATAGCCCAACTCAACAGTTCAACGTGAAGTGCAACCCTGAAACCGCCATCGAACTGCGCGAACAATACCCGTGCGTCCTGCCCGGATATCACATGAACAAAAAGCACTGGAATACCATCGTCATCGACGGAACGATGGATTCCTCCCAACTAAGAAATTGGATCACTCACTCATACGAGCTGGTGCGGGGGTAGTTTCAGGTTTTAGGTTTTAGGTTTTAGGTTTCAGGTCCTTAACCTCCTGTGTCTCGCGGCGCAGCCGTGTCCCACGAGCGCAGCGAGTGTCTCACCGAAGGTGTCTCACGCCGAAGGCGTGTCCCACGAGCGCAGCGAGTGTCTCACCGAAGGTGTCTCACGCCGAAGGCGTGTCCCACGAGCGCAGCGAGTGTCTCACCGAAGGTGTCTCACGAGCGCAGCGAGTG
>JBEIIK010000133.1:0-5726 GCA_040380835.1 Ignavibacteria bacterium | reverse complement strand
CCGTCGGTGCTCTTGAACAGACCCGATCCGCTGCCGCCGCTGCTCATGCTCCAGGCGTTGCGGTAGGCCTGCCAGAGCGAGGCATAGACGATGCGCGGATTGTTCGGGTCCATCTTCAACGTCATGCCGCCGGTCGAATCATTGCGGTTGAGCACTTGCTTCCACGTTGTGCCACCGTCGATCAACTTGAAGATTCCGCTTGTTCTCGCGTTCGAGGTAAAGACACTCCCCATCGACGATACCATTACAACATCCGCATTGTCCGGATGCACGACGATATCGGCGATCATCTGCGCATTGCGCAGTCCGATGTGCTTCCACGTAAGCCCACCGTCGGTGGTCTTATACATGCCATCACCCGGCGAGATGTTGCCGCGGATGTCGGTTTCGCCCATGCCCACGTACACCACGTCTGGGTCGGAGGGGGCGATGGTTATCGCCCCCACACTGCTCGAATTGAATGCTGTATCGGAGACGCTCCGCCAGGACTCACCGCCGTCTTCAGACTTCCACACTCCGCCCCCTGTTGCGCCAAAGTAGTACGTCTTCGGCAGGTCGGCATGGCCTGCAACTGCTATGGAACGTCCGCCCCGATACGGGCCAATGCACCGTGCGCTCATGGCACGCAGGTCAATATCGAGCTGTTGGGTGGAAGGGGTGGTCTGTGATGTGCTGATGATCGGCGCGCCGATCAGAGCAAGGCAGAGCAGAAGGTGTTTCATCGAATGACGGTAACGGAGTGCTGACCGCTGCGCAGGGCGTAGACTCCGCTGGTTAGGTGACGACAATCAATGGTTTGCGCGTCGGAAACTACGGCAGAAACCGGTGTCGTCTTGCCCGTCAGGTCGGTGAAGGTGGCGTTCTTCTCCAGCGTAAACGGCAGGCGCAGTGAGCCGTCAAGGGCGAGATATGCTGAGGGGGCTTTCGGCTCTACTGTTGCGCTCACCGAGGTTGGAGCGTTGAGATCGAAGATCACCACATCGCGGGTGGCTGCATAGCCCCCTTCAACAAACGTCCGCGTTACCCACAGCTCGCGTCCTACAATGGCCAGACCTTCGGGCTTTGCACCCACGGCAAGCGTGCCAAGACGCTCGCCGGTGGCGAGTTCAAACACGCGCACGTCGCTGCTGAAGGTGCTCACGTAGAGCCGCGCTTTACCGTCAGTGGCCTTGGTGTCGACGACGCTTTCGCGCGGACCATCATAGCCGGATGTGCCGACAAGGACCGTGTCAATGGCCTTTTGCGTGGTAAGATCAACCACCACCACATGATGGGAGCCGTTGACCGTAACGTAGGCGCGTCCGTCGTGAATCAGCAGGTGATTGGGCGTGTCGCCAACGGTGATCGTTGTGCGCGTGCGCGTCCCCTGCAGATCGGTCCAGAGCTCCAATGTGCCGTTCGCGGCGCCGAATGTGCCCTCGCAGATTGCCGCAAGTCCATTTCCCTTCGACGTGGTAAATGGCAAAGGGGCTTGCGGGTTCACGCCCGTCTGGAAGGCCACACGATCCTTACTCTTGACGTTGATCTCGGTGATCGATCCCGGGTCGGTAAAGTTCGGACGCTGGGCAACCCAGACGGTATTGCCGTCTGCCGAGGTTGAGACCGATGAGACCGGACCTGAAAAGACGATATCGGAGTTTGCCTGCGTGACCAACGAGAAGCGGTAGACTTCATCGTTGAAGCCGATGTCAAACGTCGACATGGCGGGTGAGTAACCAAAACGCTGTGCCGTTACATTGCCCCAGCCAAACTCAGTACTCTTGATCACCTGACGTGATGTGGCGTCGACCGTCAGCCATGACGCCGGGGCGTCCGATTCGTCGGCATTGCCATTAAAGTTCACATCCGTCCGTGCACACAGAATGTGCACCGTCGATCCGGCAACCTTTATGCTCACCGGCTGGAGCGGTGTTTCGATGCGCTGCTGCGCAACTGACAGGAGTGATGCGCTGACAAGCGCACAAAGAGATGTAAGAACACGCATGGCGTGCCCCTTTCAGGATGACCGCTGTGATGCGCAGCGGCGAGGATGGTGCCTCGTATGACGAAAATCGATGTGGCAGATATTCCGACTTCGGATTCATCCTTCCCGGTCGCCTTCCCAAGACCTGGCATCCCCAGGTTCTCAGTGGCTGCCCTTTGCAGGCCAGACCGGGTTGTCCTCCGTTACGGCGGCGCAACCGTGCACGAGTTTCACGTGCTTCCCTCAACGCACCGGCTTGGGGCCGGTGACCACATCGGGAGCGCGAATATAGCGAGCGGCTATATTCGCAAATGCCACACCGTCATTGGGTCTACCTCATCGCCTGGGTGTGCACTGCCAGCTCGGGCATTGCCGCAACGCTCTTCAGCGTCTATCTGCCGTCTATCGCTGCGGACTTTGCCGGCACGGTTCCCGTGAAGGAGTTTGTCCCAACGCTCGGCTCGGCCTGCAGCGGGGCATTCCTGATCGGCTGGGCCGTTGGCGCGTTTGCCCTAGGGGCTCTTGCCGACCGGATAGGACGCCGTATGGCGCTTTTTCTGTGCGTTCTGCTGAGCACGCTCGGGATGAGTCTTACGGGGCTAATCAGTGACGTTAACGTTCTGGTTGCTGTGCGGTTTGCAACCGGATTCGGAGCCGGAAGCGTACTGGCCCTCTCCACGGTTCTTGTCAGCGAATCCTTCAACACCGGACGTCGAGCTGTGCTGGTAGGGATCCTGATCAACGCTTTCCCGGTCGGCTTCATCGTTGCCGGCCTGGTTGCTTCCTCCCAGGTGGACTGGCGGGTTGCCTTCAGCCTGACCACGGCAACGCTGACGCTACCTCTACTTATCCTGCTGGTCGTTCGCGAGTCAGACATGTGGCAGGCCCACGCCGCGCACGCGAAGCGCTCCCCGGTAGCCGAGTTGCTCTCGCCCCTTCATCGACGTGATCTGCTCATCGGCGTAACACTCTTCGGTTCGATGCTGGTTGGCCTCTGGGCCGTTTTTGCATGGATGCCGACGTGGGTCCATCACATGAGCGATGCGCAATCGGCGCAGGCTAACCGTGCCCTTACGAACATCATGCTCGGAGCCGGAAGCGTGGCAGGAGGTCTGTTCAGTGGACTGCTTTCCGACAGGCTGGGGCGCCGCACGGCATCGGCCATCGCCTACCTCGGATGCATTGGCATGACGGTGCTGATCTTTCAGTCGGGTCAGAAGCCAGGTGTCGTGCTTTTTGCGTGTACCTTCCTCATAAGCATGTTCATCGGTATCAATCAGGGTGTGCTAAGCGCCTATATCCCCGAACTTTTTCCTACGCGCCTTCGAGGTTCGGCTACCGGTGTATCCATGAATGCCGGACGTCTTCTAACGGCCGTTACGGTATTCTTTGTGGGCCTTCTCGTGACCAAGCTCGGTGGGTATGAGAATGCCATTTCTGTCTTTGCTCTGGCCTATGCCGTTGGCCTGGTTGCACTCGTCTGGGCCCGCGAAACAACCGGTACGGCCCTCCCCGATTAGGGGTATTTTTCTTAGTAATGTCAGCATGGTCTTCCTATTCACCTACCCCATTTGGGGTATTGATGCCGTAGTACCGGAACAATAACTTGCCCATGAAAGCAGTACGCTTTCAAATGGGTAGTTGTACTATTCACCGGTGTTACCTCGGGGCCGGTCGCGCTGGTGGTACACGCGGTCTGCCCCGAGAGTTTTTTTTCGGGGCATGGCAGGGAGAGAAAGAAAGTTTCTACCCGGTGCGCCGCACGAAACGATTAGCGTACGATGTGTACGACATGCATTCCCAGAGACTCTGCGGCAGTGCAGTTAGCAAGCGAATCATCCACAAGAGTAGTCTGCGACGGGGTATACCCTTCGGCACAGATAACGTGCCGGAATGCCCCCGGATCCGGCTTGCGCTTGCCAATCGCATAGGACAGATACACCCGGTCAACGAGTGAGAACACGGGCGCACACCGTTCACGGGCGTCTAGATAATGAAGCTCGGAAATGTTAGACAGGATAACGACGGCGCTTCCGGGCTCGTTGGCGTATGCAGCCCGCAAGCGGACAACCTCATCGGTAGCGTTGGAAAAGAGCCCCCTTTCAAGGATGGCGCACCATGCACGATCGATATCGACATCGGAGCAGGTGAAGCCGTAGATCTCGCGCAGGGCCGCGCGAAACTCAGGCGTAGTGATGGTGCCCTGGTCGTATTCCACGAAGATCTCCTGCTGCTCTTCGATACCGAAGGTAAGGGGCTTGCCATTGTAGCCCTCAAGCTGCATCAGGGCAGAGCGGGTCTTCTCGAAATCGATGTCAAAGAGGACACCGCCGAGATCGATGATCAGCAGAGATGCCATGGGTCAGTACCGGAAGGTCAGCCAGCGACGGTCGTCGATCGAGGCGGAGCTGCGTAGATCCTTCTCGAAGCGTTCCCAACGTGCCGTGCGCTGTTCTTCGAGAATGTCCTCCCGCTTGAGCTCGAGCCACATCGGAAACTCGTCCGGATTAGCCGCATTGATACCAGTGATGTTGACGACGTACCAGCCGTTGTCTCCCAGAAACGGACCATAAAGATCCGGAATCGGTTTGGCCAGGATCTCACGAGCAGCCGTCAGGTCGTACATCGCATCACCGAAGTACCCGTCACCGGTAATGGTAAGCCCCCTGGCCACTTGCGCTTCTTTGGGACGTTCAGCAATGAAGAGGACGCCTCCATCAATGCGTGAGCAGAGCCCCCTGACGATCTTCGCGAGGTCGCGTCGGGCTTCACATGCACGCTGGCGCACAATGGCATCCGACATCCGGTAGATGGCGGCTTCAAAGGGAAGGGGGCCGGCCGGAACACTATCTATGACAACGGCCATGACAACGCCTTTTTCGGGCGTGTCGATCGGGTCGCAGGCAGCGGCCACCTGGGTTCGGAAGGCCACCTGCGGCAGACGGTAGGAGCCGTAGATCTTTTGACGTTCCGAGAACCAGGGCGAGAGCGTGATCTGACGTCCGAAACGTCCGGCAACGGCGCCCAGCTCGATACCTTCTTCATATAGCCGCACGGCTTCACTGACAACTCCGAGGATACTGTCCACCGTCTGCCGGGAGGGTTCGATCGGCGTCAGGATATAGCGAATGCGCACAACGGGAGACTTGGCCCCCTTGGCCTTGATCACCGAGTCAATGAGCAGGATGTGCACTCCCGACGGATGCATGATCGGTCCAATGGCGGTGCCGACCTTTTTGCCGCGGACCCGGGCATAGAAGTCGGCTTGGTCGGCGGAGTCCGCCGACAGTCGGATGCTGCCGTTGGACGTGGTACTCGAGACGCTGTTCCAGACGGAGTCTCTCTGACGGGGTTGGCGTGCTGCGTTAACAAGGCCGACGAAGCGGTTTATGTTGGCAAGAACAAGTGAAGAGTCGATCGGGGCCGCCGTCATCGGCCAGCTCATGATTGCAAGGCGCCGCATTGGTTCGGGAGTGGTGAACTGGGCGGAGTTAGTCTTGTGGTAGGTCTGAAGCTCGGTGACGTTCGGACGGGGGAGATCCTTGGCGCAGGGCACCAGGACGACATCGGCTGCGACCGTAGAGGCGGCAAGATGGAAACGCTCGCGCAGTCCGGACGTGTCCAGGGTGACGTCGGCCGTGACCTTTGAACGGAGCCGCCGTTCGGTTTCGGCAAAGCCGATGAACTCCCGCCACTGGGCGATGGTGCCTTTGAGCTGCTTGATCTCCTGGTCACGATCCTGGTCCTTCATGCCGGGGGTGTT
>JBEIIK010000132.1:0-5733 GCA_040380835.1 Ignavibacteria bacterium | reverse complement strand
TGACGAGTGACGAGTGACGAGTGACGAATGACGAGTGACGAATGACGAGTGACGAGTGACGAATGACGAGTGACGAATGACGAGTGACGAATGACGAATGACGAATGACGAATGACGAATGACGAGTGACGAGTGACGAGTGACGAGTGACGAGTGACGAATGACGAGTGACGAATGACGAGTGACGAATGACGAGTGACGAGTGACGAATGACGAGTGACGAAGGACGAATGACGAATGACGAATGACGAGTGACGAGTGACGAGTGACTAGTGACGAGGTCCTCCGTAACTCCGTAACTCCGTAACTCCGTAACTCCGTAACTCCGTAACTCCGTAAGTGCCTAGTTCCCTTCCCGGCCCCAGTCCACGATGAGGGAGAAGCGCAGGGTGTTGCCGAGCGGGTGGTTTTGTTCCACCGTGATGTAGTAGCTGAAGTCAGCTCGGAAGATGTCGTAGTTCACACCAGCGCCAAGAGTGAAGTATTCGCGTGCTCCGGCGGCAGCCGGTTCGGTAAAGTAACCACCGCGCAGGGCTACTGACTTGTCGTAGAGATATTCCATGCCAAAGCCGGTCTCGAGTCCACCGCGCTCCCATGATGTTACAAGAGAGATCGGAAGTGGGTCGGAGTTGCTCCCGTCTCGGCGCACGAGCAGCTTCATGATGTCGGAGGTGAACGTGAGTTTATTGAACTCATCTTCGAGGACCGTTACGGCAACACCAAGGCGCAGGTTGGTTGGCAGCGGATCAGACTCACGATCATAGGTCATCTTCGGACCAAAGTTCTGAAGGTTGGCGCCAACACGCAGTCGATTGCTGAAATCCTCGCCAAAGATGTTCAGATCCGAAGGGCGCCAGAGCACTCCAATGTCAAAGGCACTCGAGATGCCCACGCCTGCACCTGGAGTACCGGCACTGGCAGGCGCCAGGTTGGACTGAATGTACTTGACCTGTACACCCAGGCCGACATCTTTGCCCACTTGTGTGCCGTAAGAGACTCCGAGACAGAATTCATTCGAGCGGAACTTGCCCAGGGCCTGTCCATTTTCATTGGTCTTGGTGAATTCACCGAGATTCATGAAGATGAATGAGCCGGCGATCGTCCCTCCGAGTTCTTCGACATACTGACCGTAGGTTCCGTAGGAATAGTACAGGTCGGCATTGAACTGGGGTAGCCACTTTGCAAAACTCAGCGCTACCTGGTTCGAGGCATCATTGAAGGCAAGAGCTCCGGTATTCCAGAACACAGCGTTGATATCTTCGGTCATGGCCGTACCGACGTCTCCCATGCCGCTGGCACGCGAGTCGGGCGTGATCAGCAGAAACGGAACCGCAGCGCCCCCTGCCTGAGACCAGGCCAGAGACGACGTTGAGAGAAAGACTGTCAGAGCGAGAACAAACCGCCGGACTACCGTCATGAAACACTCCATGGTACCCACTTTTGTCAGGGGGCAAAGTTAGCGAATGAGGGTTACTTTCCCACTTACATGCGATGTTGTGCCATCGGCATCTTTGAGTTGAACGACGACCTGATACACCCCCGTCTGGACCAAAACGCCAAGTTCGTCCTTGCCGTCCCAGACGATGTCCGCCGTCTGCATATCCTGGATCTGCATAGGCCGTTCGATAACGCGGCCACCCTGAAGGTCATATACCGACAAGACGGCACTGAATGGACGCTGGCTGGCATGCGTAAAGCGAATCGTGGTTGACGTCGAAAACGGATTAGGGAAATTGAAAAGACCCTGGCCAACGATCGATCCCCGATCCTCAGGGATACGGAAGATGGTGCTCTTTCGCGATACGTTGTTATACACATCCCATCCTTGGACGGTCACCGTGTGCAGTCCCGGTCCAAGACCGAAAATCTGCTTCTGCGCCGTTCCGGCTCTTGGATTCTCGAGCGACGTGGTGAACGATGGCGTCAGGATCTCCACATCATTGGCATCGTCAAACTGAGCCGTGATATCATGACCGATGCCGACGCCGGTGGTATTGATTCCGGTGGCATCAGCAAGGTCGACGATCAGCACCGGATTGGCCCGAACGATTCCGCCCGGGAGAAACTTTCGTGAATCGAGAAAGACATTGATATCAGGGCCGTCGGTCTCCGGATCGCTTACATCGGTGACCCCATCGACAACGACACGGCGCGTCACACCCATTGCATAGCGGTTGTCATTCGATGCAGCATATCCGAACAATGCTGCAAGATTCTTTGAAAATGATATGTCCTTTGGAACGACGAACGATGCTGTGAATCGCCCCTTATCAATACGGAATGACCCCTTGTAGAGAGCGGCACCGGGGCGCAAGAAGACATTCTTGGAGGAGTTTACATCAGTGTCGTACACGGTCACATACCTTGCGGCATCGGCCAGCGAGAGCGTCAAGTGACCGTTGAATGTGGAGTCGGGAAGCGAATCGTTGGGTGATGAAACAAACCCAGTGAGCTCAACGGTGCTCAGAGCCGGAACGGTCATCGTAGTCGAATCGGCATTGACGCTCACACCGTTGATCGTCGAAAAACGTACATGGTGATCCGGCACGAGCAGACGCATCGTCGGATCTCCGAGGATCATGAACTTTTCATCGTTTGTACCATTGTATACCTGTTTGACGCGGTACATCGTCTGGCCGACCGTTGGATAGCTGCCATCTGGAAGCCGGGTGAAGAGATCGTCGTAGAACTCGTTGTTGAGCCGGGCATTATCTGAGGAATAGACGACCCGTGCAGCAGAAAACACTCCGATGGCTCCACCGTCGGCCTTGAGAAGGAGCTCTTCGGCACCCGACTGGAGTTCGGTCATGTCGTAGCGTGCAAAATCGCATGTGGCTGCTGTTAGAAAGAATGGTTTGGCTGCATTGAGCATGTCACCGGGAGTTGTCTCGCGAACAAAGATCTGCTCATGAGCCCAGACTCGTGGGTTACCATGCCCGATGTAGTTGAGCAGTACCGAACCGGTTGTGTTGATCGTCGACAGCAGTTCCTGAGTCACAGCTGGCTTACGACGTCCACGCGCGACGTTTTCGGTCGGATATTCGACCATGTAGATCTTCTTCTGCTGAAACTCCTTGGGCACAACGTAGTTGGCAAGGGACTCGTTTTGATCGAGATGCGTCGAGCCATCAGAGAGGTTGTTCTCCTTTGTGCCATCGTCTGCCACCAGAGTTATCCGCGTGCGCCAGTCATCTTGTGAAGCGCCATTTTCATAGGCACGGATCTTTGCCACGTACGTGCGGCCTTCGGCATCGTTGCGCACTGGTATGCGTCCGATGGCGACATCCGAACGACGATCGTCTCCGCGCACACGGGCAAAGAAATCATCGGTGGTAAACGTCGAGAGTCCAATCGAAGAGTTGTCCCGGTCAAGGCTCTCATAGGGCAGTACCAGATTCTTCTGAGAGGTTGAAATGTTCTTGTAATCATAGTGTCCGTCACCCCACAGAACCACATGTGAAAGCTTATCCGACCAAAGCTGGTAGGCCTGTGCCACGTAGTCGCGCACGGCAGTCGGATCAGACATTCCATAGGAATACTTTCGGTAGATCTCATCTGTGGTGGTCACACTCACAGAGTATCGACCCCGGCTCTGGCGATACTGCGCAAACTCACGCGCAGAGGCCAGCAGATCAGGATGAGTAATAACGATGACATCGGCACGACGCTCTGCGGTGAACAGATCTGGCATAGTCACACGTGAAAGCGCACTGACATTCTGTACCGAACTACTCAGATAGTAGCGGCGCAGAGAACCTTTACCAATCTGCTCACGGATGGCAAACATGCCACCGACGGAAGCGGCATTTTCAATCAGCACCGGACGCGAAGGATCCGTGACCTCATAGGCATAGACCGGAGCACTGAATCCGTTGATCGAATATTCCTGCACACCACCATCACCTGGTATGGACCAGAAGGTATAGGTATTGGACTGGGCTTCGAGACTCTGCGGATAATGCACTTCAAGCCAGTCAATCGCTCCGGTTGATGAATTGTCATTACATGTGTAGGCAAAGCGGACCGCACTTCTGCCGTCACTAGGTATGCGGGCGGCGGCAATGCTACCCCAGCCGATGGAGGTATAGACGTCCATGTATTCAGGCACCGGTGGCAGACTCAACTGACTGATGATGGTGCCGGACTCATAAAGACTGACCGTTCCCGGCAGATTTCCGCGGTGGCCGGCCACGTAACGATACATGATCGTGCCATTTGGAATCAATCCAGGAAGGGGCATTGTGACCGTAACCGAGGAACGGTTCTCAATCGTTCGACCAAGCCAGCGTCGACCTGATCCCGTCGCAAATGGATTGAAAATCTCTTCTTCGGTAAAGACACGTCCAGTAGTAACGGTAGGTCGCACTGTTGGCTCCTGCTTTGATGCCTCGCGCACCTGCGCACGCAGGCCCGGCTCTCCACCAACGGCCACATAGTAACCGGCCTCGGTTGCATAATGGTTGATGTAGTGCCGCACCGAATCGCCGGAGTTGCGCCAGCCGGTCGTGCCGGTCGCATAGAAGATCACCTCACTGAGCGAACCATCTGAATTGGTCTTCACAAGAAGGGGCTGCTGCCGTGGCTGGTTTTCGAGTGCACCACTGACTACTTCCGATAATTCAAGACCGCCTCCCCCATAGACCTTGACGGTCGAGGCTGCTGCAGCATCGGTTGGCAGTCCCGCAACACGAAGCTGGTCAGCCGTGATACGATAGACCCCTTCACGCGAGACGCTAAAGCGGCAGAACTGCTCAGGATTCTCCGACTGGAGCCGATCGCCGCTGGACTTTCTGGATCGCTCAGCTACATCTTCTTGCTTGACATGCCAAGGGGCTGAAGGATTCAAAGCCCGCACGGCAGCTGATGCCGGCGACGACGCTGTTCCCTGCCCGGCGGTGGGTGCTCGAAACGTAATACGGATCGTCGATGATGTCATGATCGAGAATCCTTCAGCGTTCTGCTCTGCGATCACGATGCTCAGTCTGGCAACATGCCGGTCTGAGGCAATTCCATCGTATCGCAGGCAAATGCGCTGGTCACATAGCGCCTGAGGCGTCTGCGGTCTGATCTTCTCCAAACGTTCTATCGCCGCAGCAGTGTTGCGTGTTGTGAAGTCTGCTTGCTGCATCTCAAACCCATCAGGACCCGGAACGATGATGTCATACGACAGAACATAGAAGATCTTACCTGCGGAGGTCATCATTCGGGAAAGGGGTGATGCAGGCCGAAGGACTGTGCCGTCCGACGTTGACAATGTATCAAGCCCCCTGACCGGGAGAACACTGATGACGAGCTCCGAGGGTGTTGACCGTACAACTCGCACTGACGCGTCATTTGAGGCCGAAACGATCTGACCGCTACATAACAGGCTAACAAGAGCACCAAGCATCGGCACAATGTGGCGCAATGAAAGGCTCCCACGCTGATGGAGGAAAGGTCGACCAAGACTGATCATTGCTGGCGATCTAAGGTGATGAACTTCAATGGTAAATGGTTGCGCGACAACAATGACGCACAGTGATCACTTCATAGTGTCCGGCGCACACGAAATCTACGGCAGAAAAAAATGTGCTGTCACGATCGAAGACCAACAAAAAAAATGCCTCGCCATCAGGGGGGAATGAGATGGCAAGGCATGCAGCATAAAGAGGAAGTGACGACTTGCGTCGTCGAGCGGGAAACGAGACTCGAACTCGCGACCCCAACCTTGGCAAGGTTGTGCTCTACCAACTG
>JBEIIK010000131.1:0-5784 GCA_040380835.1 Ignavibacteria bacterium | reverse complement strand
TGCTGCAGACGACTTTGCTTGCGCAGTACAAGCCCCTTGCCTACAACGAGTACGATCTACCTAACGGTCTGCATGTGATCCTGCATGAGGATCATTCCGCCCCGGTTGTGGCCACTGTGCTGCACTACAAGGTTGGCTCGCGGGATGAAGATCCTGCACGCACGGGCTTTGCCCACTTCTTTGAACACCTCATGTTTGAATCGACCGATAAGATCGAACGTTCGACGATCGATAAAATGGTCAACGGGGCAGGGGGCGAGTTGAACGCTTTCACCAGCAACGACCAGACGGTGTATCACTTTGTGCTGCCGTCCAATCAGGTGCGCCTTGGACTCTGGATCGAAGCCCAGCGCATGCGCAAGCTCCAGGTCAACAACATCGGCGTTGAAACCCAGCGCGGAGTCGTCAAAGAAGAGCGCAAGAACCGCTATGACAACGCCCCGTATGGCGGCTGGCTCGAGAAGGCGCAGAAGGCCCTGTTTGCCGGCACGCCATATGAGTGGGCTCCGATCGGATCGGCACAGCATATCGACAGTGCCACGATCGCTGAGTTCAAAGCGTTCTATGATCAGTTCTATCAGCCAAACAATGCCATTCTCGTGGTCAGTGGTGACTTCGATGAAAAACTCGTGCGTGAGACCATTGACGCTTACTTTGGAGGATACCCCAAGGCCCCTGAGCCGAAGCGTCCGGTCATTGGAGCCATGGAGCCCCTTGCCGGAGAACTTCGTGAAACCGTCAACGACCCCAAGGCCCAGCTGCCGGCAATCTTCATGGCCTATCGCTCAATGCCACAGACCGACGAAGACGTCTATGCGGCCGACCTGCTGACGACCATCATGTCGAACGGTGAATCATCAAGGATGTATCGTTCCTTGGTCGATAGCTCTCAGGTGGTCGTGCAGGCCCAGATGTCGCTGTTTCCAAGGGAGTACATCGGCATGACATTCTGTATTGGGATCGTTGCTCCCGGCAAGGACCCTGCGGCCGCTGAACTGGGGATCGATGCTGAGATCGAGCGTCTGATCGCCGGTGGCGTGAGTGAAGAGGAGCTGACAAAGGCCAAGAACATTACGGAAATGAACTTTGTCCAGGGACGCATGGGCGTCTATCAGAAAGCACTGTCTCTGTCAAATGCGTATCGCTTTGATGGCACCACGGGTGCCATCAACGATGAAATGAAGAAGTACATGAAGGTCACAACGGACGATATCAAGCGCGTGGCAAAGAAGATGTTCGGTTCGAAGCAGCGCATTGTTCTCACTTATCTGCCTTCGAAAGGATAAGAGCCATGCGTAAGACTCTCAGCATCATCACAACCGTCATGGCCCTGCTGTGCCTGGCACTTGAGCCGGCAGCAGCCCAGACTAAGAAGAAGTCCGCGAAGCCAAAGAAGGGGGCTACTGCTCCGATCACACCGGTCAAGGTGGAAGAGCCCAAGGCTGCGGACGTCAAGCCAGATCTTAATGTGCGTCCGGAGCCCCTCGCCGCTACCGCCTTTGCGTTTCCGAAGTACCAGGAGTTCAACCTCCCCAATGGTCTGCATGTATACGTGATTGAGAATCACGAACAGCCGATGGTCACCATGTCGATGGTGATCCGTGGTGGCGAGGCCTATGACCCGACGGGTAAGGAAGGCACAGCCGCCATCGCCGGTGACATGCTCGGCAAGGGTACAAAGAAGCGTACCGCACTCCAGATCGCCGAGGCACTCGATGGTGTAGGTGCGGGGATCAGTGTCAGCACGGCCGGTGAATCAATGACCATCTCCGCCTCGTGCATTAAGAAGCATGCGAACCTTGTGATGGACATCTTTGGAGAGCAGCTTCGCGAGCCCATCTTCGACGAGAAGGAACTCGAAAAGCTCAAGCAACAGTACGTGGCTTCGATCGCTTCAAGAAGGTCCCGCCCGATGGAGATCGCCGGGGCACTCTCGCGCAAGGTTATCTACGGCATGGACAATCCGCTTGCCCGCCGCACGCTGGAGTCAACCATCAAGGCCGTCACACGCCAGGACGTCGTAAACTTTCACGCCGACTACATCCGTCCAAACTCGGCCTCCATTGCCATCGTTGGTGACGTAACGCTCGATGAGGCGCGCCAGCTCATCACAAAGTATCTCGGGAGCTGGGAGAAGGGGGCTCGCCCGGAGATTGCCATCCCGGATATCAAAACCGAGCCGGCCGGCGTGTACTTTGTTCCGCGTAAGGGCTCGGTACAGAGTACCATCATCGTCTGTGCGGCCGGACCCGCCGTGCGGGCGGATGATTTTGACGCTACTTCGATCATGACCAGCCATGTGGGTTCTGGTTTCGGAAGCTTGCTGTTCAACACTCTGCGCGAAACGTACTCCTACACATACTCTCCGTTCTCGGTGCTCACGCGCGGGCGCCGCTACAATCGCATTGCCTGTGGTGCTGAAGTGCGTTCGTCGGTGACCGATTCGGCGCTGACCGTGATGCTGCGTGAACTGCGCAGACTTTCCGATGAAGGTCCCGAAGAGGGTGCCCTTAAGCGCCGCATTGCTCTCGAAGTCGGACAGTACCGCATTGCCTTCGAACGCCCGTCGACGGTTGCCGCTGTTCTACAGAACGCATGGCTCAACGAGGTTCCCATCGAAGACGTGGCCAACTATACCAACCGTGTTGAGAACCTCACAGCCACCGACATTCAGAAATCGGCCGAGCGGTATCTGGGTATGTTCAACCTGCGATTCGTCGTGGTTGGCAGTCCGGACGTCCGATCGAAACTCGAATCGTTCGGTCCGATCCGCGAGTTCACACTTGATCTTGAGCCGGCCAAGGAAGCCCCCTACGAAGACATCGGCATGACCTTCGAGCAGCTGGTCGAAAAGCACTCCACTGCGCTAGGTGCACCTAGTGCGGTGCGCACGGTCCGCACTACAGGCATCGGAAAGATGGTATTCCAGGGTAAGGAGTATCCGGGTTCGATGAACCGCCTGCGCATGGCACCCAACAAAGAGTATTCAGAGCTCGATTTCGGAGTAATGAAGCAGCAGCAGTGGGTGGACGGCACCACTGCGTGGTTGTCGCTGATGGGCGGCAGTGCCGGGGAGGCGCAGGCTGACGAGCGTAGCCAGATGATGATCGAAGCGCGGATCTTTCCGATCAGGACTATGATCGCTGATGGCTATGCGGTAACGCTCAAGGGCAAACGTGACGGTCAGATCGAGATCGAAGCCAAGCGCCCGGGTGGTGTTCCGGAGAGATACTTCCTTGATGCGACATCTTACATGCTGACGCGTCGGGAAAAGGATGAAAAAACACCGATGGGCGACATAACCACAATTGAGCGGTTCAGCGGATACGCCCTCGTTGACGGTGTGATGATGCCGGCAAGGTACCTGCTGCAGAGTTCGATCTACTCCTTCGAATTCGACTTGCAACATCAGATAAACCAGCCGGCGGAGGAGACAGCATTCCGTCCGGCAGGACGCTAAGGAGCCCCCTGAGGTGCGCGTTGTAGCAGCCTTCCGAGCGCTCTGGTACGGTGTCACCGATCCAACGCGCATCAAGGAGATCTCAAAAGAAGCGGTCACGGCGGTCTTCGCCGTGGCCGTTCTTTGTGTCTCGATTACCAACACCGTCTGTGCTCTCTGGGAGCAGGGGGATCTTGCGCTGGCTGCCGAGTCGCGCATCCTGCTTCAGAATTCCGCCACCAGCCCGGTCAAGACATCCCAGCTGGACCTGACCGCCCCGCAGCGTCAGTTCACGGCTGCGCTGGGAGGAGCGCTCATCGTAACTATCGTCTCGATGGTTGTCGTGGCCGGTCTGTTCATGGTCCTGATGAGATTTATGACCAATCTGACTGTCACGTTCTCCCAATGTTTGATCGCGGTCTGCGCAGCCTCGTCCATCATAATCCTTGACACGCTGCTTGCCAGCGTCCTTCATGTCTTGTTCAAAACAGCCCAGGCGGGCCTTCACGCCGGTGTCTTGCTGCGTCCGATGGATGCGCCAATGCTGTTTACCTGGTTGCAGCGTATCAGCTTTCTGTCGCTCTGGCAGTACCTGGTGATAGCCATCGCCCTTGTCAGCTGGGAAGGCCTTAACTGGCGCTATGGAATCATCACTGGAGCGGTGGTCTGGACCATTACCCGTCTGGTTTTCGGACTCCTAACGCTCGTCGGATGGATCGTCAGCCTGCAGGGGGCCAACTGAGCCATCCCTGGAGGATCGGCAACAGCAAGCTTCCTAATCAAGTTGCCGGTGGGTAATTCGATACAATATCAGGTGTTAAATCCGTTGTATATTGTGCGCCCAGCACGTACCACCCATTGGAAGATTGACTTCGAGGACCATCATGATCAATTCCCGACTTCGTACAACCGTTCTCGTCTGTTTCCTGGCGCTTGTCGTCGGAGAACTTTCAGCACAACGGACGCGGTCCATGATAGCCGTTGAGCCATCTGCGGCCACCCTCATCCCTTCAAATGTTCAGTCTGTTGAGCCCCGTCTCAATCTGGGTAGCGAGCTTGAAGCGCGGCCAACGGGCTCTGCCGTTCTCACGCGCTCGCGTTTGCCGAAAGTCGTCGATGCGGTGCAAGCCGAACTGCCCGGAGTGCAAGTCGGTTTCACGTATTACGACTTCCAGACCAACGGTGCGATGGCAAATCGCCTGGTCTACACCCAGGACGGTCCAGACAAGTATGTCCAGATGGTGTGGATGGTCTCCAAGGACTCTACCCGCGACGTAACAACACGCATCCCGGGCTTTGCCGGCAACTTCCGCGGTTCGCACTATACATTCCTGGATGTCAGCAACCCTGACAAGCCACAGCTTGGAATCGACAACTGGGAAAAGATCGAGGACACCCGCGCTGGATGGCCTTCTCTTGTGCAGTACAAGGATGGTGTTGTCGGCACCCCGTCGCACCCACCGATCCGCTTCTTTACGAATGGCGGCGTTGGCGATCAGCCAGCCATGATGACGGAAGTGACCGATGCTTCGCAGCTCTGTCTGTGGCCGCGCGCTGCTGCCGACGGTGACGGAAACACGCACCTGATCTACAACCACAACGTCGGTAGCGACGCATCGCCATCGAATCAGGTCGGGTATCGCCGCTCGACTGACGGTGGCTTCGGCTGGTCGGAAGAGACGCTCTTCACCGGTTCGACAGCTCCGGAAGGAAACCTCCCTGTTGGTCTCGGAGGCGACACCTATGCTATCACCGCCCGAGGCAAGAAGGTTGTGATCGCCTACACGGACAATTCCCTGCGCCTTCTAACGCGCACCTCGACCGATGGTGGCGAAACATGGCCGAGCGATGCAGCACGTGTCGTGTTTGCTCCAAACTACACGGATGTTGATTCGTCGGAGAACGAATGGGGCACATTTGAGGTCCGTTCGGACACTGTCCCGACGCCGAATGGTCACATTGACGTGATCATCGACAGCGAAGGCACGACCCACGTCGTCGTTGGTGTGGTTCCGTCGTACGTCGTCCGCAAGGACACCAACGGTGCCCGTCAGGGCACCATCTTCGTGATGAACGACCGCGCTACACAGCGCACGGCCGGTATGGGGTACATCAAGGAGGGCACGAATAACATCTTCTTCATGGCACCTCCGGCAGGGGGCGAGTGGGATGGCAATGGCTATCCGATGAACCTCCGCTTCTTCGACAATGCCAGCCGCTGGCCGCAGCTTGGGCTGGACGCTCAGAACAATCTGTACTGCACGTACGGATCGTGGAAGAACGGTGACATCAAGAACACCCTTGCCGATACAACGGGTGGCAACCAGCAGAACGAACCGGACACG